>JAZAGZ010000038.1:0-49365 GCA_036231525.1 Pseudomonadota bacterium | reverse complement strand
GGTTCTTGAATTGGTTGCACGTGCGCGGGCATCCGCAAGATACGCACACTGTCGCTATCGCTCAAATCCACTGCTGGATCTGCAAAAACATATAGCTGCCCCCCTCGCGCTCTGACTTCCTCAAGATTCGACTTAAGTTTGTCCAATAACTCATTATTGGGTGCGACAGCTACCACAGGCATATCTTCATCTACCAGAGCCAGGGGGCCATGCTTAAGCTCGCCCGCTGCATAAGCTTCAGCATGAATATAAGAAATCTCCTTCAGCTTTAAAGCCCCTTCCATAGCAATCGGGTTCAATGCTCCGCGACCTAGAAACAAAGCGTGATGCTTATCCGCAAACTCTTTAGCTAGATCTGCGATGGCATCATTCAACACTAAACTCTGCTCAACCATTCCCGGTATTTCCGCCAGATGAGTGACCAGTGCTCGTTCCGCGCCTGAATCCAATTCTCGATGCTTAGCGATTGCTATTGTCAACATGAGTAGTGCTGCAAGCTGAGTTGTGAAAGCTTTTGTTGACGCGACACCAATCTCCTGTCCTGCGCGGGTCATCAGCACCAAATCTGATTCTCGCGTTAAAGAACTCTCGGAGACGTTGCAAATACCTAATGTGGAGAGGTAACCAAGCTGTTTGGCCGCCCGCAACGCCGCTAATGTGTCAGCGGTTTCGCCAGACTGAGAAATGGCCACGAAGAGGGTATTGTCTGGTACCACCGGGGACCGGTAGCGATACTCGCTGGCGATGTCCACGGTACAGGGCAGCCGCGCAATCTCTTCAAACTGATATCGCGCCACCAACCCCGCATGATAACTGGTGCCACACGCAACAATGTGTATGCCAGTTACTTTGTTAAGAATCTCCTCTGCGTTTGTACCAAACACAGAATCTGGAATACCACCATCACTAATTCGCCCTTCCAGGGTTCGTATCAGAGCGGCGGGTTGCTCATGAATCTCTTTCTCCATGTAGTGTTGAAACCGGCCTCGCTCAGCTGCATCGGCTGTGAGTTCGCTCTCTCGAATCGGCCTCTCTACCTGGCAGCCTTCAGCGTCAAATATCTGCACAGAGTCCTTCCGCACTACCGCGATGTCCCCTTCTTCAAGAAATTGAAATCGTTGTGTCACAGGCAACAATGCTGAGACATCAGATGCAACAAAGTTCTCCCCAGAACCTAGCCCTACTACAACCGGTGTACCTGAGCGAGCAGTGAACAGCGCCCCGGGATCGCGAGAACTAAGAACGACTATTGACGCGTATCCGCCCTCAAGTTCTTTTACAGTTCGGCTTACCGCCAGGCGTACATCGTCGGTCTCTGCAAGATGATAGTGAACCCGGTGCGCAATGACCTCAGTGTCGGTCTCCGAACTAAACTCGAATCCCTCCGCTTCTAGTTCCGCGCGCAGCTTTGCGTGATTTTCAATGATGCCGTTGTGAACCACGGCAATTTCATTGCCGGACATGTGGGGATGCGCATTATTTTCGCTAGGCGTACCGTGCGTTGCCCAGCGTGTGTGGGCTACACCTATGTCACTGCCCACGTTCTGGTCTTTGAGTGCATCTTGAAGCCCTTTCACCTTGCCCAAGCGCCTCACGCGCTCAAGTTTCTGATCATGGACTATCGCCAAGCCCGCCGAATCGTACCCACGGTATTCCAGGCGCTGAAGCCCCTCCATGAGGATGGGTATTACGTCGCGCTCGGCTACTGCGCCTACGATTCCGCACATGAGGCACTATCCTCCCAAGAAATTAAAACCATTATTGCAAAGCGACGCGGGAATAGTTGAGTGCGCCTTTCACTTAGCGGGTTTTGTGGGGCGTTTCCAACCCTTTACCGTTGCTTGACGATTCCGCTCCACGGCCAAGGTTTCACCGGGGACATTCTTCGTGATGGTTGATCCTGCAGCAATGGTGGCACCATCTCCTACTTCAAGTGGTGCCACTAGCATGGCGCCAGACCCTACAAACACTCTGTCACCGATTTGCGTTCGATGCTTCGCTGCGCCGTCATAGTTGCAGGTTATCGTTCCAGCTCCAATGTTCACGTCTTGACCGACACGCGTATCTCCTACGTAGCTCAGGTGATTCATCTTGCTGCCCGGCGCGACACTACTTGCTTTAACCTCAACAAAGTTACCAACCTTTACTCGTTCCTCAAATTCCGTACCTGGTCGAAGTCGTGCAAATGGCCCGATCTCGCAGTGCGAGCCCGCTACTACGCCATCAATTACACAGTGCTCGTGAACTCTACAGTCATCACCCAGATTAGCATCCGAAATAACCGCGTTAGGGCCTATTTGCACACGATCTCCGAGTACAACATCTCCCGAAAAAACAACTCCTACGTCGATAAAAACATCTCGACCAACCGTTAACGCACCGCGAAGATCGAACCGTTCGGGATCAGCAAGCGTTGCGCCTCGCGCCATAACATCTTGGGCGTAACGCCGCTGCAGAATGCGCTCAGCCGCCGCGAGTTGTACTCGATCGTTAACTCCTAATACCTCATCGGGCTCTGCTACGGAGACACCAACCACTGGAACCCCTTCCCCAACCGCCATGGCGATAACGTCTGTCAGGTAAAATTCTCTCTGGTGGTTATCATCATTCAACGCCTCCACCCAACGACGGAGTGAGCTGGCCTGAGCTACCATCATTCCGGAATGAATCTCATTGATAGCGCGCTGCGCCAGCGTGGCATCCTTGTCCTCAACTATGGCCGTGACCGCACCCTCATCGTCACGCAGTACGCGACCATAACCGCGGGGCTTCTCTAAAAAAGCAGTGAGCAACGCCACCCCGCCCGTGGGCACCTCCCCAAGCAGCGCTTTCAGACTGACTACTGTTACCAGCGGAACATCTCCGAAAAGAACAAGGACCTGGTGGTCTTCCGGAATCCCCGGTAGTGCCTGCCCTAACGCATGGCCTGTACCGAGTTGCTCGGTCTGAAAAGTCCAATCTACGGTTAACTCGGGGAACGCTTTTGGGACAGTATCTCCACCGTGTCCATACACCACGTTTATGACTTCCGATTCCACCGCGGCCGCCATATCAAGGACATGAGACAGCATATTGCGGCCCCCTAGGGGCTGTAACACCTTCGGCATGTCTGAGTTCATGCGCTTACCCTGACCTGCTGCCAGGATGACGGTAGTTAACGCCACGATGGTGCGTCCTTTGGTCTCTTACAGATTCGTAACTGCGATAATAGCGCGCTGGCGGACCAGAGGGTGACTCAGCGCCTACCTTTTAGTTTTTCAGCCGCTCGGTAACGCGCCTCGGCTTCAACGAGATCTCTCTGCGCCTGCTCAAGATCAATCTCCCCGTGACGCCCCTCCAGTGCTTCCCGTGCCCTTTCCCTTGATTCCAGCGCTGCAGCTTCATCAAGATCCTCAGCACGCAACGCACTGTCGGCCAGTACAGTCACAAGCTGGGGTTGTATCTCCAGGACTCCTCCGGAGACATAGAAAAACTGCTCCTCACCCTCTGACGTTTGCACACGAACCTCTCCTGGTTTGAGATCAGTCAACAGTGGGGCATGACGTGGAGCAATACCGATTTCGCCAAGCTGCCCTGGCGCGAACACCATCTCCGCCTCTCCGGAGAATATCGCCCCCTCGGCGCTAACGATATCAACGTGTATGCTAGCCATGATTCTTGCCGCCCTCTATTGCAGGCTCTTAGCCCGCTCCTCCGCTTCCTCAATGGGTCCAACCATGTAGAACGCCTGCTCCGGCAGATGGTCAAATTCACCTGCGACAATGGCCTTAAAGCCATTGACAGTCTCTTTTAGTGGAACGTACTTGCCGGGACTCCCGGTGAATGTTTCTGCAACGGTGAAGGGCTGGGACAGGAACCGTTGAATCTTGCGCGCCCTTTGTACTATCAATTTATCGTCCTCAGAAAGCTCATCCATTCCAAGAATGGCAATGATGTCCTGGAGTTCTTTGTAACGTTGTAACACTGCTTGAACGGAGCGCGCCGTCTGGTAGTGCTCCTCACCAATAACGTTCGGGTCTAACAACCGACTGGTAGAGTCCAAAGGATCCACGGCAGGATAAATCCCCAACTCCGCAATCTGACGCGACAACACCAATGTCGCATCCAGATGAGCAAAGGTGGTAGCCGGAGAAGGATCGGTTAAGTCATCTGCAGGGACGTAAACAGCCTGGAACGATGTGATGGATCCGGTGCTTGTTGAGGTAATGCGCTCTTGCAACACCCCCATTTCTTCGGCCAGTGTTGGCTGATAACCGACAGCTGATGGCATTCGTCCTAGCAAAGCTGACACCTCGGTGCCGGCCAGGGTATAGCGATAGATGTTGTCGATGAACATCAACACGTCACGCCCCTCATCACGAAAGTATTCAGCAATTGTCAAACCCGTTAATCCCACGCGAAGACGGTTGCCAGGAGGTTCGTTCATCTGCCCGTAGACCAGAGAAACCTTGTCAATAACTTTCGATTCCTTCATCTCATAGTAGAAATCATTTCCTTCGCGAGTCCGCTCACCTACACCAGCAAATACGGAGTACCCGCCATGAGCCTTAGCGATGTTGTTGATCAGTTCCATCAGTGTGACCGTCTTGCCAACACCCGCACCACCGAATAAACCAATTTTGCCGCCCTTCGAAATTGGCATGATTAGGTCAATGACTTTAACGCCCGTCTCTAATAGCTCCGTCGTAGTAGCCTGATCCTCATAGGAAGGGGGATCACGGTGGATAGGCCAGCGTTCCTCCTCACCGATTTCCCCAGCATTATCAATGGGCGTGCCCAGGACATCCATGATGCGTCCTAAAGTTTTCTCGCCGACAGGAACCATAATCGGCTGGCCTGTGTTATTAACAGGCAAACCTCGCTTCAATCCCTCACTCGACCCCATTGCGATCGCACGTACCACACCATCGCCGAGCTGCTGTTGAACTTCCAACGTTAAATTCTGCTCGTCCAGCCGCAGAGCGTCATAAACCTTCGGGATAGCCTCTCGAGGAAACTCGACGTCAACTACCGCGCCAATGACTTGAACAATCGTACCGGTGCTCATGAATTTTTAGCCCTTCCTAATCTAGACGGCTGCCGCGCCGCCGACAATTTCCGAAATTTCTTGGGTGATAGCCGCCTGGCGGGCCTTGTTGTAAGCGAGTTGTAGCTGATCGATAAACTTGCCAGCATTATCAGTCGCGGCTTTCATCGCTACCATTTTAGAAGCCATCTCACAGGCGATATTTTCAACGACAGCGCGGTAGACTTGTGCCTCTACATAGCGCGTAAGTACATTAGTTAATAGGTCGGACGCGTCCGGCTCGTAGATATAATCCCAGTGTTCTTGCAAATCATCTGTGTCAACAGGTTCAACAGGCAGGATCGTCCTGATGTCTGGTGTTTGTGTCATGGTGTTAACGAATACGTTATGCGCCAGAAACAGCCGATCTATGGTCTCTTCTTTGTAAGCTTCCGTCATACTTGTTATCGGCCCTATTAGATCCTCCATTTTCGGCACATCACCTAGGTGGGTCGCCACAGAAACGATGTTCGTCTTGAGCCGGCGAAAAAAAGCTACGCCCTTCGCACCGAGTAAACACAAATCAACCTCGACTCCTTTTTTTTGCCATTCGCTAATGTCGCTCAAAAGTGCGCGGAACAAATTAACGTTTAGGGAACCGCATAAACCGCGATCCGATGTAACAACAATATAACCAATCCGTTTAATTTCGCGTTCCTCAAGATACGGATTATGAAAATCCGGGCTGGCCTGGGATAAGTGCCCGATGACCCTGCGGATACCTTCAGCATAAGGTTTAGCGGCCTTCATGCGATCCTGGGTTTTTCTAAGTTTGGAGGCCGCAACCATTTCCATAGCACTAGTGATCTTCTGCGTATTTTTGACGCTGTTAATCTTTGTGCGAATTTCTTTGCCGACTGCCATTCCGTTATTCCTCGAGCTTTACTCAGTACGCTCCTGTCGCCTTGAACTCGTCCAGTAATGTTTTGAGATCGGTCTGTATATCGTCGTCGAACCCGCCGGTGCTGTTGATCTTATCCATTAGCTCAACAGCATTGGCGCGTGCGTGTGCGTGTAAAGCCGCCTCGAAAGAAACAACTTTTTCCACCTCTACGTCGTCAAGATATCCCTCGTTGATTGCGTAAAGAGAAATGGTCATCTCAGCAACTGACAATGGCGCGTACTGTGGCTGCTTCATGAGTTCAGTGACGCGCTGACCGCGCTCCAGCTGGCGGCGAGTCGCCTCATCGAGATCGGAGGCGAATTGGGAAAAGGCAGCAAGCTCGCGGTATTGAGCAAGCGCTAGCCGAACTCCTCCACCAAGCTTTTTGATCGCCTGAGTCTGAGCGGCACCACCCACTCGTGAGACTGAGAGACCTGCGTTAATTGCTGGCCGAATTCCCGCATTAAACAGATCTGTCTCAAGAAAAATTTGTCCGTCTGTGATGGAAATAACATTAGTCGGCACAAATGCCGAAACATCTCCCGCCTGAGTTTCGATGATGGGTAGCGCCGTTAACGAGCCGGTTTTACCCTTGACCTTTCCCTGTGTGATTTCTTCCACATAATCCTCACTGACCCGCGAGGCCCTCTCAAGAAGACGTGAATGCAAATAAAACACATCTCCTGGATAAGCTTCCCGCCCCGGAGGCCGTCTCAACAGTAAAGAAACCTGGCGATATGCCCAAGCCTGCTTGGTCAAATCATCATAAATGATCAGCGCATCTTCACCACGATCCCGAAAATACTCTCCCATTGAACATCCCGCGTAGGGCGCAATGTACTGCATAGCAGCAGATTCAGAAGCAGAAGCGGCCACCACTGTTGTGTGCTCCATAGCACCTTCGTCTTCTAACCGACGTACGACATTGGCAACTGTGGAATTCTTCTGCCCGATGGCAACATAGATACACTTAATACCGCTGCCTTTTTGGTTGATGATCGTATCGATAGCGACCGCACTTTTACCGGTTTGTCGGTCACCGATAATAAGCTCGCGTTGCCCACGACCGATCGGGACCATTGAGTCGATGGATTTCAATCCCGTCTGCACGGGCTGATCAACAGATTTGCGCTCGATGACTCCGGGAGCCACTTTTTCAATGGGGGCTGTTGTGGCAGCATCGATCGGGCCCTTTCCGTCGAGCGGATTGCCTAGTGCGTCGACAACTCGCCCTAATAACGACTTGCCCACCGGAACCTCCAGAATTCTGCCGGTCGTCTTAACCACATCCCCTTCGGAAATGTGCTTGTACTCCCCCAGTACAACGGCGCCCACTGAATCCTGTTCCAGATTCAAGGCGAGACCGAAGCTGCCGCCTGGGAATTCAACCATTTCTCCGTACTGAACATCGGCGAGTCCGTGAATTCGGACGATTCCGTCGGTCAGCGCAATAACTGTGCCTACATCGCGAGCTTCGGCTTTAGCATCGAACCCTTCGATGCGTTGCTTAATCAGGTCGCTGATCTCGGATGCTTTGAGTACCATCTAAATTCCCCTTACGAAGCGAGTGTTTCCGCTAACTCGCTCAACCGACTTTTCACAGATCCATCGATAACCCGACCTTCGGCGTAAATAACTGCACCGCCTATAAGTTCCGGGTCCTCTCTAACCTCAAGTTCAACCGCCCTGCCCAACTTTTGTTCTAAGCTCGTCTTTATCTGTTTTACCACTGACTCCTGCACACCCGTAGCAGTGACGAGCTGCACTTTTACGGTGTTCTCTGCCCAGGCCTTTAGCTCCTCAAACCGCATAGCGATTTCCGGTATGACTGCTAGACGCTCATTCTCTGCCAGTAGTCGAAGCAAGTTTTCACCGCGCCCCGAGGGAAATACCTCCGCGTTACCCACATCGGCACAGACCTCCTGCAGGAAACGAACGCGCTCATCCTGGTTGAGATCGCGTCTGGACAAGAACTTTTTAGCAACAGCTTCACCCGTGACCTCCGCAGCGGTCGACAACGCCGTCGACCAGACTGAGAGCTCTTTGTCACCGCTAGCTAGCTCAAATATGGCTCGAGCGTAGGGCCGTGCGAGTGTACTAGTGTCGGCCATTCTGTTTGCCTACAAATCGGCTGCGAGCCGATCAAGAAGATCCTTGTGGGCCGCTTCGTCAATTTCCCGCGAAAGGATTTTTTCAGCGCCTGCAATTGCAATAGTTGCAACCTGTTGGCGGAGTTCATCACGAGCGCGATTAATTTCCACCTCGAGCTCTGATTGTGCGCTGTCGAGTCGTTTACGCTTCTCAACCTCCCCCTCGGACCTCGCCTCTTCGACGATATCGTTAGCACGCGCATTTGCCTTACTGAGCACGTCTCGCGCCTGGTCGCGCGCCTCTTCAATAATTTTTCCAACTTCTACTCCAGCCTGTTTAAGGTCGCTCTGACCCTTCTCCGCTGCAGCAAGACCGTCAGCAATGGTCTTCTCACGTTCATCCATCGCTCCTCTGATCAAAGGCCAAACGAACGACATGGTGAACCAGACCAAAAGGCCAAAGACCAGCATTTGCGCGAACAGTGTGACGTTAATGCTCACAATCTGCCTCCAGAAAAAAGACTGTTCAGCCGCCTAGCGGTCCCAGGAACGGGTTGGCAAAAGTGAAAAACAAAGCTACGCCGACACCAATCATGGTGACTGCATCTAGCAAACCCGCCACGATAAACATCTTGATTTGCAACATGGGTACGAGCTCGGGCTGCCTAGCTGCACCTTCCAGAAATCGTCCACCCAGTAAGCCAAAACCGATGGCCGTTCCCAATGCGCCCATGCCTATGAGAAGCGCCACTGCTACGGCGGTTCCTGCTTGTACTAATGCTATTTCCATGGTTTCTCCTAAGTCCAGAAAGGTCACAAGCCCTTCGAGAATTCTGCGTTAATGTTCCTCATGAGCCATACTCAGATACACGATAGTCAGCATCATGAATATGAAGGCCTGCAAGGTAATGATGAGGATGTGAAAAATCGCCCAAGCTAGTCCAAGGATAACCTGGATGATAAATGCTGTGATGGTTCCCACGGATGTGAGATTCTCCCCCAAGGAGTGCGCTCCCGCTGATAGCGTGAACAGCGCAATCAGGATAAAAATGAGTTCGCCTGCATAAAGATTTCCGAATAGCCGAAGAGCAAGAGACACTGGCTTAGCAAGCTCTTCAACGAGCTTTAAAAGAAAATTGAATGGCATCATCCATTTACCAAATGGGTGCAAAAATAACTCTTTTGCGAAGCCGCCCATACCTTTGATCTTGATGCTGTAAAAAATCATCAAAAGAAAAACAGTAATCGACATCCCGAATGTAATATTCAGGTCGGTGGTTGGAACAACCTTCATATACTCGATGCCCACCAGAAGACCTAATGCTGGCAGGAGATCCACGGGCACAAGATCCATGAAGTTCATTAAAAAGATCCAGCAGAAGATAGTAAGAGCCAGCGGGGCAATCACCTTACTGGAACCATGAAAACTATCCTTAACCTGAGTGTCGACAAATTCCACTATCAGTTCTACGAAATTCTGCCAAACACCTGGCACGCCTGAGGTCGCTTTTCTTGCTGCCAAATAAAAAGTACCCACGAAAATAATACCGAGAGTCACAGCATAAAAAATGCTGTCCCAGTGCAAATTCCAGAACGGACTAGCCAACTCCGTATGAAGCGCATGCTCCGTATCTAAGTTCGTCAGATGGTGAACGATGTAATCGGTAGCAGAGGCTGGGCCTTCGTTGACTTCGTGAGCATCTTCCATGTCTAGTTTTGAATCACCTGTTTAGCCACTAATTATTACGCGTCAGATCGGCGATCTTAATAGCGCAACCCAATAAACGAGGAGGGTTGCCGCAAAACACCCCAACATCGGTCCAAACGAAACCTCAATAGTTGTCAATACCAACCCGAAAAGAACTACGGTCAACGCGAGCTTAAGGAACTCCCCTCGATAAAACCTTTTAAGGATTTTATCGGGCTCTGCATCCACGCCTAATCGGAATATGCTAACAGCCATGTAGAGGCTACCCACTGTCCCGATTCCCCCACCCATAAGAGCAGAGATGCCGGCTCGGGCACCACCTATCAAAAACCCAACTGCCGATATCAGCAGCGTTATTCCCAACTGACCCGCCACAATGCCCAGAGCCGCCCGGCGCGCCTTTAGGTGCAGGTCTTTATGATCGAACTGCTCTTCAAGATCGCTCACGACGCTCTCAGCCACCGTATTCAGAAGGTGCCAGCAAACACTTTCCTCAGCAGCTCATCAGTCGACATTTTAGCCAACATCAGAGGGCAAAGAAAAAGCCACATACGTGGCGTTGATTGCTTAGGGACTAAAGCTGCCTGATAACCGGCGCATTCTAAATTCTTGTCTCGGCCCGATCAAGATTATTAAGTCAGGTGATCGACGATTCCTTCTAGTTCTTCCAGGCTATGGTAACGAATGATGAGACGTCCTCCCGAAGAACTACGCTCTTCTATCCGCACGCTTGCCCCCAGCTTCTCACCTAGTTGGATTTCTAGCCGCCTCACGTCTGGATTTTTGGCTGCGTTGCCTCGGTCTATTTTCACAGGGGCTTTTACAAAACGTTTTACCGCGCGTTCGGTCTCTCTTACGCTCCACCCTTCTTTGACCACCTGCTGGGCCAGCGTTAGCTGCCCCTGAGGCGACTCAAGTGCTAACAATGCGCGAGCATGCCCCATGCTTAACGCACGCTGCGCGAGCAAATCTTTGACGGGATCTGGTAACTCTAGTAATCGCAACAGATTACTCACCGAGACTCGGGACCGCCCCACAGCATCAGCCGCCTCACCGTGAGTCATTTCAAATTCATCTACGAGCCGTCGAAGCCCCATCGCTTCCTCCAGCGGATTCAGGTCCTCACGCTGGATGTTCTCAAGTAGCGCCACTGCCGCTGCCGCATGGTCTGGAATGTTCCTAACCAGGGCGGTAATGGAATGTAATCCAGCGAGCTGGGCCGCCCGCCACCGCCGTTCGCCTGCGACAATTTCGTAGCGAACTTCTGTCCCGCTGGTTTGATCCGTCGACAAGGGGCGCACCACAATGGGCTGAATCAGCCCCTGGGCACGTATGGTTTCCGCCATCTCCGCAAGTGATTCTTCTCGTATATCAATCCGAGGCTGGTAGGGCCCCTTCTCCAGAAGATCAATGGGAACTTCCTTCAGGCTGTCCCGAGAAACAGCATCCGCATCCGTAGACCCAATATTCGTACTTAATAACGCCTCTAGGCCACGCCCGAGGCTTTTCCGCTTTGCCATCGTGCTCCGGTCGCTGTGGGGAAAAGGGCAGTCGTGTGATTGTAGCGCAAGCTCGCCAAAATACGTGGATCAAGATGTTGCGGCGGATGCCTCACGACGATTGATCTCTCCCGCAAGAGCAAGATACGCAAGAGCCCCGCGCGAGTATTTATCATGGTACATCGCAGGCTTGCCGAAACTCGGTGCTTCAGCCAAGCGGATGTTGCGCGGAATCACCGTCTGAAATACCCGTTCTCCAAAGTGCTGTACAAGCTGACCGGAAACCTCGTTGGCCAAGTTGTTCCGGGGATCAAACATCGTACGCAGAATGCCATGCAGTTGAAGCCCAGGGTTTGCAGATCGGCGAACCTGGTCCACTGTCTCAAGAAGCGCGGTCAAGCCCTCCAGAGCGTAATACTCACACTGCATCGGAATCAGCACGCCGTCCGCGGCCGTCAATGCGTTCACTGTCAACATGTTAATTGCCGGGGGACAGTCGATTAGCACATAGTCATAACTTTTGAGAAGCGGCTGCAAGGCCTGCTTCAGACGATATTCCCTCTTGGGCTGAGTCAGGAGTTCCACCTCTGCCAGCGTGAGGGTCTGGTTCCCCGGGAGCAAATCAAACCCACCTTCAGATGCGGGCTGGATTACCGCTCCTGCCTCCACCCCCTCAAGCAAAACATCGCAGACGCTCTCCTCCAATGCAGCCTTATCGATGCCGCACCCCATAGTGGCATTGCCTTGAGTGTCTACGTCTACAACCAAAACTCGGCGCTGAGTAGCAGCCAAAGATGCTGCCAGGTTAACGCAGGTTGTTGTCTTACCCACTCCGCCTTTTTGATTGGCTATCGCAATAGTCCGCGTCACAAATCTTCAATCCTTATTCTTATCCACGATCAGAAAGCTCCCTTTGAATAATTTTGCAACCGGCTCTCCAACACGACGCGCCCTGTATCCACCCTCTAACTTAGCAATGTTGCCGACAAAGCTCTCGCCTGTCAGTGTCAGCAAGACCGTATCAGACGTAAATAGATGCCCCGTAAGTTTGAGCAAGTCCGGCAGCGCTGCGACGGCCCTTGCGAGCACCGTATCAAAGGGAGGGATAGTAAGTAAGTCCTCCACCCTTGCGTGTTCCACAACCACATTGTCCAGGCCCAATACGGCTTTCACATGGCGCAGAAACTCTGCCCGTTTGCTACGGCTCTCGATCAGTGTGAACTCTCTCTCCGGCTCCGTTATGGCCAGAGGAATCCCGGGTAGACCACCTCCGCTGCCTACATCTGCAATACGATGGCCCCTAAGAAAAGAGCCCAGGGCGAGACTTTCCACCAAGTGGCGTTGGATCATTTCCTCAGGATCAGTAATGGCGGTCAGGTTATGTACTTCATTCCACCTTGAGAGTAATCGCAGAAAATCGGCTAAAGCGCTGACTGCACCGCTACTTTTAGCCAGGCCTGCCCCCGCGAGTTGGCACACGATACGTTCCTGCATGTCCAGAGTATAAGGGGGCAAGGAGATCGTCCCACAATACAACAAAATAAAGTAAAACCACGTTACCCTAGCCTTACCTATTTACACACGTCTGGAGCAGATTGCGATAACCTGCTATACACCGCAAAGCAATTACTAGCGAGTTCCGATGCCCAACACGATGCCTGACGTTAGCAACTCCTTAACCCGCACGGCCAGCTTTCAGCTTGTCTGGCTGGGTATTGCCGCTACCCTCGGCTTTGCCTTGTTGATGGTCCTATTGTCATGGGCATCAGCACTTACAGGTAGTGGCTCCAGCACATTAAGTGCCATTGATGCGGAATCGGGGACACTCACCCTACAACTGAGCACGGAACCCCCGCAACTGGACAGCACGCGGGCCACAGATTCTGTCAGCATCATGATCCTTGGTCACGTAATGGAAGGCCTGCTGCGGTTCGACGCTAATAATCAGCTCGTTCCTGGAGTGGCTGAACGTTGGGAAATCCGGGAAGACGGAGCGACGTTCTGGTTGCGTGAAGACGCTCGCTGGAGTGATGGGTTGCCGGTCACCGCACATGACTTCTCTTTTGCGTGGCACACCGCGCTCGCCCCAGAAACAGCGTCGGAATACGCCTTCATTCTGTACCCTCTGAAGAATGCCGAGGCCATCAATACCGGCACTCTTCCTAGCGATGCTCTGGGCGTACGCGCTGTCAATGACAGGATGCTTGAGGTCGAGTTTGAACAACCACTGGCTTATTTTGAAGAACTTGTCGCTTTTCCGACCTACAACCCCATTCGCGAGGATTTCTACCGCAACCGTGACGGACGCTACGGCGCCGATGTCGGGGACCTTTTGTACAACGGCCCCTTTGAGATGACCGTGTGGGTCCACGGTGCCCATTTGCGATTGGAAAAAAACACCGATTACTGGGACCACGAGCGCGTACGTCTCAATGTCATTGATATACCCTATTTCACCACGGACACGACCGCGGCATTAAATCTCTACAAAGACGGTCAAATCGCCATCGTTGACTATCTTGGTGCCGAGCAACTTGATGAAGTCTTACAGCAGCGCTGGGAACTCCTGCGCTTTGGTGACGGTAGCGTCTGGTTCCTAGCGTTCAATTTTGACTCTGGCCGAGTCACCAGTAATTGGCACCTTCGAAAGGCGCTGCAACTCGTGACCGATCCCAGTGAGTTGGTTAACCGTATTATTAAGCTTCCCGGCAATCTTCCCGGAGAATCTCTTTTCCCGGTCTGGCTCCAAGGAATTGATGGCTTCTTTCGCCAAGAGTACCCGGCCCCACAGATAGCCTTGGATGCCGACGCAGCACGGGAGCATCTTCGCCTAGCCATGGAAGAGCTCGGCTTAGACGAACCACCCTCGCTAGCGCTATTGGTGGATGACACCCCGGGTGCTGGCAGACAGGCTGAGTACTTTCAGAATCTTTACGGAACACAGCTCGGTATCGACATCCGAATTGACAGGCAAATCTTCAAACAACGCCTAGCGAAGATGCAAAACCAGGACTTTGACATAGCTACGTATGGCTGGGGCCCGGATTTCGCCGACCCACTGACCTTCGGTGAGCTATTCGCCTCTTGGAACCCCAACAATAACGGCCGTTTTTCCAACCAGGAGTACGATCAGTCCGTTCGCCTTGCGCAGTCATCCCTCGACCCCCGCATTCGAATGGATGCGTTCGGCCGTCAGCAAGAGATTCTCTCTGAGGAAGTAGCGTTGATTCCCAACTACGAACGGGGACGGGTCTACATTAAGGATCGCCGGCTTCAGGGCGTGGTCCGACGTGCGGTTGGCCCCGACCCCGATTTCACCAATGCCTATATCGTCGAGACTCCGTAGCTTCCAGGGATATGTACGCCTATACGTTGAAGCGGCTCATCCAGGGGGTTATCACAGTCTGGTTCATCGCAACCGCAACCTTTGTTGCAATGCACTCGGTGCCCGGCGACCCGTTACTCAACGAGAGAGGTGTTAATGAGGAGATACGCCGGAACCTTGAGGAGCGTTACGGGTTAGATAGACCTATCTTTGATCAATACCTCATCTACATGGCGAATATGGCCAAAGGTGACTTTGGCATTTCCTTCACACAACAAAACCGCAGCGTTAATGACATCATTCGAGAACATTTCCCTGTATCAGCCACGCTCGGTGTGCTCGCAATTGTATTCGCTGGCTTAGGCGGTGTTTTATGGGGCGCCCTCACGGCTCTTTATCGAAACAGACTGCCTGATGTGATTGTCATGTTTCTCGTGATACTCGGTATCTCTGTACCAAGCTTTGTAATCGCCGCTCTGTCACAGCTCGCCCTGGTCGGACTAAATGATCTTGTAGGCTTCTCTGTTTTACCTGTCGCCGGCTGGGGTTCGATTCTCCATATGCTCATACCGTCGCTAGTTCTGGGGCTTGGCACCATGGCGTTTCTGACAAGGCTTATGCGCTCATCGATGCTCGAGATTGTCAGCGCTGACTTCATACGAACCGCCTATTCCAAGGGGCTACCACCTACTCGCGTCTTCATTAAACATCAACTGCGTAACGCAATCCTCCCTGTAATCACTGTACTTGGCCCGGCGATAGCAGCCATTACGACTGGTGGTTTTGTCGTCGAGCTAGTATTTGCAATTCCCGGACTCGGCCGGTTTTTTGTACAGGCGGTGCAGCAACTGGATTACACCGTGATCATGGGCACAACTGTATTTTACGGAGCGTTTTTAGTGTTCATGGTCATCGCAGTGGACCTTATTTACGGCCTCGTTGATCCACGCGTACGGCTGGAGTAACCATGACGGAGTTAAGTCTTACAG
Organism: Pseudomonadota bacterium; assembly: GCA_036231525.1. Classification (GTDB taxonomy): domain Bacteria; phylum Pseudomonadota; class Gammaproteobacteria; order Steroidobacterales; family Rariloculaceae; genus UBA6522. Next base: position 33,806 of record JAZAGZ010000038.1, on the reverse strand, counting down.
CGGCGGACTTCGAGCGCGTCTCCGTCGAACGAAAAGTACAGACGATCGTCAGGCCGTCACTATCTTATTGGCGAGATGCTTGGGTGAGGCTGGCAACAAACCGTCGTGCGCTAGCTTCACTTTATATTGTCATCGCCTTGCTCTTATTTACGGTCGCCGGACCCTGGGTTTGGACCGTTGATCCAACGGCTCAGGATCTTGCCCAACTCAGTACCCCACCTGGTGCAGACCGTCGCGCGCAGATTGTTGAGCCCTATGCGCCATGGAATGGCGTATTCACCACCGTTACCGAGTCTCTTGCCAATACGGTCGGAGCAACAGCTGAAATTCAGCTCGCACAACCAGCGAGCACCCAAGCCGTTCGGCTCGTTTGGGCGCCCGTCCTTGGGGCAAGCGGCTACCGTGTTTATCGCAATGTTTACGATCCGGCTCCGGATGGCGCGGTCGGCTTGCCGCTGGCCGAGATTTATGATCCTAGACAGGTTAGTTACGAAGACCTTCTCGACCTGACACCAACCCGTTATTGGTACTCAGTGATCGCCACCGATCGAAATGGCCGCGAAGCGGAGGAATACACAACACTCGCGGTCGATACTATCAGGGTCATCACGGCTGCGGAGGCACAGATACGCGGTTTGGTTGATTTGGAAACCACCCTTTCACTAGGAGACGAAGTCCGTGTAAGTTTCCACCCGCTCGGAACTGATTACCTTGGCCGAGACATGCTCGCACGATTGATGTATGGCGCTCGGGTATCGCTGTTTATCGGTATCATCGCTCCTTTCTTTTTCGTCTTAACAGGCATCCTCTACGGAAGCGCAGCGGGCTTTATCGGCGGCCGAGTCGACCAAGTCTTAATGCGCTTTGCCGATTTCGTCGTAGCCCTACCGTTTCTGCTGTTTATGATTCTTTTCAAGATCGCATTTGGCATTGGCCCCGGGGAAAGTGGCGTCGTTCCAATGCTTGTGGCGCTAGTGGTCTTAAGCTGGCCAGCAACTGCCCGGCTAGTGCGGGGACAAATTCTGCAAATTCGCGAAGAAGCCTACATAGGCGCCTCTCAACTGCTCGGAGCCAAAACTCACTACCTAATACTACGCCACATGATTCCTAACACCGTTGGTGTCGTCCTTGTCACTCTCACATTCGCTGTACCCACCGTTATATTTGTGGAGGCGTTCCTCTCGTTTATAGGGATGGGTGTCGCGCCGCCAACACCGTCTTGGGGAAGCATGTGCAACGAGGGCATTCAAACTATGCTCAATCACCCCCATGAGCTCATTCTTCCGGCAACGCTTATTAGTCTGACCGTACTCGCATTTAATCTGCTGGGCGACGGGTTACGCGATGCTTTAGATGCACGCATGAGGTCACGGGAATGATAGATACGGCTATTCGAGATGATCCCGTACTGCTTTCGGTCGCAGATCTCCACGTCGAGTTCGACACACATGGTGGCATTGTTAAAGCCGTACGTGGTGTCAGTTTCGATTTGTACGCAGGAAAAACACTCGCAATCGTCGGCGAGTCCGGCTGTGGCAAGTCGGTATCCGTACATAGCATTATGGGACTGATCCCCATGCCTCCAGGACGCATCACCCAAGGCTCAGCAACACTGGGGGGGATAGACATTCTGGGCAAAAAAACCATTGCCGGTGAGGACATTCGCGGATCGAAAGTTGGAATGATCTTTCAGGATCCGATGACGTCACTGAATCCAACGATGACCATCGGTGATCAGATTGCCGAGACTCTGCAGGTTCACCGCGGCTTTACCCGTGCGCAGGCCTTTGCGCGTGCTATAGAGTTAATAGACATGGTTCGAATACCCGATGCGGCGCAACGGGCTGTGCAATACCCATTTCAGTTCTCCGGCGGTATGTTGCAGCGCTCGATGATTGCGATGGCAATCGCATGCGGGCCAGCCGTCTTGATTGCCGACGAACCAACAACAGCATTGGACGTCACTATCCAAGCTCAGATTTTAGACATGATGGCCGCGCTGCAGCAGGACAGCGGCATGGCAATCATCCTAATCACACACGATTTGGGGGTTGTTGCACGTATGGCCGATGACGTCGTCGTAATGTACGCCGGCGAGGTTGTCGAAAAAGGAAGCGTCGAGGATGTTTATTACCGCTCCTCACATCCCTACACATTAGGACTAAAAGCAGCCATGCCGACCAATAAGGCCGGATCTAACCGGAAGCTTAAACCTATTGATGGCAGCCCCCCCGACCTTTTCTCTCCTCCGCCGGGATGTGCATATTTTGCTCGCTGTCCCCATGCAATGCGGTTGTGTGAAACACGTAACCCAACTCGTTTTAACGTGGGTACACAACACTACGCGAACTGCTGGCTACACCACCCAGATGCGGCTCCGGCAACAGCCGTATTCGATGACCAAAGAACATCGTGACCACCTTAATAGAAGCTAGAGCATTAACGAAACACTTCGTAATCGGACGAAACTCAGTCATCCACGCTGTAGATGACGTCTCATTGCATGTGGAAGAAAAAGAAATCGTCGGCCTTGTTGGTGAAAGCGGCTCCGGCAAGTCCACTTTTGGCAAAACCCTGGTGGGGTTACATGACAAAACCGCCGGTGAGGTTATATTCAGAGGAGAAAGGCTCCCGCGTACCTATAAGCCTTCCGACTTCCGACGCTATGCAACTTCTATCCAAATGATCTTTCAGGATCCGTATTCATCGTTGAATCCGCGTATGACCGTTGGCGAAATCGTTGGCGAGGGGTTGCGCCTACATAGTGCGCTCACGTCTAGCCAAATTGACGAAGCCGTGGCGCAATGGCTTCGAGACGTTGGTCTCGAGCCAGATCATATGTCCCGCTATCCCCACGAGTTTTCTGGCGGCCAACGGCAACGCATCGGGGTCGCGCGCGCATTGATCATGAAACCAGAGTTCGTGGTTTGCGACGAGCCCATCTCCGCTCTAGATGTTTCGGTACAAGCGCAGGTCATCACGCTGCTTGATGACTTAAAAACCTCCCTAGGACTTACGCTTTTGTTTATCGCACACGACCTATCGATGGTGCGCTACGTGTCGGATCGAATGGCTGTGATGTACCTGGGTTCACTCGTAGAGATCGGTGTTGCCGATGACGTTTTCTTTAATCCCAAACACCCATATACCGAGTTGCTGATCAGCTCAAACCCTGAGCCCGATCCTGATAGTGAGCGCACCCGTCCGTCCACTGCGATCAAAGGAGAGATCCCGTCTGCTGTGAACGTCAAGCCTGGTTGCCGATTTGCAGATCGTTGCCCAAAGGTGATGGAAGTGTGCGGCGTCCGGACACCACAACTCAGGAATGTTAAAGACGAAACGAGTCAACGGTTGGTCGCATGCCACCTCTATGAGTAAGCGTGCTCAGGCGCTTCGCCTGAGTTCACGCTTCTTGAGATGGATCAGTAACAGCGAGATCGCGGCTGGCGTCATGCCCGCTATGCGGCTCGCTTGTCCGATGCTGTCTGGACGAATTCGCTCCAGTTTTTCTCTAACCTCATTAGACAACCCTGTGACTTCCGAGTACTGAAAATCAACAGGCAGTGGGGTCGTTGCATATCTGTGGTGCCGTTCAATTTCCTTCGCCTGGCGTTCGATGTATCCACGATAACGCGCTTGAATCTCAAGCTGTTGTCCTATTTGTTTTGCCAGCTCATCACAAAGCTCCAAATAGCCGTCCGCTATTCCAATGCGCTCCAGTTGTACAAGCTCTTCGTAATGCACGTGAGGACGCCGCAATAAATCATAGGCGGTTGCTTCATGGCTCAATGCACCGAGCGCCGAATCGTCGGGAACATCTCCGACACGCACTGTTATCCCACTTAAACGCTCTGTTTCCCGCTCGACCATTTGGCGCTTGATTTCGAAGTCTTGCCAGCGAGCATCGTCCACCACACCCAGTTCTCGGCCCTTGGGTGTCAATCGTAGATCCGCATTATCTTCTCTCAGAGAAAGCCTATACTCGGCGCGTGATGTGAACATCCGGTAAGGCTCAAGGGTCCCCCGGGTAACCAAATCATCAATCAATACTCCGATATACGCTTCGTCGCGTTTCGGATACCAAGCAGGCAGTGCATGGGCGGCCCGGGCTGCATTGATACCGGCGATGATGCCTTGTGCCGCTGCCTCCTCATAACCAGTGGTGCCATTAATCTGCCCGGCGAAATAAAGACCCTGCACGGCTTTCGTCTGCAGACTCGGCTCGAGTTCCCTTGGATCAAAAAAATCATATTCAATAGCGTAGCCCGGTCGGGTGATATGAGCTGCTTCGAATCCCGTGATAGAACGGACAAACTCATGTTGAATATCGAACGGCAGACTGGTCGAAATCCCGTTCGGATAAACCTCGTGTGTCTCCAGCCCTTCCGGCTCAACAAAAATTTGATGACTAGGTCTATCCGCAAAGCGGACAACTTTATCTTCTATGGAAGGGCAGTACCTGGGCCCTACGCCTTCTATTGCCCCACTGAAAAGAGGCGAGCGGTCCAGGCCATTACGAATAATCTCGTGTGTCCTCTCCGTCGTATGAGTAATGTGACAAGAAATCTGTCGTGGGTGCTCTGCTCGCTTTCCGAGAAAAGAAAATACGGGCGTCGGGGTATCTCCCGGTTGTTCCTTTAGTCGGCTGTAGTTGATACTCCGCCCATCGATCCGCGGCGGCGTGCCCGTTTTCAGCCGATCGACTTTCAATCCAAGTGCTCTGAGTTGTTCGGCGAGTTTCACAGCCGCAGGATCGCCTGCGCGTCCGCCCGCATAATTAGCGTCGCCAACATGAATTCGCCCTGACAAAAACGTTCCTACTGTAAGGACGACAGTTGGCGCATTAATCCGGAGCCCCATTTGAGTAATGACTCCCTCCACTCGCTCACCACGCAACACTAAATCGTCCACTCCCTGCTGAAGCAAGCTCAACCCGGGCTGGGCCTCCAATAAATGCCGGATAGCATGTTTGTAGAGGATACGATCTGCCTGTGCGCGAGTTGCCCGCACTGCTGGCCCTTTACTGGCGTTCAACGTGCGAAAGTGGATACCAGCAAAATCAATCGCCCGCGCCATGGCGCCGCCCAGAGCATCCACTTCCTTTGCCAAATGTCCCTTACCAATTCCGCCGATAGCGGGATTGCAGCTCATCTGGCCGAGTGTTTCTAAGTTTTGCGTGAGTAACAACGTACGGGCGCCAGAACGCGCCGCCGCCAGGGCCGCCTCGGTACCTGCGTGACCCCCGCCAACCACAATACAGTCGAATTTGTCAGGATATTCCATGATGAAGCAGGATTTTAGGCTGGGTGAGCCCGTCCTACCAGATACAGGCCTTTCATCGGCGTTGTATCCGGTAAACGAATGCGGGTGGCAAATTAAACAGAGTAAACCGCAAAAATGAGGCCTCTAGCCCCAGCAACTGGAGCACGGAACGGCTCACCGGACACAGACCGCCATAGGTGAACTGGTGGAAGTATCCACCGGGGCGGAGTGCCCTAAAGGCCTCCGACAATAACCGCACCTTGCGCCGTGCTGGAAACAACAGCAGAGGTAACCCACTGACAACGAAATCCGCGGGACCATCAAGACTACCAATATGCCGACGCATTGATATAGCATTCGCCTTAATCACCGTCACCCTTGGAAATCTTTCCTTCAACAGTTCGACAAATTCTTCGTTTTGCTCAACAACGATTAGATCTGATGGCGCAACACCGGCATCCAGGATGGCCTGCGTGAAGACGCCTGTCCCCGCACCCAGCTCTATGACCCGCGATCCAGGCCCTATATCGGAAACCATCAAGGCGGCGAGACGTCGCCCGCTAGGTGCCACCGCCCCCACAGAGAAGGGCTTTTTTAGTAGATTACTAAAAAATTGTTGCTGCCGGCTCCATAAAGCGCGGGTTTTCACACCCCCTCCGAACATACGCGATGCCCCTTTTAGACAACACAGTGGTAGGTTACGTAAGTGATGCTATACCAATTCAGCGAAGGACGTAGATTATGAACTCCAATAAAAATTCGCTACGAACGTCAGGAATCTTGTTCGCCCTTTGCGCACTAGGCGCTGCGGGATACGGCACTTATGCATGGGGACAGTTCAATATCATGAGCTTCTTTGTCACAAGTGAGGGCTCCGGCAACGGGGGTGATCTAGGTGGAATTGATGGCGCAGATATGCACTGCCAAAACTTGGCAACAACAGCCGGAGCTGGCAATCGTGTCTGGCGTGCTTACCTGAGCACTTACGGTGAGGGAGTAGAGCAGCAAGCCCGCGAACGTATTGGAACCGGTCCTTGGTACAACGCAAAAGGAGTCAAGATTGCCGAAGATGTAACGGAACTGCATATCAACCCCAATATAAGATGGGATACGGCACTTGACGAAAATGGCGACATAGTTCCTGAGCGGCGTCACGACATTCTGACGGGCACACTTCCAGATGGTAATGTCAGATCAGCTGACTCGCCCGAGGTGATGAGTTGCGACAACTGGACCAGCAGCAGCCCTGAGCACACTGCCATCGGTGGGCATCATGACCGCCAGGGAGGCGGCTACACTTCTTGGAACTCGGCCCACAGCAACGATGGCTGTAGTCAAGACAGTATGGTGGATCCCAACGGTGGCTTGTTCTACTGCTTCGCGGCGGATTAATCACCTGATGTAAGAACAGTAGCTAGCTACCCCTGTACCAGCAAGTGAAATAGGGAATTCGAAAACGTTTGATTTTGGATTGAAGCGATCCCTAGTTCAATTGCAGAACAACCCAACTTCGTACCAATTTCGGCACCGGAATCTATCCTCGCACTGGCGAAGCTGAACACCATAGTCTTCTGCCTGCCGACTTACGCGATCGGCGATGCGTATTAATTCTGGTTTGCTGTTATAGCTTCCGCGAGAATAACCACCGCGACCTTCGTGATAAGCCAGATACATGCGTTTAGGATCCCACTTAGAAATACCGAGAGCCTCATTGCTTTTGTGGTTGTACCAACCAATGAAATCCAGAGCGTCCTTCATGTCCGAGCGGCTTTTGAAAAGACCTCCCCCCGTTTCCTCCTCGTACTCGTTCCAGGCTGGATCTTGGGCCTGGGCGTATCCCTCAGCCGACGATGGGCGGCCCAAGGGAATAAACAGAAAACGATTTCGGGGTGGCTTCGCGTTACCGATGAACGAGGATTCCTGTTTAACGAAAGACATCAGGATATGCGCTGGAGTTCCCCACCGTTCCTCGGAGTCCTTGGCCGCGTCGTACCATTCCGGATACTGATCGAATATCGCACATACACTTTCCTGAGAGTGCGGAGGTGCTGATGTGCAACCCGATATTACTGCGCTGACTAAGGGCACCAGAAAACGAAGCGGTTTGACTAAAAGCGTATTCATGGATTGCTGCCCACTCACCCGAATAACGGCGCCATCATACCTGCATCATATAATTAACACCCTAAAAAGCAGCAAACTGAGAGGGCTTCACTACCCTATATCTCCCATGGAGGTATATATTCTGGGGGCCAGATGAAAAGCCCACGTGGAGCAGAACATGACAAAATCCCGAACTCTCGCATTTGCCCTGGTGTTATCTGCCGTAGGCAACCCCGTGGGGCTTGCACAGCACGGTATGCCGGGAGGCACACCAATGACGTTCTTCGTTACCAGCGATCCTATCGGAGACGGCGGCAATCTAGGTGGCTTGGCTGGTGCCGACGCACACTGCCAAATACTAGCTACGCGCGTTGGTGCCGGAGACTTCGCGTGGCGGGCCTACCTCAGTACACAGGCCCGACCAGGTAAGCCAGCCATAAACGCACGTGATCGAATCGGGAAAGGCCCCTGGCACAACTTTAATGGAGTAATGATCGCCAGCAGTCTTGCTCATCTGCATGGAGACACCCTGGAGCTTGCCCGAATGGGTAACAATCTGCATAAACAGACGGGGCTCACCGAGAAGGGAGCCATTGTGCCTGGCTTGTATGACTATCTTGATCCTAGGGATAACGATTGGGAATACGTCAAGACAACACCTTATTCCAACCGCCATGAGGTCTTAACGGGCACGCAACCAGGCGGCACCGCATACCCGCCTGAATTCGACTACACCTGCGACAACTGGACAAGCAACAGGGATCCCGACCCGGAACTGGCACAGGGACCGTTAGTGGCCGGTCCGAACAGGCCGAACGCCCAGATCGGATTTCCTGACCGGGAAGGCGGCGGTAATGGCTCCTGGAATTCATCGCATGGTACGCGCGGCTGCAGCCAAGAGGCTTTGCCGAGAACACACGGCATCGGGCAGTTTTACTGCTTTGCTGTGACTGGAGAAAACCCATGACAAAAATCACGCTACCGAACGCTTGTGCTTTTTTTATTCTGTTGGGAAGTTCGCACGCTGTATTAGCTCAAGGTGTGGGCTACCATGCTCCTCGCAATTTTATCCCGGTTGATCTTATGTCGTTCTTCGTTACCAGTGAGCCGATTGGGGATGGTGGTAACCTAGGCGGATTGGAAGGGGCCGACGCACATTGCCAAAGACTGGCTACAAATGTCGGTGCGGGGCATCGTACATGGCGAGCCTACCTCAGCACACAAGCGCGGCCAGGTAAGCCAGCCATAAACGCGCGTGATCGAATCGGGGATGGTCCCTGGTACCATGCCAGGGGCGTTCTCCGCCGACCAATAATAAAGTCCGAGATTCACGGTGATACGCTGATTGAAGCACAGCGTGGCGCGAACATGTTCAAAGCATTCGCGCTCACAGAGAAAGGAAATGAGATAAACGGTGTTGGCGACCCGATGCCAAACCTGCACGATATGCTCACGGGCACCCAACCGGACGGGCGTGCTTTTGCTGACAGCGCCGACCGTACCTGCAATAACTGGACCAGTAACAATGAGGGCACAGCCCAAGTCGGTCATTCCGACCGCATTGGCCACGGCAACCAATCGTGGAACTCCTCCCATGCCACGACAGGTTGTAGCCAAGAGGACTTCGCTGGCTGGAACGGTGCCGGGTTGTTCTATTGTTTCGCGGTGAACTAAGTTGTCTAGATTAATTTTCGGTGTTAGCGCTGTTGGGCTGATTCTTGGTTGGGACGGCGTGGTTGCGCACCATGGAGATGCCGGGAGATACAACGAAACCGTTATTACTCTGGCAGGCACTGTTGTGGCGTTTCGGATGATGAATCCTCACTCAATCACTCTTGTAGACGTGACAGACGAGAGCGGAGCAGTGGTGACATGGCAGGTGGAAGGCCTCAGCGCGAACGCTCTGGTAAATAGGGGCTGGACCACGGAGACCATCAAGCCAGGCGATAGAATTACCATGACAGGGCGGCCTCTTTTGAGTGGCGCGCCGTTTATGAATGTGAATGAAAAAGCCAGGATTATCCTGACGGACACTGGTGAGGAGATCACACGTTCCCGAGACTACGTTGAGACTGAGTAGTAGCCTCTCTAAGAGGGCTAGAAAAAGCAGAGAGTTGAAATGAGAAGTAGCAACCGCCCGGGCATTTTTTTGTTTTTGCTGGCTACGATCACGCTAACTGCTTGTGAGAAAGAGCCCAGGCAGGTCGCTTATATAAAAGCCTCTAACGCTGAGGCTGGCGATGAGTTTGGTAATGGTGGCGCAACTTTAGGGAACTCCGTTGCTCTTAGTGATGATGGCAGCACGCTAGCGGTAGGTGCCCCTCTGGAGCGCGGCGGTTTCAGAGGTATAAATAATAACCAGGAGGACAATTCGCTCTATGGTGCCGGTGCCGTTTATGTTTTCTCTCGGAGCGATGCTGGCTGGGAGCAGCAAGCCTACGTTAAGGCATCTAGCCCGGAACTAGGCGACAACTTCGGCGCAAATGTTGCTCTGAGCGGGGACGGTAACACGCTGGCGGTATTCTCCCGTTTTGAGGGTAGTGCTGCTACTGGCATTGACGGCAACCAAGACGATGATTCTATTCCCGGCGCTGGCGCTGTTTACCTCTTTACACGTGAGGAAATCACCTGGTCACAGCAGGCTTACATCAAAGCATCAAACACTGGTGAACCGGCGCCTCGAGAGGATCTTTGGAGCGACGGCGATCAGTTTGGCTACGCGATCGATCTGAGCCCCGACGGCAACACTTTAGCTGTGGGAGCTATTGGTGAAGATAGTGCGGCTACGGGAATCAATGGTGATGAGTCAGACAACTCAGCCACGGGGGCTGGTGCCGTATACGTATTTGTTCGCAGCGATGGCATGTGGTCGCAACAGGCTTACGTCAAAGCTTCAAATGCTGGTATAGGGCACTATTTTGGCGTAGCTGTTTCCTTGGGCGTCAATGGGGACGTGATGGCAGTGGGGAGTTTTGACGAGGGGGGTTCTGGTGTGCCGGGATTGGATCCGCTCTTAGATGAAGATGATCCGCTAGTTGGGACAGGAGCAGTTTACGTGTTCAAACGAAACGGAAACACTTGGTCTGAGATCGCGAAACTTAAAGCTGTTAATGCGGAGCAAGAAGACTCTTTGGGAATAGCCGTAGCTATTAGTAATGACGGCAATACTGTAGCAGCTGGCGCTCTTGACGAAGACGGCCTGACCACTGGTGTCAACTCAACACCGGTCCCCGACGTTCACGAGAATACCTTTGCTGGTGCTGCCTATGTCTTCGTTCGCGAGGGCGATACCTGGTCGCAACAAGCTTATATCAAGTCTACGAACATATCGCGGAATGACTGGTTTGGATCGCGCCTAGCATTGAGCGCGGACGGAAACACGTTGGCGGTGGGTTCGCAGTTAGAGGACAGTGCTGCCCAAGGTATTGGCGGTAGACAGGACGATGACTCGGCGACCGAATCCGGTGCGGTGTATTTGTTCACTCGCAGCAACAATGTTTGGACCCAAGATGCCTACGTCAAAGGTGCAAATACGGAAAACTATGATGAGTTCGGTAGTTCCATCTCGCTTAGTGGAGATGGATCAATGATGGCGGTAGGGGCTCGTGGCGAAGATAGCGCTACTGCGGGCATTAATGCTACCCAGGATGACAACGCGGCCCCAGAGTCGGGTGCGGTCTACCTCTTCCGTAACTGAGCATCATCACCGAACAATTTATTTGCCAACACAGAAGTTAGAAAAAATCTCCCCCAACAAGTCGTCACTGGACATTGCTCCGGTCAACTCGCTGAGCGCTAACTGTGCTGAGCGCAGTTCCTCTGCAGCAAGTTCGAGCGCCCTAGCTTGGAGCAGTTGGGCGCGAGCATCCCGGACATAGCCCTCAGATCGCTGCAAGGCGTCGAGATGTCGTGAGCGCGCACTGAACGCTCCAGCAACCTCGCCTCCAAACCCTGCAATAGCTTTTATGTGCTCCCGCAAGAGACCGATGCCGTCACCCGTCAGTGCGGACAAGCGTATGACTGTAAGCCCATCCCGCTCAAACCGCTCTGGTTCATCCGACACGAGATCAACCTTATTCTGAATCACAGACATAGCCACATCTTCACCAGCCTCACTGCGTGCTTGGTGTAGCCCTTTATCAAGACTCTCACGAACATCTACCATCCACAAAAGCCGATCGGCACGCTTGGCAGCCTTCTGCGCTCGACGCACTCCCTCCGACTCCACAGAATCATGAGTATGTCTCAGCCCCGCTGTATCAGTAAGGCTCACGGGCAGCCCATCCAAGGACAGGTGCTCCCGCAGCGGATCCCGGGTAGTGCCTGGTATCTTCGCAACAATCGCTGCGTCGTAGCCTGCAAGTCGATTCATCAAGCTCGACTTACCAACATTCGGTGAACCAGCAATCACAATATTCAGGCCGTCCCTTAGAACTACGCCGTTTACCGCCTGGGTACGCAACTGCTCGAGCGATTCAATAGCGGCACCGAACCGGGTTTCTAAGTCCCCAGTATCATCGAGTTCGAGTTCTTCATCCGGGAAGTCCAACCAGGCTTCAAGTTGAACGCGCAACTCCGTAAGAAGCTTCTGCACTTCGTCCACGCATTCCGAAAACACACCATCTAATGAGCGCATTGCAGCCTGGGCCGCCACACGCGAACCGCTATTTACGAGATCCGCGATAGCTTCAGCTTGCGCAAGATCCAGCTTGTCATTCAAAAACGCCCGCAGAGTAAACTCTCCTGGCTCCGCCGGCCTTGCGCCGAGACGTAAAGTGTTGCTAAGGAGCCATTCACTTACCACAACGCCGCCGTGACCATGCAATTCAACCACATCCTCGCCAGTAAACGACCGTGGACTGGGAAAGAACAAAATTAGTCCTTGGTCGATTACTCGGCCAGCGTCATCTTTAAACGTGCAGACATGCGCATAACGGGGCTGGGGCTCCAGACCTGTTAGCTCCTGACCAATGGCCCGCGCCTTTGTTCCGGATACCCGCACGATCGCCACCCCCCCGGATCCGGGAGGCGTTGCGATGGCCGCTATCGTGTCGTTGGTTCGGTAATTCAAGACCCCCGCCTGGTCTTACTAGAACGTGAGCACGTGCTGACGGTGGACTATAACGCGTGCGTTCAGTCAGCTATGACTTTATTGATACGCCATTGCTGGAGAATGGACAGCGTCGTATTGGTGAGCCAATAGAGCACCAATCCGGCCGGAAAAAATGCAAAGAAAACAGTAAACATAATCGGCATGATCTGCATAACTTTTGCTTGAATAGGATCGGGAGGCGCTGGATTCAGACGAGTCTGAATCAACATCGCTGCACCCATCAGCAAGGGCAGCACAAAGTATGGGTCCCTAGACGACAGATCACCTATCCAGAGCATAAAGGGGGCTTGTCGAATCTCGACGCTTTCAATCAACACCCAATAGAAGGCAAAGAAAAAAGGCATCTGTATAAGTATAGGCAAACAGCCTGCAGCCGGATTGACTTTCTCTCGTTTGTAGAGATCCATCATGTGCCGACTGAGCTCCTCACGATTGTCTTTGTAAGTCTCCTGCAAGGCCTTCATCCGCGGCTGTAGCTTTCGCATCTTGGCCATGGAGCGTCCGCTTGTTTCGGTAAGCTTATAGAAAACCAGCTTGATCAATATCGTGATAATGATGATGGCCCAGCCCCAGTTTCCGACCACTCTGTATATTCGGTCTAGGCCCCAAAAGAGTGGTTGCGCCAGTATAGTTAACATCCCGTAATCCACGGTCAGCTCCAGACTCGGTCCAGCTGCCGCAAGCTGTTCCTGCAATTTTGGCCCCACAAAAAGTGTGAATGGAAATTCCTCTCGCTCACCCGCAGGAACCTCGACTGTATTCGATATGCCAGTAAGGACGTATTCCTCCCCCTGCGCCTCTGCCCGGTAATTGAATGTCTCCAGTGGAGGTGGCACAGCTGCTGCAAGAAAATGATGTTGAATAGCTGCAACCCATCCACCCACCAGAGATTGGTTGACTGGCTCCTCAATCAAATCTTCAACATCTAGCTTTTCGTACTGCTCCCCGTCATAGAGCACGGGCCCTGTGAACGAGTAGGAATCCACTGAGGTGAAAGAACGATCAACGGGTCGATGATGTCTAAAAATCTGAGCGTATCCCGCACCGCTCCAAGCCTCATCTCCGTAATTTTCAACGATGATATTCAGGTCTACCGCATATTGCCCACGACGAAACGTGTACACTTTCTGTGCGCGCAAGGCCCCTACATTTGACCAGTCTAAGCGTACGATCAGTTCGTCCGCCTCGGGACCAAGAATGTACTCGTTACTCTCAGCGATAAACTCAGCCTGATGGTTCGGCTCATTCTCGCCAGATTCACTTCGCCCAGGACCAGTAACGCCTGTTTGAAAAACCCACCGATCTTGATCACTAAAGTCCAATAACCGAACAGGAGCGGACAAGCCTTTGTCGATCGGGTAGTCCAGAAGTGCAACTTGAACCAAATCGCCGCCCTGCATGTCGATCAGTGCATCAAAAACATCCGTCCGAATTTGAATGGTTCGGGGCGGCTCTCCCGCATCAGCGACAAGGGGTGCTGCTTGGATCAATGGCTGGGTGAGCTGAGGAAGATCCTGGATAGCTGGAACACCTTGAGTCGTTTGTTCCTCGCCAGCTATCGCTAGCGGTACTTCCTCAACCGGCGTTGGATATTGATTCACCCACGCCTGATAGGTAAACCACAGCATTAAGCTGAAGGTCATCCAGAGCAATAGACGCGTATTATCCATGCTGTTCTGATTCGGCCTGCCGTGCAATACGCCCGAAATGCCGCTGTAAGCTTGCAATTAAAATTTTATTCTCCACTGCCGGTGCCTTTCGCTTCGCCATAATGACAAAGTCCCACGCCGGAAGCTCTTGGCAGCGGAAAACTTCGCGGCTTAGTCTTTTAAGCCTATTTCTCGCTACCGCGCGTTTGTCGACCTTCTTCGAAATTGCTAATCCAAGGCGGGGATTATCGCAGGTGCTGGGCCGTGCAAGAACCGTAAAGTAAAGATCGGCAGAACGAACCGGCCGCGCAAAAACACGCCCGTATTCTGTCGCTTGGGCTAAACGTTGCCAGCGCGGAAACAGTGCAACCGATCGCACCAAGGTAAAACTTGGGTCACGCGCCCTAGGGGGACAGTCGCGCTCGACCCTTCGCTCGGCGACGTTTTAGTACTTGTCGCCCACTCTTTGTCGCCATGCGCGCGCGAAATCCATGGGTACGTTTGCGCCTCAGGTTACTGGGTTGAAAAGTTCTTTTCATGGTGAGTCCGAATTTGGTTCCGGTCCAGCAAAGAAAGTTCTAAGCAAAACAAAGAGATGTGTGGTCTGAAAGAGCCGGGAACTGTACGCGGGGGTTAGTAGGCTGTCAATACCCGCGCCTTGAGTTTAAGCTTTAGAAATAAGTGGCGCGATATGATTATAAACTGGCGCTTACGGACACTAAATTCAATTAACTACTAACTAAAGAAAAAACCACCGTGGTAGCGAACTCGGCGGCACGCCCGTCTCTCTGGAAACAGTGTTTGAGAACTCTGGAGTTAGAGCTCTCAGAACAGCAATTTAACACTTGGATTAGGCCCCTACAGGCTGAAGTAAGTGACGGTGGGCTAAAACTACTTGCACCGAACCGCTTTGTTGTGGACTGGATCCAAGAAAATTGCATGGATCATATTTCATTAGTCGCGGGATCCATCCCCGTGGAGTTGGCTGTGGGTAGCCGTCGGCCCCCTTTGTCAGCTGGGGCTGCCAAAGTAACCCGAGCTCAACCATCCCGGCCTTTGCTCGGAAGTCGGCTTAATCCCCTCTTCACATTTGAGAATTTTGTTGAAGGAAAAAGTAATCAGCTTGCTAGAGCTGCAGCTCTTCAGGTTGGTGCAAATCCAGGTCGGGCCTATAACCCATTATTTCTCTACGGTGGTGTTGGTCTTGGCAAAACACATCTAATGCATGCTGTTGGAAATATGATTCTTGAAGAACGCCCCAACGCCAAGGTTGTTTACATCCACTCGGAACGATTTGTGAGTGATATGGTTCGGGGACTACAACACAACACTATCGCTGAATTTAAACGCAGCTATCGCTCCCTAGACGCTCTGTTGATCGATGATATTCAGTTTTTCGCTGGAAAGCAGCAATCCCAAGAAGAATTTTTCCATACATTCAACGCCTTACTAGAGGGACAGCGGCAAATTATTCTCACCTGTGATCGTTATCCAAAAGAAGTTTATGGGCTTGAGGAGCGGTTAAAGTCTCGTTTTGGTTGGGGCTTAACCGTTGCCATAGAACCGCCTGAATTGGAAACTAGCGCCGCCATTCTTATGAGCAAAGCTGCTGTAGAACAACACTATCTACCAGAAGAGGTTGCGTTTTTTATCGCGCAGCGGATTCGCTCTAATGTAAGAGAATTAGAAGGGGCATTACGCCGAGTGATTGCTAACTCTCGTTTTACGGGGCAACCTATTACGCTGGATTTTACAAAAGAAGCGCTTCGAGATTTGCTTGCACTACAAGACAAACTTGTGACCATAGATAACATCCAGCGCACTGTGGCGGAGTACTTTAAAATTCGTATTGCTGACTTGCTTTCTAAACGCCGTAGTCGGTCCGTTGCGCGCCCGCGGCAACTCGCCATGTCACTTGCAAAAGAGTTAACGAGCCATAGCTTGCCTGAAATAGGTGATGCTTTCGGTGGTAGAGATCACACAACCGTCCTCCATGCGTGTCGGAGAATTAAGTCTCTTAGAGAAACCGAGGCGCGAGTATCTGAAGACTATGGCAACCTGTTAAGAACACTAACAGGGTAATTGGAAAACCTGTATATAAGTTTTTCTATTGTTTTATACACATGAAAATAACAGGATTAACGATCTGAAGTCCACCGCGGGTTTGTATATAAGCTATTGTTTTTAAAGTATTAAATGGGTTATACCCATTGTTCAGCAGGTTAATAATAATCATAATAAAATAATATAAATATTTAATTATAGGTATTTGCACAATGAAGTTAAGCGCATCTCGGGACACTATATTAAAACCACTTCAATCGGTTATTGGCGTAGTTGAGCGCCGGCAAACAATGCCGATTCTAAGTAACGTTTTATTAACAGTGCAAGAAAATCAACTAAGCATTACTGCTACGGATTTGGAGGTTGAACTATTAGCACAAACAGAAGTTGAAACCGAAACCCCGGGCGAAATTACGGTACCAGGGAGAAAAATGCACGACATTTGCAGAGCGCTACCTGAAGGAGCAAAGATAGAATTTAGTGTGAGTGGAGATAAGGCAATTCTAAAAGCAGGCCGGAGCCGATTTACTTTGTCTACGTTACGCGCCGCAGATTTTCCTGCCGTTGAGGAAATAGCTGCTCAACAAACACTAACAACAAAACGACAAACATTTCGAAAGCTACTAGAAAAAACGCAGTTTTCCATGGCGCAACAAGACGTCCGCTATTATTTAAATGGGCTTTTGTTTGAGACCGAAGACACAACACTAAGAGCCGTCGCAACGGACGGTCATCGACTTGCCCTATCCGAGTTGCAACTTGAGGCGGCCGCCGAGAGAAACGAGCAAGTAATCGTACCGCGCAAAGGGGTTTTGGAACTGCAACGGCTTATAAACGATGAAGGAGACGTAGATCTCACCATAGGCACAGGCCATATACGGGTTCAACTTAACGAAATTCGCTTCACATCCAAACTAATCGATGGGCGTTTTCCGGAATATGACAGGGTGGTTCCAAAGGACATTAAAAGCGTTATTACCGCTGACCGGGGGTTACTTCGTCAGGCGTTGCAGCGAGCATCAATTCTCTCTAACGAAAAATACCGCGGTGTCCGGCTGGACTTAGGAGAAAACAGCCTCAATATTCAGGCGAATAATCCGGAACAAGAAGAGGCGGAGGAAGCCTTGGAAGTTAAGTATGATGGTCCAAGCATGGAGATTGGCTTCAACGTTAATTATTTACTAGACGCTCTAGGCGCTGTCGACGAGGACCAGGTTCAGCTAGGTCTCAGCGACGCAAACTCCAGCTGCCTAATTAAGGGGCCAACCACAGAGAACGCCAAATTTGTGGTTATGCCCATGCGTTTATAGGATATTTAAGAAACAACGGGCCAAACGTGCCGCTTAATCAGGTACGGATTCACTCCTTCCGATGTCTATCTAAAGTAGACTTGCCGGTCAATTCTAAGAGAACCTACATCTTTGGCCCCAATGGAGCGGGAAAGACCAGTCTTCTTGAGACCATATATCTCTTGGGTCGTGGAAGATCATTTCGCACCCGGCAAAGCCGGCGATTAATTCAACATGGACAGGAGAGCTTTGCCGTTTATGGCGAGCTAAACCTAGGGGGCGTAACGCATCATCTGGGTGTAGGGCGCAGCGTTGGTGGATTAGAGCTTAGGCTAGACGGTAAACCGGCTCTAGGGATGTCTGCTTTGGCCCGTCTGTTGCCCGTCCATGTCATTGAACCAAGCATGCATAGCCTAATTGAGGGGGGGCCTAAAAACCGCCGCCAGTTCTTGGACTGGGGGGTGTTTCACGTGAAACAGGACTATTTGTCAGCCTGCCGGCAGTATCGGCGGATTCTTGGTCAGCGCAACATGGCCTTAAAAACACGTGGCGTGGAAGCAAGTTGGAATGAAAGCCTCTTGGAAGCAGGCTTAGCAATCGACCAAGCTCGTTCGCACTATGTACATCAGTTAGCCGATGCGCTAGCAGGACTAGGAGAAGCGTTGCTAGGCTGCCCGTTGGAGATTACCTATCGTAAGGGCTGGCGTAAGGGACAAACTTTCGAAGAAGCCCTAGAGGCTTCCTCTGACAAAGATAATGCTATTGGTGCTACACAAGTGGGTCCACACCGAGCCGATTTAGCGATTAGTCTTGGTACCAGAGGAGTCCGTGAGGAAGTTTCCCGGGGCCAGCAAAAACTCATAGCTGCCGGATTGGTGCTGGCACAAATACGAGTTTTCGCTTCCAATCGGGATGACGGGGGCATTCTGTTAGTAGATGACCCTGCGGCAGAGCTAGATAAGAGCTCTTTGGGTGCCTTAATTTCGGTGTTGGATGAGTTGCCGGCGCAACAAGTTTTGACAGGCCTCGAGGCATCCATTTTACCCCCTGCGCCAGGATGTTCGGTGTTCCACGTGGAACAAGGAAAAGTCTTATCGATGGTACAATAGTCCGGTTCTGCCGAACACGGATCTGAACATGAGTCAGGACGACTATACCTCTAGTAATATCAAAGTGTTACGCGGGCTTGAAGCAGTCCGCAAACGGCCCGGTATGTACATCGGTGACACCGATGATGGCACGGGCCTTCACCATATGGTTTTTGAGGTGGTGGACAACTCTATTGACGAAGCCCTAGCCGGATTTTGTAGTGACATCACAGTAACTATTCACCCGGAGGAATCCATTACGGTTACCGATGATGGCCGTGGGGTTCCCGTGGACATTCACCCCGAAGAAGGCCGCTCCGCAGCTGAGGTAATCATGACCGTTCTTCATGCGGGGGGGAAATTCGATGATGACTCCTACAAGGTCTCAGGCGGGTTGCATGGTGTGGGTGTTTCCGTAGTCAATGCACTATCCGAACAACTAGTGTTGACCATTTACCGAGAAGGAGAAATCCATGAGCAGCATTATCGTATGGGAGAGCCAGACAATCCCATAGCGGTGATCGGTGATACGGATCGTACTGGGACTACTCTTCATTTCAAGCCGAGTCGCGAAGTGTTTTCTAACATTGAGTTTGAGTACGATATTCTGGCTAAGCGTTTGAGAGAGCTATCTTTTCTGAATTCTGGCGTTCGTATCACATTAAAGGACGAAAGAGACGAACGTACGGACGTTTTTCAGTTTCAAGGTGGTATCAAAGCATTTGCGGAGCACTTAAATCGAAATAGGACAACCATTCATCCCTCAATACTGCATTTTCAGGAAACACGGGGCGACATACAGGTAGAGCTAGCATTACAGTGGAATGATGGGTATCAGGAACGCATGTTCTGTTATACAAATAACATTCCACAGCGGGATGGTGGTACTCATCTTGCTGGATTTCGCGCTGCGCTTACGCGCACACTGAATGCGTACATTGACCGCGAAGGTATCAGTCGTAAGGAAAAAGTATCCACGACTGGCGACGACGCCCGAGAAGGTCTAACAGCCGTTCTCTCAGTAAAATTGCCGGACCCAAAATTCTCATCTCAGACCAAAGACAAGTTGGTTTCCTCGGAGGTGAAAGGTGCCGTCGAATCGACGGTGGGCGCGCACCTAGAGGATTTTCTTCTTGAGCACCCTTCCGAGGCAAAGGCGGTTGTTGGCAAGATTATAGATGCTGCACGCGCTAGAGAGGCGGCCCGCAAGGCACGCGAGATGACGCGTCGGAAAGGTGCGCTCGACGGCGCTGGTTTGCCGGGCAAACTTGCTGACTGTCAGGAGAAAGATCCGGCTTTATCAGAACTCTTTCTCGTGGAGGGCGATTCCGCAGGAGGGTCTGCAAAACAGGGCCGTGATAGACGCACCCAGGCCATTCTGCCCCTGAAAGGCAAGATTCTGAATGTTGAGAAGGCGCGCTTTGATAAGATGTTGCAATCAGCGGAAGTAGGCGCCCTGATTACTGCCTTGGGATGTGGGATAGGGCGTGCAGACTTCGATCCCGACAGTTTAAGGTACCACCGCATCATTATCATGACGGATGCGGATGTAGACGGCTCGCATATTCGGACATTGCTTCTTACGTTTTTCTATCGGGAGATGGAAGAACTCATTAAGCGTGGGCACGTATTCATCGCTCAACCACCGCTTTACAAGGTTAAGCGCGGAAAAGAAGAGTATTACGTAAAAGATGATGATGAACTCAACAGCCTGTTACTAAGAAGCGCTTTAGATAAAGCTGAGCTACACGTAAACCCAGAAGCGCCGGCTATCCAAGGAGAGGAATTAGAACGGCTAGCCCTGCAGTACATGGAAATTAAATCCATCATTGAACGGTGGGGACGCCGATACGATGAAGGCGTTCTTAGAGCTATGATGTGGTTGCCTAGAATAGTGGGTGCTGAGGTAGAGAATGATTCAGTGTTTGCGAAGTGGTCAAAGGGGCTTGAAAAGCGCCTCTCAATTCTAAATGGTAGTGGGCCGCGCTATCGGGTGCACTTCGAAACGTCGACAGAAGAAGACGCGACTCTCGTTGTGGAAAGGGAGCATCACGGCCTCACGGTGAGAAAAGTTATACATAAAGGATTCTTCAACTCCCCCGAGTATGAGCGTATAGCAGCAATAGGAGCCGAACTAAAGGGGCTCATGGAGCCTGGATCCTACGTAATACGCGGCAAGCAGCGTGCCGATGTGGCCACTTTTCCGGAAGCAATCGATTGGCTGATGGAACAGGCTAAACAGAGTCAGAGTATCCAGCGATATAAAGGCTTGGGGGAAATGAACCCGGACCAGTTGTGGGAGACCACAGTTAACCCTGAAACTAGACGGCTGACGCAGGTGCGAATAGAGGATGGGGTGGCGGCTGATGATATTTTTTCGACGCTAATGGGGGATCAAGTTGAACCTAGGAGGCACTTCATTGAGCGCAATGCTTTGGAAGCCGCCAACTTAGACGTCTAGTGGTTCGCTGATCTCCATGAGTGTGGATTCAATCCATGCTCGCACATCTTCATTGATGTCGCGCGGCGATCGGTTAACGCACACGATGGGAGATCCAATTACGACGCGCACCGTACCCGGGCGTTTGAACCAACCACGACGGGGCCAAAAATCTCCCGCATTGTGAGCCACAGGAATAATGGACCGCCCGCATGATGTAGCCAGCAGCGCACCGCTTAAGCCGTAAGGGCGGGAGCCGCCGCGGGGCACCCGGGTGCCTTCTGGAAAGATAATTACCCAGAGCCCCTCATCCAGCCGCACACGGCCCTGTTCAAGCACCTGTTCCACGGCGCTGCGCCCCGCACGACGGTTTATGGCAATGGGTTGGAAAACAGTGAGCACCCAGCCTAAAAAGGGTGCCCACATTAACTCTCGCTTTATGACCCAGGTTTGTTCTGGAAAGATTACCCACTGCGCTATGGTTTCCCAGGCAGAAGAATGTTTCATAAGTACGACAGTGTTTTCTTGTAGGAAATGCTTGCCTTCAACTTCATAGTCCAGTCGACAAAGTTTCCGAAGCATGTAAAGAACAGAATCGGCCCAAGCGACACCAACGCGCATGCTTTGCTCACGATTAGAAAACGGTGCCAGTAATAAAATCCAGGATGCGTACAGCGGCAACGAAATAAAGAGATACAAAGTAAAAAGGATTGATCCTGCCCACTGGCGCAAGAAGTTCATATCGGTGGTTCCGCTAACAATATTGCGGCTGCGCTGGCTAGGTCGGAGTAAACTTCTACGGAAGCACACAGTTCCGCTGACGCTTCTGCGCCGTACCCCGTCCGGACCAGTATAGGGCGAGCACCTACCCGTTGGGCAAGCTCCATGTCAGCGGCGGTGTCACCAATTAGAGGCGTACCGGTGAGCGGGAAACCGAGGTCCTTTTCTAACTTCATTAGCATACCGGTTGCCGGCTTTCGGCAGTGACACCCCTCATCCGGTCTATGTGGACAATAGTAAATGCCAGCAATGCTCCCTCCAGCCCTTCCGATGGCCTCGAGCATTTTGGAATGAATCTGCTCTAGCGTAGCTTCAGAGAGAAGGCCTCGCCCAACGCCCGACTGATTTGTTATCACAGCAACCTTAAATCCTGCGCGGTCTAGTGCAGCAATAGCTTCTAGACTTCCGTCCAGAGGCAACCATTCTTCAGGGGTTTTGATGTAATCGGCGGAGTCGTGATTGATAACTCCGTCGCGATCTAAAATGATGAATTTCTGTGTACCCGACATTGGGATTCCGATAGCTTCTCAGCGCGCGGCGTTCTATGTCAGCCCTTCATGCGTTCAGTGATGTGATCAAGGGCGTCAACCATGGGTATGCGTATCTGCTCACACGTATCACGCTCGCGTATCGTGACGGTTTTGTTACTCAGCGTCTCGTTATCAATGGTGATGCAAAAGGGTGTCCCCGCTTCATCCTGGCGGCGATACCGACGCCCTATATTGCCTTTTTCGTCGTAAAACGTGGTGATCTGAGAGCGCAAGTCACGGTACAAAGCCAGTGCTCGCTCGGGCAAACCATCTTTCTTCGTAAGAGGGAACACGGCCGCTTTGATTGGTGCGAGTCTGGGGTGAAACTTTAAGACAGTGCGCATTTCTCCGCCGACCTCGTCTTCCGAGTAGGCATCGCAGAGAAAAGCGAGCGTAGCCCGATCAGCGCCTGCTGAGGGCTCGATAACGTAGGGTAGAAAGCGCCGATTCTTTTCATTTGGCTCTTGGTCGTCAAAGTAGCGGAGATCTTTGCCACTTGAGTCCGTGTGTTGACGAAGATCGAAGTCCGTCCGATTTGCAATTCCTTCAAGTTCGCTGACACCAAAGGGAAAAGCGTACTCTACATCTGCACAGGCTGCCGCATAGTGAGCCAATTCCTCGGAACTATGTTCGCGCAGGCGAAGCTTTGTGGTATCGAGACCCAAGTCGACATACCACTTATACCGACGGTCTCGCCAATATTGATACCAAGCGCTTGCTTCTTCCTCGCGACAGAAAAACTCAATTTCCATTTGTTCGAACTCGCGGCTGCGAAAGGTAAAGTTGCGAGGATTGATTTCGTTCCGAAATGCTTTGCCGATTTGTCCAATGCCGAAGGGTATTTTGACTCGCGACGTATCACAAACGTTTTTAAAATTCATGAAGATACCCTGGGCCGTTTCCGGTCGCAGATAGGTAACATTCGAACTGTTTTCTAAGGCACCCACGTGGGTTTTGAACATCAAGTTAAATGCTCGTGGTGTTGTGAGGGTGCCGGGCTCTTTTGCGCCGGGCGCGAGGGTTTTAGCGCGCAGTGCCTCATTCAGCAATGCATCCGGGACCGGGACGATCCGGTAGTCACCAAGGGTCTTCGCGAGCTTTGTGATGCGTTTGCGATGGGGGGCTACAAGGACTTCTTTTGGGGTTATGCCTATTTCTCCAGGGGATGCAAATAGCAATTCCGCTGTATCTATTTCGTTGTCGGGGGTATCGTCGGCAGTTAGACCAAAAACCACTAGTTGATCCGCACGGTAGCGATTGCGCGTTTCCCGGCAATCAACCATGGGGTCGTTAAATCCTCCGACATGTCCACTGGCTTCCCATACGCGGGGATTCATCAAGATAGCACTATCCAGACCAACCATGGAGAAGGGAGCAGGAGCGTTACCAGTCACCAGCGTATTGTCATGATGGCTAATCATGTCTTGCCACCATACTTCCTTAACATTGCGTTTTAGCTCAACGCCAAGGGGGCCATAGTCCCAGCAGCCGTTCAAACCCCCGTAAATCTCACTGGAGGGAAAGATGAACCCTCTTCGTTTCGCGAGCGAGCCCAGTTTCTCCATAGCATCCATAAATATCTCCGGCCTCCAGTAAAGGGGGGCCGATATAGTACGCAGACATATAGCCATCGGCCTCGTGACCGGGGCATCCGAATTCCTCCGAAACCCTCCCCTTACACACGCAACTAAGGCATTATAGGGGAGCTTCGCACCATCCTAGGGCACTGCACCCCGGGGTGACGAGGTTCAGCCAGTTCAAAATAATAGCTTAGGCCAGCTCGTGAGCGGGTACAAATACTGAAAATAGTGAGTTTCTGAAAACTAAGTCAAGAGCGTGATTTGGGCGGACAGTTCCCAGCCTGACTTGGGCTTTCTGAAAACTAAAAAGCACACTCGACTACGGGTACCAACGGAGGAAAGCCATGTCGTCTAACGACCCCCAAGCGGATATTCTCAAACTAATCAAGGAAAAGAACGTGAAGTTCATCGACCTGCGTTTCACTGATACGCGAGGGAAGGAACAGCATGTCACCGTTCCCAGTCATGTCATTGATGAACAGTTTTTTAAAGAAGGAAAAATGTTTGATGGCTCTTCCATCAATGGGTGGAAGCCCATCCATGAGTCGGACATGATTTTAATGCCCGACGCTCCCACTGCGGTGATGGATCTTTTTTCTGAAGAGTCTACTGTCAATTTGCGCTGTGATGTTGTGGAACCTATGACCATGGAGGGATACGAGCGCTGCCCGCGATCAGCGGCAAAGCGCGCTGAAGCACACATGCGTTCTACTGGTATTGCTGACGACGCTTTCTTTGGTCCTGAGAATGAATTTTTCGTGTTTGATGATGTTCGTTGGGACGATAGTATGCAGGGAGCATCCTATGCCGTTGAGTCTATGGAGGGGGCTTGGCACTCCGGAAAGGAATATGAGGACGGCAATATTGGTCATCGTCCTGGCGTGAAAGGCGGCTACTTTCCCGTACCCCCAGTTGACTCAATGCATGACGTTCGATCCAGCATGTGCCTTGCCTTGGAGGAAATGGGTCTTACCACAGAGGTTCATCACCACGAGGTAGCAACTGCCGGGCAAGCAGAGATTGGAGTGATTTTCGATAGCCTTGTTAAAAAAGCGGACGCCGTGCAAATTCTCAAGTATGTAGTTATGAATGTTGCTCATTCATATGGAAAAACAGCGACGTTTATGCCCAAACCCTTGGTAGATGACAACGGAAACGGCGCGCACGTTCATCAGTCGTTGGTAAAGGATGGAAAAAACCTGTTTAGTGGCGATGAGTACAGTGGGTTGTCAGAGACAGCATTATTCTACATTGGTGGTATTTTAAAGCATGCAAAAGCGATAAACGCTTTCACTAACGCATCTACCAATAGCTACAAACGACTCGTTCCTGGGTTTGAGGCACCAACGTTTTTAGCTTATTCGGCACGCAACCGCTCTGCTTCAATCCGGGTTCCATATGTAGCGAATCCTAAGGCGAGACGAATAGAAGTTCGTTTCCCAGATTCAACGATGAATCCCTACTTCGGCTTCACAGCCATGCTTATGGCTGGGTTGGATGGCATACAAAATAAGATTCATCCCGGTGATGCTGCGGACGATGATTTGTTTGCTTTAGCAGAAGCTAACGAGCGTTCGCTACCGACGGTCGCTTTTTCTTTTGAAGAGGCGCTAAACGCACTAGATGCTGACAGAGACTTTTTAACAGCAGGCGATGTACTGACAAACGACTGTATTGATGCTTATATTGAGCTCAAATCTGCTGATGTGACCAGACTTAGGAAAACGACACATCCGGTCGAGTTCGCTATGTATTACAGCCTCTGAGTGGGTTGGAAGCTAGGCAGACCTATTAAGTAAAAAATGTGGCGGGGTTTTAAAATCCCGCCACACTTTCTTGGCAGAGCTAGAAATTCGGCGCTAAGCTTGGAGAAGTAACAGTGCCTCATTCCGATTTCCTTTCTGAGGATCGTGGTCTAGAACGAGCCCGCTTATCGCCGCGCATTCGGCAGACGCCTAGTTCAGATCAGATTCTTCAAGGTCTCACGACCGCTGTTGTCGTCCTGGACTTGCAGCTGAATGTAGTCGATTTAAATGCTGCCGCTGAAAACCTTCTCGGTGTCAGCCGGCGCCAATCAGTCAGCCGATCAATACGGGATTTTTTTATACCTTCCGAAGAACTAGTGACTTTGTGCCAGCGTGCGGTGAACACTGAGTTGACCTATGGTGTGCGTGAGATCGCAGTCCGCATTGGGGAACGAGAAACCCTTTTGGATTTTCGAGCGGCACCGCTGGAGGGAAGTGGTGCTTTGCTGCTGGAGTTGTTCGATGCCGAGCGGGACCGACAGATTCGACGTGAGGCTGAGCTTGTCGCGCAACGCCGTGTCAGCCGGCGAATTATCAGCCAGCTTGCTCATGAAGTAAAAAACCCGCTTGGCGGATTGCGCGGTGCCGCTCAGCTTCTCGCTAGGCAGTTGCCTGATGCTGCAATGCAAGCCTATACGAACGTGATTATTGAGGAAGCGGATCGTTTGGCATCGCTAGTTGATGGCATTTTAGAGGCGGGTGGCCAGTCTGAGATAGAGGTCTTTAATTTACATGAGGTTACGGAACATGTTGCGCAACTCATTGATGCAGAGAAACCCGGAAACGTCCAGTTGAAGAGGGATTATGATCCTAGCCTACCTCTGACCACGGCCGACCGCGGTCAGATAATTCAGGCGTTTTTGAATCTCGCCAAGAATGGTCTTCAGGCCATTGGTTCGAAAGGCACCCTTACTTTCAGGACGCGAGCACTCAGTAACTACACTCTAGGCGGAGAGCAACACCGATTGGTTTTGTCCGCTGAAGTAGAAGACACCGGGCCGGGTATCCCGGAGGAATTGTGGGAAACCATTTTTTATCCCTTGGTCACAGGGCGCCCGACTGGGTCTGGGCTAGGTCTAACCATCGCGCAGGATCTTGTCAGTCGTAACGGCGGTCTTATTGAGTTCAGAAGCCGTCCTGGTGAGACAGTTTTTCAGGTGATGTTACCCGTAACAAGCCTCTCGGGCAGCTCATTCTAATGGCAATGCGAGGGCTTTCGGTGTGGGTTGTCGACGATGACGAATCGGTGCGCTGGGTTTTAGAACAGGCGCTTAAGCAAGCACAAATGTTGCCCCGTTGTTTCGAGTCGGGGGAGGCCTTTTTTCGTGCGCTGAACCGGGAAAGGCCTGATGTAATCGTCACAGATATACGTATGCCGGATATGACCGGTCTAGAGCTTATGGAACAGTTAACCGCGCGAAACAGTGGTATACCTGTAATCGTTATTACCGCACATTCTGATTTGGACAGCGCGGTTTCTGCCTATCAGGGCGGTGCTTTTGAATACCTACCGAAGCCGTTCGATATTGACAAAGCCGTGGAGCTGATCTGCAGAGCTGCGCAGCAAAGAGGCGAGTTGACGGCTCCAGATAGAACTCCGCGGAGTCCGCGCATCATTGGTCAGGCCCCTGCGATGCAGGAAGTTTTTCGTGCGATCGGGCGGCTGTCACGTTCCAGTATGACGGTACTCATCACCGGGGAATCTGGGACCGGGAAGGAGCTTGTAGCCCGTGCGTTGCACGAGAACTCACCGCGTGCTGAACATCCTTTCGTGGCGCTGAACACATCCGCTATTACTCCAGAGTTAATGGAATCAGAATTGTTCGGGCACGAGAAGGGTTCTTTTACTGGTGCGAACCAGCGCCGAATTGGGCGATTTGAACAGTCAGATAGTGGCACCTTGTTTTTGGACGAGATCGGCGATATGCCGTCTGAACTTCAGACTCGCTTATTGCGTGTTCTCGCTGAGAGGGAATTTTTTCGTGTAGGCGGGCAGACACCTGTCCGGGTTGACGTGAGAGTGATTGCTGCGACTAATCAGAACTTGGGGGCGGCAGTTACTGCGGGAATCTTTCGAGAAGACTTGTTTCACCGCCTTAATGTGATGCGGATAGACGTTCCACCGTTGCGTGCCCGCAGAGAAGATATTAAGGCTCTTGCGAGTGTTTATCTTGAACAAGCAGCTAGGGAATTAGATGTTCCTCCCAAAACCCTGAGTAGTGACGCGGTAGCACTCATGTTGGATTATGGGTGGCCGGGCAACGTGCGTGAGTTGGTAAACATGTGCAGGCGCTTAACGGTCGCGGCGGCGGGGTCTGAAATTACCGCGATAGATTTTCCTGAGGGAATGGGCGGCGCTGCGATGTATGCAGACACGGAATGGACGTCAGTGCTTGCGGAGTGGGCTGAGGGACAACTCTCATCTGAGCCCCAGAGCCCGTTGCTTGCAGAGGCTCTCCCCGCGTTTGAGCGTACCCTTATCAAAACAGCGTTACGTCGCGCCCATGGAAAACGCCTCGAAGCCGCCAAGCTGCTCGGATGGGGTCGCAATACGTTGACTCGCAAAATAAAAGAGTTGGGCTTGGATTCTCGCTAAAAACGAGAGTAAAACTCACGTCGATTAATTATGGCTTGAGTTCAGAAGACTCGTTTCTTCATATCCGTGATGATGTTCTCAGCAAGCTCTAATGCGACAACGCCGTCGTATCCGCTGACCTGACAGGGCGAATGCGTCCGAATAGCTTTGATGAAAGCCTTGGTTTCCGCTAGTAACGCGTCTCCCTTTTCTAAGCTCCACCTCTGTTCCTTCAGCGCCTGCCGATCTTCGTCTGTTGTATCGCTCTGGGACACCAATTGAACCTCTCCTTCGCCGAAGTCGATAGACAAATACTGTCCTTCGTGAAAAATGCGAAATTTACGTTGTGTCCCGGTGGATACTCGTGATGCCGTTACATTGGCGATTGCGCCTGTGTCAAACTCTATTCTAGCGTTCGCTATATCAGCAGTTTCTGTGATTACAGAAATTCCCACTGCCGAGATATTACAGGGCTTACCAAGGATCAGGGAGAGGATCACATCCAGGTCATGAATCATGAGATCTAAGACCACATCCACGTCCGCACCGCGTTTTTTGAACGGCGCTAGACGGTGGCATTCTATGAACTGAACAGTCCCCAGCTTTTCCCGCGCCGAGATAAGAGCCGGGTTAAAACGCTCTATGTGTCCTACCTGCAATCGGAGATCATTTTTTTCCGCAAGTGCGGTCAGAACACGGCCCTCCGCACTTGTCGTAGTCATCGGTTTCTCTACCAGTACGTGAACGCCATTTTCTAGGAAAAAGCGTGCTAGCTTGAAGTGTGTGGAGGTATCAGTAGCAATAGTCACCGCATCAATTTTGCCAATTAATTCACAATGATCTTTGAGGAAGGCTGTGTCGCAAGCGCGCGCAACGGCCGTACCGGTTTTACGATTCAGATCACAAACTGCAATCAGGTCAACATTCTCGATGAGTGTGTATTTTTTCGCATGAAGCTTGCCTAGATGTCCTGTCCCAACCACGGCTGTTCGAACTGCGTTCATTTGTAATCTCCGGCGATAAGTTTCGTATGCCCGGTTTTATAGTTGTAGTTCTGGGGCGCACAATCCAGTGTGGTCCCGCACTGAGTGTAGTTGTTAGAGTCTATGACCACATCGTTGTATTCACCATCGATCCGCACGTGAAATTCGACTGCCGTATACGGACCAATCTCGGTCTCCGGTGAGATTGAAGCATGTTCTGACACGATGGTGGTCGGATAAACGTTCAAAAAGGAACTCGGATAGCATTGTTCTGGCTCTGATACACCAGACCGCTGCGCTCGGCAAGTAGATAGTGACCGACTGATGCATAATTAATGACAAGAGGATGTTATGCCCGCAAATCTGAGTCCAGACTACAAGAAAGCCGAGCAAGCATTTCGGAGCGCCCGAGATGAACAGGAACGGCTAGCGTGCTTGAAAGAAATGCTGAGAACCATTCCAAAGCACAAAGGCACCGAACACTTGCAGGCCGACATAAAGAGCCGAATCAAGCAACTTTCCGACGAGTTATCAGGGCCCAAGAAGGGCGCTAGACGGTCAGGCCCTGTCCACAGCGTGCGTCAGGAGGGCGCTGCCCAGATCGCACTGCTTGGCCCCCCAAATTCTGGTAAGTCCAGTTTGCACGCTAAGCTGACCGGATCCAGAGCGAGCATTGGGCCCTACCCGCACACAACCCATGAACCCATGCCAGGAATGCTGATATTTGAGGACGTAAGTTTTCAGCTTGTCGATTTGCCGCCTGTCTCAACCGACTATATGGAAAGTTGGTTTGCGAATGCGCTGCAGCCGGCAGATGCGGCGTTACTGGTTCTCGACATTTCCGACCCCGAATGTACAGATCATGTTGAGGCGGTGATCACACTGTTGGAAGAAAAGCGCATTACTTTGGTCGAACGATGGCCGGGGCTTGATGCGGAGATAGGCTGGACTATGGAAGATGAGCTTGACCCATTTCGGGTCTATCTTCCAACGCTGCTCGTCGCTAATAAGGCCGACGCAGATCCTGATCCAGAGGAGGTTAAAGTCTTGAACGAACTCCTCGGTGTACGGTTTCCCACGCTAACAACATCCACGGTGACTGAAGAGGGCCTCAGTCACATCGGACCGCTATTGTTTCACGGCCTTCAAATTGTGCGTGTTTACACTAAAACGCCTGGAAAGCCACCAGAAATGGATCGTCCATTCACTGTTCGTCAAGGCGCGACTGTCTTTGATGTCGCGCGGCTTGTGCACAAAGACATTGCCGGAGGATTGAAATACGCTCGCGCTTGGGGCTCCGATGTTTTCGACGGGCAGCAAGTTGGGCCTGAGCACCTACTGTCGGACGCAGATGTAGTGGAACTCCACATGCGTTAATTTGTTTCAGCTGCTTGCTGGGGTGTTCTGCATATCACTTAAATTAAGCTGGCCGGTGAGGTCTGCGACGGAACTGAAACCGTGACGTCCTAGGTAGTCTTCTATGCCGGAGTTAATCTTTTTCGCAGCCAGAGGGTCATAGAAAAGTGCCGTACCTAGTCCTATGGTCGTAGCTCCGGCCAATAGAAACTCGATAGCATCGGCTGCTGTCTCGATACCGCCTTGTCCTAGAATGGGAATGCCTTTCGGCCCCGCTACTTCGTAGACCTGATGAACTTTGAGCAGAGCAATAGGGCGAATTGCGGGGCCTGAAAGACCACCTTGTACGTTCCCGATTATTGGCCGTTGGGTCTCGACATCGATGGCCATGCCCATAAGGGTGTTGATGACCGCCAGGGCATCTGAGCCAGCCTCAATGCACGCCCTAGCGTTCGCGGCGATATCTGTTTGGTTGGGGGACAATTTCGTAATTAGGGGCTTGTCTGTGACATTTCGGCAGGCTTCGACGACGCGTGCTGACATATCCGGATAGTTGCCAAAAGCGACACCACCTTCTTTAACATTTGGACAGGAAATGTTTATTTCCATTGCATCGATTGAAGAATCATCAAATCGTCGTGTGACTTCGGCGTACTCATCAATCGTTGATCCACAGACGTTCGCGATAAAACGGGTTTCAGAGAAATTCAGTGATGGCAGAATTTCTGTAACAACTTTATCAACTCCGGGATTCTGCAACCCGATTGCGTTTAGCATGCCCGACGGGGTTTCCCAAAGTCTGTGGGGCGGGTTTCCCAAACGCGGTTGCAAGGTAGTTCCTTTCAGGGCTATGGCTCCAACGTCTTGGTTCGAGAAGCCTTCTACTCGGGTGTATTCCTCCCCAAACCCAACGCAACCCGACAACAGCACAATAGGTGAAGATAACTGGAGGTCGCAGAATTTCAGGGTGAGAAGGGAACTCATCTTACTAGGAGCGTTGGCATCGTGATCGTGTCATTATGTCGGAGCGCGACCATTAAGACCATAGAACATTACAGTGTTCCACTTAATTTTGTACCAGCCAGAAATCCCTCCAAATACAGGCAATATTATCCGTCTTTGTGCGAATGTTGGTGCTGATCTGCATCTCGTACACCCACTGGGCTTTGAAATGGAGGAGCGCAGGTTGCGAAGAGCAGGGCTCGACTACCGCGAGCTTGCGCATGTATCAGAGCACGTTTCGCTAGAGGCTTGCTTGGAGACGCTTCAGCCAAGACGCTTGTTTGCTTTAAGCACTAAAGCGGAACGGTCATTTTTTAGTGAGGCTTTCCTTGCAGGCGACGCATTTCTGTTAGGGCCGGAAACACGCGGGTTGCCGCCCGGCGTACTTGCGGCGCTGCCTATGCAGAGGACTCTCCGGATTCCATTACGTGAGGGGAATCGCAGTTTGAATCTGTCCAATGCGGCAGCTGTGGTGCTCTATGAAGCGTGGCGACAAACTGGGTTTCAGAGCTCTGTTAAAAACGCGTAGCGCGAAAACAAAATCATGCTTCGCCTAAGATCATTTGTACGGATAGTTATGAAATAACATAGGATTATATTGTGAGCTATCTATGCTCGCTATAGAGATGGGCATTGACCCTATTCAGGCGTCAATGGTCGTCGCATCAAGGCAGTGACGGCTTCGCGTGGTGACACTCCCTCGTAGATGACCTTGTAGATTTGCTCCACGATTGGCATTTCGACTCCAAGGCGTTGGGCGACACTGAATACTGCCCTCGCAGCATAGAAACCTTCCACGACCTGTCCAATTGCTTTACGCACTTCATCCGCTGCAGCTCCTTTTGCGAGCCCTAGGCCGAAGCGGCGGTTTCGCGATTGGTCGTCAGTGCAGGTCAATACGAGGTCACCCATTCCGGAAAGACCCATGAAAG
This sequence comes from Pseudomonadota bacterium, assembly GCA_036231525.1. Lineage (GTDB taxonomy): Bacteria > Pseudomonadota > Gammaproteobacteria > Steroidobacterales > Rariloculaceae > UBA6522. The sequence continues at coordinate 1,255 of JAZAGZ010000038.1, read as the reverse complement.
TGTCTTTCCGTGCTCCCAACGCAAGGCCAAGCCTAGTCATTTCCATGAGCCCGCGCGTCACTAGGAAGCTGCGCGTGTTAGCGCCGAAACCTAGGCCATCAGATATTCCTGCACCGATTGCGAGAACGTTTTTGGTCGCACCGCCGACTTCTACTCCAATGATGTCTTCGGCAATATAAGCGCGGAACGTATCAGTACTAATGGCTTCTGCAAGCCGCTGCGCGTTTTCTTTGTCCGCAGAGGCTATCGAAACGGCACTTGGCAGTCCGGCAGCCACCTCCGCCGCAAAAGTAGGGCCAGAGATTACAGCAGTTTGCAGATTCGGACCGAGTACTTCCGCAGCAATTTGATGTGGCAATTTCCCCGTTTCGGTTTCAAAGCCTTTCGTGGCCCACGCCAGGTGTTTTAGGGGGAGCGATGAGGATTTTAGGCGCTGAAGGGTCTCTCGAAACGCATGACTGGGAACAACAATCAGAACATCTTCGGCGTTCGCTAGCGCTTCATCCAAATTTGTGGTGACCTGTAATGCATCGGGAAAACTGGCTTCTGGTAGATAAGCTGTGTTGCGCCGTGCCCGCGCCATAGCCCTGATCTCAGGTTGCTCGATGCCCCACATCATTGTAGGGCGCCCTGTGCGAGCGAATTGAATAGCAAGCGCGGTGCCCCACGAGCCCGACCCTAAGACTGCAATGTGGCTAACTGTGTTAATTGAATCTACCTGCTGTGTGGCGGCTAGTGTGCGCCTTTGGGGGCTTCCGTTCCCTTTTCACCGTTACCCTTAAGACGTTCCTGCACCGCTTGAGCGTATAGAGCATCAAAATTTATTGGTTGGAGCAGCAATTGTGGGAACCCGCCGCGTGTGACCATATCGGATATAGCCTCTCTTGCGAAGGGATAAAGAGCGCCTGGGCAGTAACTTCCAATGAGCATTTGCCGTTCTTCCTCAGTATAACCTTGCATAAGAAACACCCCGGCTTGCTCAAGCTCTACTAGAAAGAGAGTCTTTTCTTGATCTTTGGCTTCCACGGTCAACGTAAGAGTGACCTCCTGTGTATCGGTATCCACCTCTTTAGCACTGGACTTAATATTCAGTTGAGTTTGAGGTGTGAGATTGCCTTTGAATATCTCGGGCGCACGAGGTGACTCGAAGGAGCAATCCTTAATGTAAATTTTTTGCAGCAACAACTGCTTGTTGGAGCCATTTGTCGGAGCTTTTTCTGCCATATATCTTAGAACTCCCGCGGTTGGAGACCAA
>JAZAGZ010000037.1:0-16831 GCA_036231525.1 Pseudomonadota bacterium | reverse complement strand
GCTGAACTTGCGGTTCTTGCCTTGCGAAAAGCGGGATTGAAACACGGCAAATACGGCATATTTCATTATCCATTTGGAGAAGGTGAAGATGAAGATGAAGTTGAGTACGAACCTGAATTCAGCGTCGCCAGCCTGATTGAGCCGGGTTCTTTCGATTTGACGAATCTTAAGGAAACGACGCTACCGGGAATGAGTTTTTTTATGGTTTTATCGGGCACCGGAGATCCAGTGAGTCGTTTTGATCGTATGGCGTCTGTTGCTCGTGCTTTAACACAACCACTTGGCTCGGAACTGTTTGATGAGCAAGGTAGTTCCTGGAGCATCCAGCGTGAGCGTTACGTTCGAGAAGAGATTATCGATTATTACCACCAGAAGACGAGAACCTAAGCATGAGTGGCAGCCAAGAAGGCGTTGCCCAAGAACTCAGGATGCTTCGTGAGGCTATAGAAGAGCATAATTTTTTATACTACGTTTTGGATAATCCTGTTATTCCGGATGCTGAATACGATCGACTAATGCTCCAGTTACAGGTGTTGGAGGCTAATCACCCCGAACTTGTTACGTCAGACTCACCAACTCAGCGTGTCGGGGGCGCACCTGCAAGAGAGTTTAGTGAGGTTGCACATCACGCTCCTATGTTGTCTTTAGGTAATGTGTTTACTGAATCAGAGCTTCTCGACTTTGACCAACGTGTCCGTGACCGACTGACTTCTAGGGGCTTTGAACTAGATAACATTGAGTATGTTGCGGAACCAAAGCTTGATGGTGCCGCGGTGAATCTTCGTTACGAGAACGGTGTACTTGTTCTTGGTGCAACACGTGGTGACGGTGCGACTGGTGAGGATGTTACCCACAACGTTCGGACTATCTCAGCCGTCCCTCTTAGGCTTCGCACGGAGAACGTTCCGGTAGAGTTAGAAGTTCGTGGTGAAGTGTTTATGCCTCAAGAAGGGTTTTTAGCCTACAATCAGCACGCTCTCAAGATGGGTGAAAAGCCTTTCGTAAATCCACGTAATGCTGCGGCTGGTAGTTTGCGTCAACTTGATCCTCGGTTGACTGCACGGCGTCCTCTGGAAGTTTTCTTTTATGGTGTCGGATTAATCAATGGGCAAGTTAGACCAAAGACCCAGAGTGAAACACTGGAATATCTGCATGACTTGGGGCTTAGAACGTGTCCTGAATGGAAAGTGATGGCAGGAGTTCAAGACTGTTTGACTTACTACGCACAAATCTTAAAAAAAAGAAATGAGTTGCCCTATGAGATAGATGGGGTTGTGTACAAAGTTAATGCGCTTGAAAACCAAAAACTATTGGGCGCCGTATCTCGGGCACCTCGTTGGGCGATCGCACATAAATTTCCTGCCCAAGAGGAACTCACTGTGATTAAGGAAATTGAATTTCAAGTGGGTCGGACAGGCGCGATTACGCCAGTTGCTCGGCTGCGGCCAGTCTTTGTGGGCGGGGTAACTGTGAGTAATGCTACCTTGCACAACGAAGATGAGTTAGCTCGTAAAGATGTGCGAGTGGGAGATAGTGTGATAGTTCGCCGAGCTGGGGATGTTATTCCAGAGATAGTCAAGGTTATTGAAGAGCGGCGATTAGCGGGATCAACTCCGGCGCGGTTGCCTACGAAATGTCCGGTGTGCAACTCGGAAGTTGTTCGGCAGAAGGGCGAGGCAGTTGCGCGCTGCATCGGTGGTCTAGTTTGCGGAGCACAGCGTAGAGAGGCGATTCGTCATTTTGCATCTCGCCGCGCATTAGATATTAAAGGACTTGGTGCAAAACTGGTTGATCAACTAGTCACTAGGGAGCTAGCCGAAAATCCTGCTGATCTTTTTGGACTAACTCTAGAGCAGCTATCTGGGTTGGAACGGATGGGATCGAAGTCGGCAGAGAATCTTCTTGAAACTCTAAAAAAGAGCAAATCCACAACCTTTAACAGATTTCTCTATGCGCTTGGAATCCGTGAAGTTGGTGAATCTACAGCTCTAGCATTGGCAAACTACTTTTATTCACTAGAGGAATTAATGACTGCCGATGCTAAACGTTTGGAGGATATTCCAGATATTGGGCCCATAGTCGCAGCAAATATAAGGGCATTTTTTCAAGAGGACCGAAACCGCATGATTGTTGATCAATTGGTGAGGTGTGGGATCTTCTGGCCACAACCAGCCCGATTGGAAGCTGAGGATGGACCGCTAAAGGGTAAGACCATAGTGCTTACAGGGACTTTGTCGAGCATGACTCGTGATGCAGCTAAACAAACTTTGTCTGCGCTGGGAGCTAAGGTAACTAGCAGCATTTCGAAGTCGACTGATATGGTTATCGTCGGTGACCACCCGGGGGCAAAAGTAGATCGGGCATTAAAGTTAGGGATTGTAGTATTGAGTGAGGATGAATTTAACGCTCTAATAAAGGGCGATCACTGAGCACTACAAACAATACACGAACGTACGTTGCTGTTTAAGTTTAGTCTCCAATATCAATAACTGACTCAGCTCTGAGTGAGTTTAGTAAGTCCTCTATCTTTCGTTGTTCCACGAAATTGGTAATATCTGCGCGGACTGCCTCCAACCCTGGTGGTTGCGAGTCTAGAGTGTCTTCTAAGAGAATAATGTGCCATCCAAAGCGAGTTCGGACAGGCTCCTCAGAAAACGTACCGGCTTCCATTGAACTAACCGCTTGTGCGAAAGGTGGGACCATAGTATCGGCAGAGAACCAGCCAAGGTCACCACCATTCGGTCCTGAAGGTCCGGTCGAACGAGTTGTTGCCAGTTCTTGAAAATCTGCGCCACCTCGTAGCTCTTCTATAACTTCAATGGCTTCACTTTCTTCGTCGAGAAGAATGTGGCGAGCTTTATACTGAGTACCTGACAATCTTTGAATATTCTGTTCGTATGCGATCTGAAGTTCTGCTTCGCTCGGCAGATTTTCTTCAAGATGACGGTTTGCCATTAGGCGGCTAAGCATTTGAAGTCTTTGAAGCTCAAGTTCAATAATGACATCCTGTTCTTGAGCGATTCCCGCATTTGTGGCAGCGTTAGACATTAAATAAAATTGAACTAGCTCTTCAATCAGTCCGTCTCGCTCATCATCACTTAAATCATCAGCATTTTTCTGAAGTCGCATGTTCGAGTATCTTTGAAAAATGGATGTATAAATAGGTTCGCCATTGATGGTAGCAACTGTTTCTTCTCCGAAGGGGTTTTGCGCTTCAGAAACCTCCTGTCCCTGTGAGCAGGCGCCTAAAAGTAGGAATACAATAATTAGCGGAAAAATTATTTGGTGGATGCTCATTTCAAGCCTTTTTTATATTTGCTGTGATGGGAGGTGGTAGAGCTGAGACGCTCAGAGCATGGATGTCTGTTTCCATCATTTCTCCCAGCGCTTGAAATACTAGCCGATGTCGATCTAGGGGGCGAGTATTCTCAAATTGTTTGGCGATGATATGCACGCGGAAATGTCCTTTCCCTTCCTTCGCTCCCACGTGTCCATCATGGAGATGGCTATCGTCGAAAACCTCTAAATGCTCTGGTGCGAATGCGTGCTTCAGTAGAGCATGAATCCGACCGACTCGGTCTTCACTCATGGGAAAGCCTGTTTGAAAGGCTTTATTACGGTGGACTTATAGACTCCGGCCGTTACATACGGATCATTTTCGGCCCATTTATGAGCCTCTTCTAAGGATTCAAATTCAGCTACCGTGAGGCTTCCAGTAAACCCTGCTGGCCCTGGATCCTCTGCATCAAGGGCCGGGAGTGGTCCAGCTGTAATGACTCTACCCTCTGTGACTAACTTTTCTAGCCTTTTCAGATGCGCTGGCCGTGCATTTTTTCTCAGAGATGCACTGTCGGCGACGTCGTAACCCAAGATCATATAGAGCATCCATTACCCCCTCTCTTGCTGTTTAGTAGTGCTTTTAGAGGCAATCCAGAGCACTTGAATAAGCACCATGAGGAGGGTTAAACCAAGCATGCCGAATAACTTGAAGTTAACCCACGTTGCCTCATCAAAGTTGTAAACAACAAATAAATTTGCAGCACCTAGAAAACTAAAATTTGCCACCCATAAAAAGTTGAGTTGTCGCCACATCACACATTCAAGCTCAATTGCCTGACCCATTACTCTTTCTGTAAGAGTTTGTGTACCGATGTAACGACTTCCGAGAAACGCGGCTGCGAATAGCCAATTTACGACCGTAGGTTTCCACTGGATAAAGATAGGATTTCGGAGTATTAGAGTAATTCCGCCAAAAAATGCAACCAGAACTCCTGATGTTAGCAACATCTTGTTTACGGTTTTAGTTTTTAACCATTGAAAGAGAATTTGGATCGCCATGGCGGCAATGATTGCCCCTGTCGCAGCATACATGCCTGCGATCTTGTACGTCACGAAGAAGACAATAATAGGTAGGAAATCGATGAGTATTTGCATAATTTAGAGGTCCTTTGAAGCGCTGCATCTTACCGCAACTAACGGTCGGGTAAAAAGCAAGAGCAGTTCTCATGAATGAGCTTTTTTGATTTCTAGCAATTCTCCAAGTGAGCTGAGCGTGAGAAGACTGTGAAAGTGCGCAATCTACCTGACCATCAAAACCGAAGAGCGTATAATGTGCCAATGCTGGGCACAGATATCGTTAGCGTACTAATGATAGTGGTTGTCGCTGCAGTGCCAGTTGTGTTTGCCATCACCGTACATGAAGTCGCCCATGGGTGGACAGCGCTTAAGTTTGGAGATACGACTGCTCAAGCGGCTGGCCGCTTGACTCTTAACCCCATCAAACACATTGACCCGTTAGGGACCGTGATCGTGCCGATCGCAATGCTGGTGTTGAGCTCGGGAGCATGGGCGTTCGGGTGGGCTAAACCAGTCCCGGTTGCGTTTCAGAATTTGCGCAATCCACGTCGGGATATGATATTAGTAGCCGCGGCTGGGCCAGGCGCCAATTTATTAATGGCTATGGGTTGGGCGTTGCTGCTTCCACTCCGGATATCGATGTTTACGGGAGTAGGTACGGATCTGTTTGACGATGTAATTGTTCGAATGTGCGTTACCGGTATTTCCATAAATGTTCTTCTTGCGGTCTTTAACATGTTACCTATACCACCTCTGGATGGTGGGCGCGTTCTAGCGGGGCTATTACCTCCACATCTGGCCCAGATGCTCCACAGGATCGAGCCTTTCGGGTTTATGATCGTAGTATCACTTATAGTCATGGGCGTATTGTGGCCATTATTGGATCCCATAAGATTGCCATTGCTCAGGTTCTTTTTTCGCTCTGTAGCTGGACTTGCATAGATGAGTGAGTTGATTGGCCCGCGTAAGCCTGAGTTGAAACTTGTGTCGACCGCACCACCTGTGACTGGAGAGGCTGGACTACCAGCACAGGTTGAGATGCCATTTGCGGTAGTCGAGGGAGAGCCGGTAACTGAACTCCCGCGCGATCTTTATATCCCTCCACACGCCCTTAAGGTATTTCTTGAAGCGTTCGAAGGACCACTGGATCTGCTCTTATATCTTATTAGGAGACAAAACCTCAACGTTCTTGATATTCCGATTGCAGAGGTTACAAAGCAGTACACACACTACATTGAGCTCATGCATGACATGGAGTTTGAGTTAGCAGGCGAGTACTTGGTGATGGCGGCAACGCTAGCGGAGATCAAATCCAGAATGTTATTGCCTTCACCGGTTGCTAACGATGAGGACGAAGAAGAAGATCCACGGGCTGAACTCGTGCGGCGACTTCAGGAATATGAACGTTTCAAAGAAGCCGCGCAAGATATCAACGCGCTAGAACGTTTAGAGCGAGACGTATCCCAAGCTACCGCAACAGTTATAGAGAAGCGAGTTGTCACGAAGTTACCAGACATTACGCTTAAAGAGCTGCTCATTGCTTTTAAAGAAGCAATTGAGCGATCTGATATGTTTACTAGCCATCATGTGCAGCGGGAACCTCTTTCGGTTCGGGAGAGAATGTCACAGGTACTGGTTTCGCTTGAAAATAAAAAATTTATGGAGTTTTCAAAACTTTTTAATTCAGCGGAAGGTCGTACTGGAGCAACGGTTACTTTTCTTGCAATTTTAGAATTGCTCAAAGAATCTTTAATCGATGTCGTGCAAAGTGAACCTTACGGGCCAATTCACGTTCGAGTTGCCAAGGATAGTAAGGATAGCGAGAGCCAAGATGGTATTACTGCCGACGCATAATTTTAGAGTTTGCATGAGTTGTTAGATATGGATCATTCAGAAATTAAAAATATTTTAGAGGCTGCTTTGCTGGCAGCTGGTCGTCCATTGAGCTTGGACCAATTAGTAGGATTATTTGGAAAAGGTTCGGTGCCAGAACTGCAGACTCTGAAAGAGGTGCTGGGAGAGCTGGCTCTCGAGTACAAGGATAAAGGAATCGAACTTAAAGAGGTTGGGAGTGGGTATCGAATTCAGATTCGCAGCTCTATGGGTGATTGGCTTGCACCGTTATGGGAGGAACGGGCGCCTCGATACTCACGCGCGCTCTTGGAAACTCTCTCTCTCATTGCATATCGACAACCTATTACTCGGGGTGAGATAGAAGAGGTTCGGGGCGTTGCCGTGAGCACCAATATTGTTCGCACTATGTTAGAACGTGGTTGGGTTCGGGTGGTTGGGCATCGCGATGTGCCTGGAAAACCAGCCATGTTTGGGACTACTAAGAGGTTTCTCGATTATTTTGGATTGAAAAAGCTTGATGATCTGCCGCCACTTTCAGAGATCAAAGATCTGGAGGATCTAAATGTTGAGCTTGCTTTGCCAGAGTCAAGTCCACAATCAGAGTTACTAGACGAATTAGAGGAAGCCTCACAAGAATCAATCGAACGGGCTGGTGCCGAGACCGAGCTGGCGGATGAAAGGGGAGACGATATTGCCTCGCTGAGCTATCCCGAAGTCAGCTGACATGCCTGCTGCCAGTCATTTAAACAATTACGTGCAACAATCCGGATACGGGAATGGCTGATCGAATACAAAAGGTCCTAGCAAATGCTGGCGTGGCTTCCCGTCGAGAGGTAGAGCGGTGGATAAGGCAGGGTCGGTTGGTTGTTGGAGACAAGCCGGCTCAGCTCGGCGATCAACTGGATGGTGATGAACGAGTTTTTTTGGATGGGCGTTTATTGCGAATTCGATCATCGAGTGAATGCGCGGTTGAGTGTATTGCGTATTACAAACCCTCCGGTGAGATCACGAGTCGAAAGGACCCGGAGAAGCGTCCCACTATCTTTGAACGGCTTAAACCACCACGTCACGGACGCTGGATCAGCGTTGGACGCTTGGATATCAATACATCTGGTTTATTAATCTTGGCGACGGATGGCAAGTTAGCTCATCGCCTGATGCATCCTAGCTACGAGATTTCACGTGAATATGCAGTACGTGTTCTCGGTCGCATTTCTCGGCAACAGATGAAACGGTTGCAAGATGGTGTTGAACTTGAGGATGGTTTAGCGAGGTTTGATTCTATTGTGGCTAATGGAGGAACGGGTGCTAATGCTTGGTATAGCGTTACTCTTCATGAGGGGCGTAACCGTGAGATTCGTCGTCTTTTTGAATCGTTGGAGATCCCCGTCAGCAGGCTTCTGCGTACTCGTTTTGGACCTATAGCGTTAGCTGATATGCGACGTGGTACGACTCGGGTGTTGGGGATACAAGAATTGAAGCAGCTCTATAATTCCGTTGATTTGTCGCTTAATCACTCTTGATATCGATTCTTTTGCGGGTGGTACCTTGGCTATCTGGACCTAATAGATAGAGATAGGGGCCAGTAATCGTGTCAGGGGGAGGTAGAGTACTCGGATCTTCCGTTGGGTAGGCGGCGTGGCGCATCTTAGTACGTGTTCCGCCTGGATTGATGCAGTTTACTCGAATGCGGGTGTCTCCTAATTCATCAGCTAATATTTGTGCGAATCCCTCTATTCCAAATTTGGAGACGCAGTACGCACCCCAGTAAGCGCGTCCATAATTACCTACGCCACTAGTTGCGAAGAGTACAGAGGCATCTTCGGACAGGCGCAATAGAGGTAAAAGTTGTTGAGTCAAGGCAAAAGGGGCACTGAGATTGATCTGAATTACTTTTTGCCACAAGCCTATATCGTAGCGTTCGATGGGGGTACGATCACCTAGAATACCCGCATTATGAAGCAGTCCATCAAGCTTGTTGAATCGCGATCCGAGTTCTGCAGCAAATTTTTGGTACACATTCTCTTGGGTGAGTGCAAAATCCAGTTGAGCTACCACAGGTTCGGGGCCAAGTTCTCGAAATTCCTGGAAGAGCATTTCTAGCGCATTCTCATCCCGTCCGTGAAGAATCACGGTAGCTCCGTGAATAATAAGATCTCTTGAGACTGCCCGACCAATACCAGATGTGGCGCCTGTTACTAGGATTACCCGGTCTTTAAATAAATTTTTTGGTGGCTCATAACTGCGTAGATTCATCATTCGAGTTCCTTCAAGGCATTCAGCAGATCAGCGGGTCGTCGAATGACAGCAGATGCGCCCCACTGGTATGGGTCATCATACGGATGTATGTAGCCGTATGAGGCCGCTATGGTGGGCATGCCGGCTGCGCGACCTGCATCAATATCTTTGCGCGCATCACCAACGTATACACAGTGTTTTGTCGGTATACCCAATTCCTTTGCGCCTGCCTGTAAGGGGGCAGGGTGTGGTTTTCTTTGAGGAAGGCTGTCACCACAAATAAGGCAGCCTGGTCGATGAAGCAAATTCAGTGATTTCAATAGTGGTTGAGTCATAGCGTGGGGTTTGTTAGTCACGATTCCCCAGCTTGTGCCACACTCATCTAAATCATTCAAAATAGCGCCTATCCCATTGAATAAAGAAGATTTAATGCATATATTTTGGATATAAACTTCTAGGAACTCTTGGCGTAGCCTCTCAACTTCTTCTTCGGACTCCTGTTCCCCAAGACCTAGCCGGATAAGCCCTAAAGCCCCATTAGAGACTTCATTGCGTGCGATTGCGAATGGGATTGGTGGGAGGCGGCGGTGTGCGAGCAGGATATTAAGGACGGCTACCAAATCCGGTGCTGTATCTATCAAGGTGCCATCCAGATCTAACAGTACCGCTTCGACCTTCATGGTGAGGGGTTACATCGGGCATGCATGAGGTAATTGACATCGATATTGCCACCGAGTGAATAAGATTGAGTCAGCGGGTTAAAGTGCAGCCCCATAGTGTCAAGCAGCTCGAGATCAGCCCCTCGGCACCATGTGGCAAGTTCTGAAGGGCGGATAAGTTTTTCGTACTCGTGAGTGCCTTTTGGCACCATGCGCATGAGGTGTTCAGCGCCAACAATCGCCATTAAAAAACTCTTCATATTTCTGTTGATAGTGGAAAAAAAGACAGCGCCACCAGGGCGTACCATACGAGCACAGATACTTACCATATTCGCTGGATCCGGGACGTGTTCAAGCAGTTCCAAGCAAGTGACGATATCGAAGCATTCGGTTTCTTTGTCAGCGAGTTCCTGGATGTCAACACATAAATATTCCGGCGCAACCTCGGCTTTTCGAGCATGGGCATCGGCAATATCGAGACTTGCTTGGGCAAGATCGATCCCCACGACATTCGCACCTCGCTTAGCCATGGCTTCACTTAAGATCCCCCCGCCGCAACCTACGTCTAGCACACGAGCACCTTTAAGTGGAGCCCGGTGGTCAATATATTCGAGTCGGAGGGGATTGATCTCGTGAAGGGTCTTGAGGGGGCCTTCGGGATCCCACCATTTTTCTGCCAACGCTTCAAACTTAGCAAGTTCCTCTGCGTCAGCATTGATGTGATCTTTCGATGCGTTTTGATTCATGAAACAGTCATCCTTTCCGCCCATCTGCCAGCCTTTTGCACGGCGCTTTTCTCATCCATTCGCGTCAAAGTACGATTTTCTAAAAGATGCTCTCCAGCAATCCATACGTCGGTGACATTCTCTCGCCCCGCAGCGTAAACTAACTGAGAGAGTGGATCGATCACTGGGTGCGTGCCAGGATCTTTAAATTCGATGCAGACAGCATCAGCGCTTTTTCCTGGAAGCAGTGAACCAATTTCTTTGTCCAATCCCAACGCGCGAGCACCACTAAGTGTAGCGAGCTCAAGCATCATGCTTGCAGGCAGCACGGTCGGATCGTTTGCAACAAATTTTCCAAATAATGCAGCCATATTCATCTCCGCTAAAAGATCCAGCCGATTGTTAGCGGCAGCGCCGTCTGTCCCGAGTGCCACGTTAACTCCGGCAGATAACAGATCGGCTACGGGGCATGCCCCGCTGGATAGCTTCAGATTAGATCGGGGGCAGTGCACGACACTGCAGCCTGTCTGAGCAAGTATCGTTATCTCATCAGCTGTCAGTTGAGTCGCGTGTACGGCCATAAGACTGGGGTTTAAGAGCCCGAGTTCCTTCAATCGCTGGAGGGGGCGCACACCGTTTTTAGATAATGCATCTTCAACTTCTTTGGCGGTTTCATGGAGGTGTATTTGGACTGGCACGTTGAGTTCATCAGCAAGTTGGCGGATGCGAGTCAGAGTATTATCGGATACTGTATATGGTGCATGTGGGGCAAACATGGTACTTATCAGTGGGTGCGCCTTGTAGGTGTCATGAACTGCTAGACCCTTGCTTATGCAATCGGCAGCATCTGTGGACCAAGGCGTTGGAAATTCTATAGCGATCATCCCAGCGACCATCCGGATACCGAAGTTCACAGCTACTTGTGCAGTTCGTTCAGGATAGAAGTACATATCCGCGAAGCAGGTGATGCCTCCTCTCAGCATCTCCATGATGGCAAGCTGAGCCCCATCATCGATGAACTCAGGACATACCAGCCGCATCTCTGTTGGCCAGATTCGCTTGTTCAGCCAGCTTTCCAACGGAAGATCTTCGCCAAGGCCTCGCATGAGTGTCATGGCAGCATGTGTATGCGTATTAATAAGTCCGGGGATAAGGACGTGATCCGGTCGCTCGTGGACAATGTCGGGCTGAAACTGTTGATTCGCTTCAATTCGTGAGAGGAGTTTTAGAACGCGGCCTTTATCAACAGCTAGGCAGAGGTCTTCGTGAACTGCAACCTCCGGTTCCACTGGAATAGTCCAGCGCGGACAAATTAGAGCATCGATGCGTTGACTCACCAAGAGAACACTCGTTATAGATTGGTTTCAGAGAAAGCCCAGTATAGCCTTTTGGGAGCGCTTTCAGTGCTTCGGGCGATGCCCGCCTTATGGTAGAATTTCACGGGTAAATGAACGCTTGGAACACGGTTTCTTCAAGTGTATTTCGGCCATCAATTGAAAGTCTGACGAAGCGTTTTTTCTCAATATTGCAGGTTCCCCTGGTGTTTTGGAGCAGACCGGGAGGGGCGATTATTTGTGGTGAATCGTATGGTTGAGGTAGCGAAAGAGATTTTTCCGGTCAATCTCGAAGATGAGATGAAGCAGTCCTATCTCGATTATGCAATGAGCGTCATTGTCGGTCGAGCGCTTCCGGATGTGCGCGACGGACTCAAACCAGTACACCGCCGGGTGCTGTATGCCATGCGAGAGCTCGGGAATGAATATAACCGTCCATACAAGAAATCAGCACGCGTCGTCGGTGACGTTATTGGTAAGTATCATCCACATGGCGATACAGCGGTGTACGATACTATTGTGAGAATGGCGCAGGATTTTTCTATGCGCTATATCCTTGTCGATGGACAGGGAAACTTCGGCTCGATAGATGGCGATGCGCCGGCAGCTATGCGTTATACCGAAGTTCGCATGGCTCGTGTGGCTCAGGAGTTGTTGGCCGATATCGAGAAAGAAACGGTTGATTTTGCGGTCAACTACGATGAGTCTGAACATGAGCCTACTGTTCTTCCTGCGCGCATTCCAAACCTACTTATCAATGGGTCTTCGGGAATTGCAGTTGGAATGGCAACGAACATACCGCCTCACAATCTGGGCGAAACGGTAGATGCTTGTCTAGCTTTGCTCGAAAACCCTGAACTGACAGTAACTGAACTAATTAAGATAATTCCAGGACCAGATTTCCCAACTGCAGGAATGATTTTTGGGGCACAAGGTGTTCTGAGTGCTTACAACACTGGAAGAGGACGGGTCTATATGCGGGGCCGCACGCATATCGAACCTTTAGAAAGTCGTGGTCGTGAGGCAATAGTCATTACAGAGCTGCCCTATCAGGTTAACAAGGCTCGATTGATCGAGAAGATTGCGGAACTTGTACGAGAAAAGCGTCTCGAAGGAATCACGGAGCTTCGAGATGAGTCGGACAAAGACGGTATGCGGGTTGTCATCGAGCTCCGTCGTGGCGAGTTGTCAGACGTCGTGTTGAATAATCTGTACAAACAAACACCACTTCAGAGCGTTTTTGGCATCAACATGGTAGGCCTTGTCGATGGTCAGCCACGGTTGCTATCGCTCAAGCAGTTGTTGGGGGAATTCCTCCGGCATCGGCGTGAGGTCATTACGAGGCGGACTCTTTTTGAGTTACGCAAAGCAAAAGAACGCGCGCATATCCTAGAGGGACAGACCATCGCTCTTGCGAACATTGATGAGGTGATCGAACTTATTAAGGCGTCATCGTCGCCGGCAGAGGCGCGTGCGGGCTTAATGGGACAGGTATGGGCTCCGGGTGCGGTGATTCAAATGCTTGAGCGTTCAGGGGCAGAAGCGACGCGCCCAGAGGATTTAGGCGAAGAATTCGGTCTTGGTGAGTCAGGTTATCGTCTGTCAGCAGCTCAGTCCCAGGCTATCCTGGAACTTCGTTTACATCGATTGACAGCTCTTGAGCAGAAAAAAATTCACAATGAATACAGCCAATTAATAGATAAAATTAAAGAATTTGATGAGATTATAGCAAGCGGTGAGAAGCTACAAAACGTCATCCGAGAAGAGCTTATCGAGGTGCGTGAGCAATATGCTGATACACGATGTACGGAAATAGTAGAGGACTACACTGATTTAACCATTGAGGATCTGATTCCCGAGGAAGACCTTGTGGTGACTTTGTCTCATGGTGGTTACGCCAAGGCGCAGCCTGTGGGGACATACCAAGCACAACGACGCGGTGGACGTGGCCGGGCGGCAACCAGAGTTAAGGATGAGGATTTTGTTGACCAGTTATTCATAGCAAATTCTCACGATACGCTCTTGTGTTTTTCGAGTCGTGGCAAGGTGTATTGGTTAAAGGTTTATCAGCTACCACAGGCGGGTCCTGGTGCTCGTGGACGACCGATTGTAAATCTGTTGCCACTTGAGGAAGAAGAACGTATTAACGCTGTGTTGCCAATTAAGAAGTTTGAAGAGAGTAGGTATGTGCTGTTTGCAACTAGTCAGGGTACGGTGAAGAAGACTCCTCTCAGCGCGTTTTCTCGTCCGCGTGCAAGCGGAATTATTGCTGTAGAGCTGCGCGGGGATGACCGGCTAATTGGCGCAGGCATTACCGATGGTGAAAAAGATTTGATGTTATTTGCAAGGTCTGGAAAGGCAATCCGCTTTTCTGAGAAAGATGTTCGTCCTATGGGACGTAATGCAGCTGGTGTTCGGGGCATCAAACTCAGTGGACTCGAAGATCAGGTCATAGGATTGTGTATCCCTGATCAAGGGCTGGTTCTAATTGCAACTGAGAATGGCTATGGGAAGCGTACTGCATTAGAGGATTTTCCGGTGCAAGGCCGTGGCGGGAAAGGAGTGATTGCGATACAGGCTTCGGAGCGTAATGGACCTGTGGTAGGCGCGGTACAAGTCTCTGTGGACAACGAGATAATGTTGATCAGTTCCAATGGTACGTTGGTGAGGACAACGACGTCGGAGATATCCACTATGGGTAGAAATACTCAGGGGGTCCGGCTCATACGCCTTGACAAGGAGGATAGATTGGTTGGTTTGGAACGTATAGAAGCCTTTCAGGAGGAAGTTCCGTCCGAGTAGTGGTTAACGGGCGCACAGGGAGAGGCGGAAAATGAAGCGAGTCTATAACTTTAGTCCCGGACCAGCGGTACTACCGACAAGCGTCCTTGAACAGGCAAGAGATGAACTATTGGACTGGCAGGGCAGCGGAATGTCAGTAATGGAAGTCAGTCATCGCAGCTCCGGGTTCATTGAGTTTGCGTTGCGGTCTGAGGCAATGTTTCGGGAGCTCTTGGATATTCCTGAGCACTACAAGGTCTTATTCCTACAGGGTGGTGCAACTCTACAGTTCGCAGCAGTCCCTTTGAATCTGACAGATCCTGCCGACACAGCTGATTATGTGACGACCGGGAACTGGAGCAAGAAGGCAGCTGGTGAAGCAAAGCGGTATTTAAACGTTAACGTGGCGGCAGATGGCTCAAATTTACACTATGAGGCAATTCCAGACCCCGCGACGTGGCGAGTCAACGATGACGCAAAGTACTTGCACTTGGCGATCAATGAGACGGTTGTTGGAGTGGAGTTCCATGATGTGCCATCTGTCTCCAACGCCCCACTAGTTGCCGACATGTCATCGACAATTCTGTCGCGCCCGATCGATGTTAGTCGCTACGGCGTCATTTATGCAGGAGCTCAGAAGAATATTGGTCCTGCTGGGATTACGGTTGTGATTGTTCGGGAAGATCTTCTTGATCGCGCGCGTCAGGAGACACCTGCGGTAATCAACTATCGAGTGATGGCTGATGCGGAATCTATGTCAAATACACCGCCCACATTTGCCTGGTACGTGGCCGGGTTAGTATTTGAATGGATCATGAAGGAAGGAGGTATTGCTGTCATAGGTGAGAGGAATCGGCGCAAAGCGGAAAAAATATATGCGGCTATCGATGCGTCTGGTTTTTACAATAATCCGATTGACCCCGCCTGTCGTTCCTGGATGAATATCCCGTTCACTCTATCTGCTCCTGAGTTAGATGCCGTATTCTTGCGAGAGTCGGAGGAGGCGGATTTGTTGAACCTAAAGGGTCATCGATTGGTTGGAGGGATGCGAGCGAGCATATATAACGCCATGCCCGAAGCCGGTATTGATGCATTACTGAAGTTTATGACCGAATTCGAAACCCGGCACGGGTAATATCATGAAGATATTCAAAGTATTGACGCTCAATAATATCTCCGATCAAGGGCTGGAACAGCTTTCACGTGATCGATACGAGGTTGGTCCGGCTTTAACTGAACCTGATGCCATACTGCTTCGTTCATACAAGATGCACGGCATGGAGTTACCAGCATCGTTACTCGCTGTTGCGCGATCAGGCGTGGGAGTCAATAACATTCCTGTTAATGATCTCAGTGAGCGTGGGATTCCAGTTTTTAATGCGCCGGGTGCGAATGCGAATGCAGTGAAGGAACTCGTAATCGGTGCAATGATTATGGCTGCACGGAACCTTGGAGAGGCTTGGCACTATGTTCGGACTCTAGAAGGCACTGATTCTGAGATAGCGGAGGCAGTTGAAACTGGCAAGAAACAATTTGTTGGGCTCGAATTGCCAGGACGCACTCTAGGCGTAGTTGGACTCGGAGCTATAGGGGTTGAGGTGGCTAATGCAGCACTCGGGCTTGGGATGCGAGTGGTTGGTTACGATCCAAAGATTACCGTACGACGAGCTTGGCAACTATCGTCTGGTGTTGAACAAGCCTCAAATCTCGATGAGGTTTTTCGACGAGCTAATATCTTAACAACCCACGTGCCACTTAATGGGAATACCCGGACATTGGTCAATCGTGAGCGTCTGCAACTTTTGCCAAAGGGAGCTATCGTTCTGAATTTTGCTCGCGACGGCGTAGTTGATGATGACGCAATTGTAGATTTAATTGGATCGGGCGTCATTCGCACCTATGTTACCGATTTCCCCACGCCTCATTTGAAGAGTCATCCCAAAGTCATATGCCTGCCACATCTCGGCGCATCGACGCTTGAGGCAGAAGAGAACTGCGCGATCATGGTTTCTAGCAACCTAAGGGAGTTCTTAGAGGATGGAAATATACGGCATTCCGTTAATTTTCCCGAAGCCGTACTGCGGCGTACTCGCCCTAATCGCTTATCAATTTCTAATGCTAATGTCCCCAGCATGGTTGGGCAGGTCTCGATCGCACTTGCAGAAGAAAACATAAATATTGCGGATCTGCTCAATGTTTCTCTTGGCGATGTCGCCTACACACTCGTCGACTTGGACGCTCCGGTTAGTGATGAAACTTTGGAGCGAATTTCTTCTATCAATGGGATACTCCGTGTGAGGGTATTGCCAAGTCTTGAGGGAGTCTCGCAGGGCGCATGAAAATAGCCTTTCTAGGTCCCGAGGGCACGTTTACCCAATCAGCTGTACTGAAGCAATTCGGCAAATCAATCCATGCTTTGTCACTATCAAGCATCGAAGAGGTTTTCTATGAGGTAGAGGGAGGAGACGCTGATTTCGGCGTGGTGCCAGTTGAGAACTCGACTGAAGGAACAGTTACAAATACGCTAGATATGTTTCTGACTTCCTCTCTTAAAATCTGCGGTGAAGTGGAGTTGCGCATACATCAGCAGTTGATGGGGCGTATGGATGATATGGGTGATATTGACCGAATCTGCTCACATCCGCAGTCGCTAGCGCAGTGCCGTACTTGGCTAGCTCAATCACTACCAGGCATTGAAGTCATTCCTGTCTCCAGCAATGCTGAGGCTGCTCGACGCTCTCGAGATGAGGTTGGCACTGCGGCAATTGCAGGTGATGCGGCAGCTGAGGTCTATGAGCTCAACGTATTATTCTCAAACATAGAGGATTATGTTGATAACACGACACGGTTTTTAGTCATTGGTAATAAGCTATGCACCCCCAGC
>JAZAGZ010000036.1:0-5903 GCA_036231525.1 Pseudomonadota bacterium | reverse complement strand
CGAACGGAACCTCAATCTCCCATGACTGATATTGATAGCGACCCAAGAAGGAGTATTCAAATCGCCAATCCTTACGATCTACGTTAGATCGAGATAGAAAGTCAGTTCCCTGCTGCCGAAGGGTTTTCAGTAGTTTGTTAGTCTTCTCGAGTAAAAAATTTGTAGCATCAGTCACGAGTGTTGCCTTTTCTTCCCAGGCAATATCAGAAATCAGACCACCAAACGCACTAAGTCCAGCTGAAAATTTTGGAATCAGAAAACGCTTTATGTCTAGTGCGCGCGCCATTTCGGCCATATGGCAGGCAGTAGCACCGCCACCAGAAACGAAATAGCTCTCCCGCGGATCTATCCCTTCCTTAATCGTAATATCTTCAATAGCCGCTATCATATTATGGCTAACAGTACTGTGAATCGCATACGCAGCGTCGAGAAGGCTAACACCCAGCGAGTTAGCGACCCCTTGCACTGCAGTCTCTGCAGCCACCTTATCCAGTTTCATCCGTCCACCGAGAAAATAGTCCGGATCAATAAGGCCAAGCACTACATTTGCATCTGTGACTGTAGGCTTGACGCCTCCCGACCCATAGCAAGCCGGGCCCGGACTAGCACCTACACTTTCTGGGCCCACACGCAGCCATCCGCCAGCATCAACCCACGCGATAGACCCTCCGCCCGCCCCAACCGAACGCACATCAATTTTGGGAATTCCGAGCATGTCAAACTCAGTTATCATGGCTTCAGGTGAAACGATGACCTGCCCACCACGTATAGCTGAGACATCAAATGAAGTACCACCCATGTCGACGACGACGAGATCAGGTTCATCACATATTCGCTTTGCCGCCATCGGAGCTAAAGTTGGTCCGGACATAACACTGTAAATTGGCTTTTTTCGGATCTCTTCCGGCGGCATCATTCCGCCCAAACTATTTGCTATCATTAGGGCGTTCGTGTAACCAGACTTTCGCAGAACAGCTTCTAAACGGCTTACGTAAATACTCACGATTGGCTGCAATGCGGCATCAATAACTGAAGAAATAGTACGTCTATATTCCCGCGCGATCGGGTTTAACTCGTGACTAAGTGTCACAGGCAGAGTAGGCCATGCTTCTTTGATAATCTCGCGAATACGCTGCTCGTGCGCACCGTTAATTATTGACCACAGAAGACACACCGCAACAGATTCAACTTTGATTGAGCGGAATGCATCAATTGCTGAGTGAATTCCTGACTCGTCGAGAGGGATCAACTCCTCGCCAGATGCATTGATTCGTCCTTGTACCCCAAAGGTTCTGGCGCGCGGAACGAAGGGCTCCGGATAGTCAACTCGCCATCGAAACGGCTGTTTGCGCGGTGCTTCACGCAGCGTCAAGATATCCCTAAAGCCCTCATTACAAATCAAACCCACACGCGGAATTTTACCCTCAATAAGTGCATTCGTAGCAACGGTAGTACCGTGTACAATGCGATCGGTGTTGGTTAAAAAGGTATCCACACTCAAATCGTGGGCCGCTGCGGCGAGAGAAATCGCATTCATGAACCCCCGCTCAAATTCACCGGGTGTGCTCGGTGTTTTGAAGATGCGCTGCAACCCAGCCTCGTCCACTACGACGCAATCAGTGAAGGTACCACCAATATCTATGGAAACTCGGTAGCCCATTAACCTAGTCCACCCCGAGTTCGGCACGTCGCCGAAGAGTTGCAGAAACGTCCACGCAATACTCGATACCATTATCGGCAGGGATAACAACTACGCCGTATATCTCCTCGGCTTTACCAGAACTTAACCAACCCCGATTAATGGTCGCAACAACCCGATCAGGGGGGCGTTTGAGCGGGTTTCCATAGCCTCCACCCCCCGTGGTAACAAAAGAAAATGCTTCGCCGGGATAACATGCCTCCTCATGAAAAGAGGGCAGCTTGGTCAACTCCCCATTAGTCGACCTTTTCCAATTTGCTGATGGTGCGCCATCATGCCCTAGACTGACGCCCTTGGAAGGGAACGTATCGCCATCGCTACAATAAACTGCTTTCATCTCACTGTGAGTTGGACGGTAGACTGACTTAGTTCCCGGTGCACCGTCCCATTCACCGTGACCCAATGTGTCAATGGCCAATTCCCGGCACTCGTAGATAATTGGAAACATGGATTCGTCAACCTCCGTGGGGCTAAGAATCTGCATTGCCCCATCAACAGGTCCACCGTAGGTGAGCCATCCATCATGGCCAGGCATGCCCGGTCCGCCTCCGAATCCAATAAACATTTGATTGATATAGGTTTGGTCGCCTTTGCGCGGGTCATTGCCCGATATAACTGCCAAGCCTAAAGCTTGCTGGTAACCGCCTTCGGCCATGCCATGTGGCGCGCCCATTTGAGCGAAGCAACAAGAGACAGCGTTAACCAATCTATCCGCCA
Source organism: Pseudomonadota bacterium (assembly GCA_036231525.1). Taxonomy (GTDB): domain Bacteria; phylum Pseudomonadota; class Gammaproteobacteria; order Steroidobacterales; family Rariloculaceae; genus UBA6522. Next base: position 3,487 of record JAZAGZ010000036.1, on the reverse strand, counting down.
CGTTAGTCGTGGCAACTGAAGTTCCAACGGGATAACGCGGTCGGCCTACTATGCAATCATCCCGCAATAGCACTCTAACGCGTTGAGCGCTTCCCTCATTATGCGGGATAGTGTGATCAATATTGTAGAAAACCCCGGCGCGGCAAGCCGCTATAGAACAAGTTTCGCTGAGATTGAGGCCGCCTTCTATACAATCAATATTGTCCCGCACATCAACCGTAACCAATCCTTCTTCTGGATCAACGGACACAATGGCGCGGACGGGAATGCCTTCATCAGCTACACCAGGCAAAGGATCATGTTTGTTCTCGTATTGCCATGTCCCCGCCGGCAACTCCTTGATTGCCGCTATAGCGCGCCTTTCTCCATAGGCCATCCATTCCGCAATGAAGCGCTTAATCGTCTCAACTCCATACTTGTTCACCAACTCCTTCAAGCGCTTTTCTGCAGTACGGCAAGAGCCAACCTGAGCGAGGTAATCACTATACCAAATGTCCGGCACCCGTATCTTCATCTTAGCCATACGAATGATGTCTGAATTTTCCTTAAACCCACGCTCGACCCTAACTCCTGGAAAATGTAGACCTTCCTCGTAGATTGTTTTGGCGTAGGGTAAATAAGTCGAGGGCACAGGCGCACCGACATCAGCGTGGTGAGCACGAGAAACGGTCCAAAATAGAGGTTCGCCATCGCAGAACACGGGAACACAAAGTGTTAAGTCTCCATGGTGAGTAACTCCCGTGTAAGGACAGTTATTAAGGAATGCATCACCCTCCTCAATATCATCAAAGAATTCTGTAAGCGGCTTCGTAGTCAAATCGATTGCCGCAACATGAATTGGTATACACTCCTCAATGCACACCAGTCGGTGATCATAGGTTAGGATTGCACAAGACATATCTCGAGCGATTTTGATCACCCCGGACTTACTCGCCCGAAGCACCGTGTTGCTCATCTCCCGTAGGATTGCACTGAACCGGCTCGACAAAACAGACCGTAAAGTTGGATCGAAGTAATCGTTTTCAGGGGACATTGTCAGCCTATAACTGTTCCACTCTGCTTACACATTGGTCTTATGTTCTTGTAGGGCCAGATTACAACCTTATTTGTATTTGTCATATCGTACTAGGGTTGTGCTGAGAAATTGGCAGGACTGTACAAAGTTGATAAAAAATCAAGAAAGTCTTGAGCGCCCTGGATTTTTGGGCCACCTCGGCGCTGTCCTAATCTGCTGCTTTCAAGGGTTATTCCCTGGGGCCAGCAGTCTAGAGAATAGAAAAATCTATCACTAAGCCCTAAAAACCGAGTAAATATACCATTTTCCATCCACTTGTTATTATCCGTTATAAACCGGCCCACAGCTCGTTGTGGCACGCATTCCGATCTGCTACCATTCGCCAGAAGCACTCGGATTAAATCAGTTTGCGTAGAAGCGTGCCAATCATGCCAAAGATGTGATAATCGCGCCTTCGGAAGATTGTGGTCTGTTTGAGTTCAATTGATTTGTCAAATTTGGCTGGCAGGGGGTAATTGGATCGTGTCAACCGACTCGGCGGATAATTTTCAGCCTATGCTGGAGATAAGCGATGCGCTCCATCGCTACGACGACGTAGTCGCGGTAGATGATGTGTCCTTAACCGCCCAAAAAGGTGAATTTCTGACGATTCTGGGTGAGAGCGGATCAGGCAAAACTACTCTATTGCGTATAATCTCTGGATTGGAAAAACCTACAAGTATAGGCGCGATTCGAATTGCTGGAGAGGATGTCGTAAGCGTTCCTGCGTCGGACAGAAATTGCACCACTGTTTTTCAGCACTATGCGCTGTTTCCCCACATGACCGTCGGTGAAAACGTTGAGTATGGACTGAGCGTACGCCGCGTGCCCCCTGCAGTGCGACGGCAGCGCGCAGATAGTGCGCTCGAATTGGTCCAACTCTCAGGCAAGTATAAGCGCCGCGTACATCAGTTGAGCGGCGGCGAACGTCAGCGAGTGTCTCTCGCTCGTGCGCTAGTAACTGAGCCCGCAATTTTGCTATTGGATGAACCCCTTGGCGCTCTCGATGAAAAACTTCGTCTGGAGATGCAAGTAGAGCTCCTTGAATTACATAAAAAACTAGGCATGACGTTCATCTATATCACGCATAGCCAGGAAGAAGCTCTTACCATGAGTGACCGTGTTATCCTCATGCGAGAGGGTAAAATTATCCAGGAAGGTCCACCGAGGGATATTTTTGACCGCCCTAACTCCCATTTTGTTGCGGACTTCATGGGTTTTGAAAACCTCTTTGGCGGCGCCCTGGAAACAGTAAACAACGGCATGGCAACCGTTAAGCTCGGTTCACGCATGCTGCGCGGTCGCTGGTGTGGTAACGGCGCTCCCGCTATTGGCGAAACAATAACTCTTGGAATTCGCGCGGAACGAGTTCATCTTTTGTGCGGAGACGAGCAAGCGAGTTCCGAAACCAATAGAATTTCATGTCGCGCTGGCACAACGATTTACAAAGGAAAGTATCTAGACCAGACCGTTGAAACCGATGTCGGTGATATAAAGGCACGCATCTGGGACAGTGGCTTCGATGTCTCGCAAGTCACAAATTTGTGGTGGCGCGAAGACGATTGTGTAATCATGCAAGGAACGTAAAGCGCATGGTGGAGTAGTAGTGATATTCTCTCTGACAGGAGAGGTTTGGTAGTTCGAGAAAATTAATCAAGAGGGAGACGGATGATGACGGAATCGACGAGAAAATACGACATATCACGTCGCGAATTGCTAAAAGGTGCAGCCGCAACGGGAATTGTCGCTGTCGCTGCCAGCAGTGCTATTCCGGGAGCGACTTCGGCTCACGCCGCCTCTACGACAGTAAGAGGCTACGGCGTTACGACTTCTCAGCTCAAAGACTGGAGCATCATGGAGAAGTCCATCGGACTACAGATGGAATTCACTGGGACTAACGCCGATATTGGCGTTTTCATGCGAGATGTCATCTCTAACGATTTAGGTGAAACGCACGACATCTTCATCTTTGATGGTGGCACTGAGGATATACTAGGTCCACAGGGATACTACGCTGAGGTAATCGAAGACCATCCGGAGCTGACTCTTTGGGACCGCACCTCCGACAACTGGAAGCGTACGGATTTGCTACAAGATGACAGCGGCAAGCAATACGGCGTCCCAGTAATCGGCAACGCCGACAGTTTCGGCTATTTTCCTGCATCGATCGGTGCCAATCCCAATGGACTTGATGAGATCGGCTGGCACATGATGCTGGATAGCGATGAAACTAAAGGTCGTGTATCGCTAGATCGAAGCTGGCTTTTATCTAGCCCTGAAGTCGCTAATTACCTCAAATATCATGGTCGTGCTGATATCAAAGACGTCGCCAACATGACGGGCGAAGAAGCCCGAATTGTCGCCGACTTTGCGGCGGATCGTAAACGGGCCGGACAGTTCCGTTCGCTCCATGCTGCCTTTGAAGAGCAAGTA
>JAZAGZ010000035.1:0-9253 GCA_036231525.1 Pseudomonadota bacterium | reverse complement strand
ACACGGTATCCAGGGAATCGCATGCTGCCGTATTCTGAGAAAGAATTAAGCAACGAGGATCTAAGGGCTATCTGGGAATATGTGCGTGGGCAGACACCTTCTCCGAAACTTGAGGATATCCCGATTCTGGTAGAGTGGCTCAAAGCGTTGGAGTAGAGGTTGAGTAATTCCGCGTGTGGAATTGCCTCAACCCAATTCAGCGATAAGCTAGCCGTCAGAACCAGAGGGGCATGATATGCAGGTAAGCAATAGTTGCCTTGACATTATATTCCGCAAAGCGAGAACACAAAACACCTGGCAGAATGCCCACGTGCCCGATGGAGCATTAGAAGCTATTTATGATTTGATGAAATGGGGCCCAACCAGTGCCAATTCAAACCCGGTACGTATCGTCTTCTGCACGTCTCCAGATTCGAAAAAGAAACTTGCCGATTGCGCATGGGAAGGGAACCAAGCGAAAATCATTGCTGCGCCCATTACGGCAATTATCGCATTTGACACTCAATACTATGAATTGCTGCCAAAATTGTTTCCGCTAGAGCAAGTTGAGCAGATCGTAAAAATGCACAAGGAGACTGAGGGACTGGCCGAGATCACGGCGTTCCGCAACAGTTCTTTGCAGGGCGCATATTTTATAATTGCAACACGCGCTTTAGGGCTTGACTGTGGACCGATGTCCGGGTTTTCTAACGATAAGGTTGATCAGGCGTTTTTCTCGGGCACCACAATCAAGTCTAACTTTATCTGCTCCATTGGATACGGTGATCCTGGTGGCGTTTGGTCGCGATTACCGCGCCCAGGGTTTCAGGATATTTGTCGGATTGAATGAACATTTGACTGAAAATCCGCTTGCTGGTTTTCTAGTCCGTCCATTTATTCCATATGTCTAATTGTTTTATACCTCTCAATTAGTCCTCGCGAGTTGCGTTGGGTGGCGCGCTGTCTTTTTCAGCGCCACCCCAGCCGTTTTCCGTCACATCAAAAATGATGCCATTGGGGTCACGGTACTTGACCTCGTAGAAAACATTTTCGCCTTCGGGAACCGAGCCCATGAAGTGGCGGCCGCCTGCGTTCTCAATACGTTTGTGGGTTTCATCTAGGTCGTCGATCCAAAAACCGATGTGGTGGAGCCCGACGTAATCTTTTCCGCGATCTTCTCCGGCCATTTCATCAGTCTTATACCTGAGAAGGGCCATATTGATGACGCCGTCAGAGAGATAGACTCCATCCGCCAACTCCGAGCGAGTTTCTCCCACACGCTCCATGTCAAACGCTTTCTCGTAGAACTTAGCGGCTTCCCAAGGGTCGTTGACCGAAAGAGCGATATGTCGGAGTTTACTCATTCCTTTCTCCTGTAATACTTAATGACTGAGATATATACACCCTACAGCGATCTCCACCACACTAACCTACCGAGTGCCTCAATGGCCCAGTATAGGACCAGCGAAAGAACAGTCACAGCCAGAAGGGTAGCAAACAGCAGATCGGTGCGGCCAGCCGACATGGTAAACAGGATCAAATTGCCAAGGCCCCGCTCGGATCCGACGAACTCGCCGATGATCGCACCGATGACGGCTAATGGCATTGCTATTTTGCAGCCATCGATGAAGCTAGGAAGAGCGGCCGGAACGCGCAGTCGCCAAAAGGTCGACCATGGTGAGGCACGAAGTGCACGAAAGTGTTCGAGCAGAGTCTCTTGAGTGCTGGATAGACCACCCAAGGTTGAAATCACAATTGGAAAGAAGGCAAACAAGAATGTCATGATGAGTTTGGACATGATGCCGTAGCCAAACCATACGATCATCAATGGGGCGAGGGCAATCTTTGGAAGACTTTGCAGTGCTGTGACCATTGGATAGATGGTCCGCCGCGCGACCGCCGAAAAAAAGACACAGACCGCGACGAGTACGCCACAGACAACCGCGGCTGCAAACCCGATCAGTATTTCCCAAAATGTAATAATACCGTGTTGCCAGAGTTCCCCACGGGAAAGCCAGCCGGCCTGCAAGATATCGCTGACTGGTGGCAGCAGGTAGGGATGAATCTCGAAGTATCGCACTCCGAATTCCCATATACCGCCGATGACTACGAGGAATATGACAGGCTGGAGTAGTCGTCGCACGGAATCCATTAGGAGTCGGGCGCCCAGTCAGTCGGAGGCGCTACTACAAATTTCTTGAAATGCCACTGATCAAAAGCGTCGATAGTGTTTTCCCAGACGCTGGGTGTGTACGGGTGATCGTCCGTAATCTGTACCATGTCTGCATAGAATTCTACGTTGTTTCCATCGGGGTCCTTAAAGACAATGAACAAATTCTCACCCGGGCCATGTTTTCCGATACCGCGAACGATCTCCACACCTTTTTCCTGTAGCATCTTTGTAGCGTTCTCCATTTCTTCAAGGCTCTCAAGCATATAGGAGAAGTGTTCTACGCCAGGGCGAGGGTGAATTGGAACATCATTGAGGTGCACGGCATCTTTCGGAATTTGAGCCAACCCTAGATCGTGATGGTCGTTGCCGCACCGCAAAAACACCATGCTTTCTTCGATCCAGTCGGACACCTCGAGCCCTAAAATCTCGGTGTAGAACTCGACGGACTTATGAATGTCTCGTACCCAGAGCACAAGATGGCCCAGCTTGCGGGGTTTGATTTTAGTCATTAGCGAATATCCTCTCTAGAGAATTCGTCTACTGTCTCTAGAAACTGGTTTGTAAAAATGTCAGCCGTTTGCACGGTGTCCCCAACGTCATAAGCCTCAGTAACCAATTCTACCGTGCGTGCCATCTTATCAGCTCGAATCCACCCGAGCCCGCGCTCTGCCAAATCGGGGCCTATGATCAATTCATTGATGTCCTCGATCTGTCCTAACAAGATGTCACGATCTAACAGGGGGTATCGGCCATGTACTATATCGGCTGCCTTTTCAGGGTAGTCAACCAAAAATTGGTAGCCTCGGTATGTGGCTTGGACAAACCGGCGCACCACCTCCGGCCGTTCAGTGATCATCTGCTCAGAGGTAGCAAGGCCGTTGCTGTAAATATCTAGGTTGAATTTGCGGTATTCGAGCCAGCCGACGGTTTTACCGAGAGCAGCCGCCTGCTTTTTAATCAAGGGCATATCGCTGCCGCGCCAGCACTCAGCCAGCTCGGCACGGCCCTGGGTGAGTGAGGCCACAATTACATCGGGCTGAACACGAACGAGGTTGATGTGATCCCGTGGAAAACCATTTTTTTCGAGCCAAATCGGCACCAACTCATGGACTGGTGAAAAGGCCCCACCAATAGCTGTCAAACCTTGAAGGTCTTCGATGGTACGCGGTTGCCGCTCCTGCTCGACGTAGCACAACCCGGCCGGCCAGACGTCGTTAATAACGCCGATCAGTCGAGTGTGGCCGCCATTGGCACGGTTGAGGATGATGCCGATGGGATTGCCATAAGCAAAATCGAATAACCCTTGATCGAGCTCGTTGATCGTGCGGTTGCCGCCGTAGCCACGAACCGCAGTAACCTCGAGATTGACTTCTTCGTAATAACCATTCTCGATCGCGACGAGCACGCCACTGGTGCTTCCTTGTGGCACCCATGCCAAATTAAAACTCACTGCATCGGCCCCATGGGTGATAGTGGAGCTAAAAGACGTGAAAATGATCAGGAGGAAGAAAGCACCGATCAGGGCAGCCCCTCTTGTACTTGCATCTGTAGGCTTTTGATAGCTCATTAATTGTCTGCCCCTCAACATAAGGTCAGGGCTAGGTTTGCGCTGCAACCGGATTGCTCAGAGTACCAATGTTTTCGATTGAAGCAGTGATCACATCGCCCGGTTTTAGGAAGATACCACGGGCCATACCAACGCCTGTAGGCGTACCGGTTGCGAGTACATCGCCCGGTCGTAGTGTCAGGATGCTCGATAAGTAAGCAATCTGCTCACGCACGGTATAGATCATCTCATCGGTAGAGGAATCTTGCATGACCTCATCATTTATCGACAAGACTAGGCTCAATGTTTGGGGATCGTTGATACATGACGCGGGGACAATCCAAGGGCCAAGGGGCGCAAAGGTATCGAAGCTCTTACCCTGAAACCAATCGAACTTGAAGGGATAATCCGCACGCACATTCAGGTCTCTTGCGGTGATGTCATTGATCACAGAGTAGCCCGCCACATAGTCGAGCGCCGACTCCGTATCGACGTGACGGCATTGGCGGCCGATTATCACGGCAAGTTCAATTTCCCAATCCACCATTTTGGACTGCTTGGGTAGACATACGGTGTCCCCGGGGCCAATGGTACTGGAGTCTGCTTTCAGAAAGACATACGGATTGCTTTCGGCCTTGGTTGCCAGAACGGTGCCCATTTCGTTGGCATGTTCTACGTAGTTCGCGGCAGCACCGAAGATTCTCTCGGGCTGGATCGGGGCGGCGAGTTTTTTCCCCCCATCTGCCAGCGGCGCTAATATTTCTGTGTCTTCCCACTTTGCCACTGCTTCCGCTAATGCTTGTACCTCACTCTCCACATTGTTCCAGTCACGCATAATCCCGTCCGTCCCGCCGGTAATCCAGGTGGTGCCTCCCGATTCTTTAGGATAGATCACGCGGTACGCCTCAACGAGGTCGTACACGTTATCATCCAACACCAAAGCGGATTTTTTTTCTGAGGCGCCGTAGTAGGTACCAAGTGCGAACCAAACCATTAGGCCCTACCTTTATGCTGCAATGTTGTCTTGAGCAGCTTCATCCGCCGCCTGTATTGTAGTGATGACCTTCGTGAGCTTTGCCTTGGCGTCCGGCCCCAACGCTTGTATTGGGGGTCGTGTTGGCCCAGCGCTTCGCCCGACTAAGCTCATCGCTTCTTTGATCACAACTGGGAATGAACCTAGGGCCCAAGCCTTCCGCAACGGTAGCAAGATATCGTGGAGCCGGCCCGCCTCCTCAATATTATTTTCACGAATCGCGTTGTAAAGCCGGACCACAAGGCTAGGGAATACGTTTGCGGCTGGTGATATAGCGCCCGATCCACCGTGGAGAACGGTAGACAAAATCACTGTGTCGCGACCGGCGAATAGGAGTTTTTTCTGTGCACCCGCCTCAATGTATTCACAAATTTGGGTAATATCACCGCTACTGTCCTTGATGCCGACGACATTAGCGTCTTCGAGGCATCGCCGATAGATGGTGGGTGTAACATTGACGCCGGTGCGGGGCGGATTGTTATAAATCATCACAGGTAGTTTGGTGGATTTGGTGATCTCCCTGTAGTGCATAACTAATTCGTCCGCTGATGGGCTGAGAAAGTAAGGCGTAATGACTAGGGAAATATCGGCACCGATTTTCTCCGCTGCTTTGGTCAGCTGGATCGATTCCTGCGTCGTAACTGCGCCGGTACCTGCGTAGATTGGGACACGTCCGTCCACAGTGCGTACTGCCGTTTCGATGATGCTAATTTGTTCATCGTGATTTAGAGAAAAAAACTCTCCCTGTGAACCGCATACGGAAATGCCGTGCACGCCGCTCGCCAGATACCACTCGATTAGCTCCCTAAGGGTTGCTTTATCGACTGCAAAGCGCTCATCGAATGGGGTTGCCACCGCAGGGATGATTCCATGGAAATTCTGTGACATTTAGCCGTTTCCTCCCGATATCGATTCGCGTCCGTGGTCAGATAGGTTGGACGCATATGCTGTCATCCGTTGTTGTGGGTGGATTGTATATGTTCCGTCGGAAGAGAGTCTATTTTGGTCTTCTATCTATCAGGGTTATGTCGTAACGTTCTAGTATGAACGTGCCGCCGCCTAGCGACGGGCAGCCCAGCAACCCAAATCGGGATCATGTTAATGCTCTAGCTGCCCAACGCATAATCGACTCTAAACCCTTTCTAGTCGATATTAAACAGGTGGGCGAGATCCTCCCTGAACTCGGGCAATATGACGTTCTGCATGCCGGTCCACCATTGAGTGGGTGGGATGAGGCGACAGATGTTCTAAAAGGCTCGATTCTGGGGGCATTGGTCCATACGGGTTTGGTAGCAGATCTACAAGAAGCGGAGTTACTGAGCAGGTCCGGATCGCTCAATCTTCTATCCGCGAGCGATCATCAGGTTGCCGCAACGTATGCCGGCGTGATCACTCGGCGCACGCCAGTTTTCGTGGTTGAAAATCGGGTTGCTGGTACGGTTGCGTTGACAGCGTTGAATGAGGGCAGGGGTAAGGCGCTACGTTACGGGTCGAACGATGCACAAACATTGGAGCATCTGGGGTGGATAGAAGGGGAGCTCGCCCGGATTCTGGGTACAGCAGTGAGGGCATCGGGCGGAATTGATCTCTTTGCAATTCTGAGTCAAGCGCTGCACATGGGTGATGAAGGACACAGCCGTCAAAAGGCTGCGTCTGCGTTGTTTGCGAGCATTATCGCTCCCCATCTATGTGGCAGTGGTCACTCGCCGGAGGAGATTATGCTTGTGATGCGCACCTTGGCGGAGAACGAAATTTTCTTTCTTCCGTTGGCAATGGCTGCATGCAAGGCAACGATGGAGGCTGCTAAAGACGTTTCTAATTCGACGATTGTGACTTGCATGTGTACTAACGGTGTACGTTTCGGTATCAAAATCAGCGGCGCAGGCGAGGAGTGGTTCACTGCTCCGGTTCCGGAGGTTAGGGGGCAATACTTTAAGGGCTTTAAATTGACAGACGCCACTAGTGTCATCGGCGACAGCGAGATTATTGAAACCATGGGTCTTGGTGCCTTTGCCATGGCTGCAGCACCGGCGCTGGCCCGCTATGTCGGTGGAACATTCGAAGACGCAACTAAGATATCCGAAGGCATGTATGCCATCACTACCGTCGAGCATCCTGAATTCACTCTTCCAGCACTCAATTTTCGCGGGGTGCCGTTGGGCATTGATACGGAGCTCGTGGTTCGGCATTCCATAGAACCAGTGTTCAGCACGGGAATCGCACATCGGAATGCAGGCGCGGGACAAATCGGGGCAGGTTTTGGCCGTGTGCCTCTGCAGTGCTTTGCTGCAGCACTAGAGTACGTCGACAAAAAAATTAATGCCTAAATGTATCACTTGCTAGATAGCCGAGTGTTAGAGTGCGGTGAATAGGAAAGTAATACTTACTTATATCAAGTAAGGGAGATTGAGTGAGAGTAGACAGCACTAAACCGGCTGGTGAAGTAGTAATTTCCCTTGACGCAGTTGGAAAGAGTTTCGGGAGAAACGGAGAAATTAGAGCGCTTGAAGGCGTCAGTTGCCAGATTCATGATCGTGAATTTGTGGCGGTATTGGGACCTAGTGGATGTGGCAAGAGCACCATGTTGCGAATCATTGGTGGGCTCATCCCTTACAATGATGGCACGGTCACCGTTCTCGGACATTCCGCTAGGGAGCCGAAGGACGATGTTGGCATTGTCTTTCAGAGTACTAATCTGCTGTCCTGGCGCACCGTTGAAGGTAATATGCGGTTGGGGGTGGAGCTGCAAAAACTGCCGGATGACAAGATTCGCGAAAAAGTCGTTGCGATGATCAAGATGCTAGGGCTCAATGGTTTTGAAAAGTCTTATCCCCATGAATTATCTGGCGGCATGCGGCAGCGGGTTGCGATTGGGCAGGCGCTGATTCGTAATCCACCTGTCCTTCTCATGGACGAGCCCTTTGGTGCTCTAGATGCACTGACCCGCGATCGACTGAACATCGAGTTGCTGCGGATCTGGCGATTGCACCAAAAGACGGTGGTCTTTATTACTCACAGTATCTCCGAAGCAGTCTTTCTGGCGGACCGAGTTCTGGTGATGTCTGAGCGACCTGGCCGTATCATAGAGGAAGTACCTATTACTCTGCCGCGTCCGCGCGAGGGTCTAAGTATCCGTAATACGCCGGAGTTCGGTCAATACTCTGCCCAACTCAGTGAGTTGATGGGCGTTGGCTGAGGTAGTTCTGGTATTGCATAAGTACAGATTTGCGTCCTGATGGAAAAATGCCAATGACTTTAAAAATTGGTTGGAACCGAGAAAAAGCGTTAATGGCACGCATGGGCTTTAGTTTCGGTTACGATAGCCTTCAGAAGAATCATGGTTTTCGCGCCCGTAGCTCAGCTGGATAGAGTACCTGGCTTCGAACCAGGTGGTCGGGAGTTCGAATCTCTCCGGGCGCGCCAACAAGCTGTCAGGAAATATATAAAGAGGGTATTTTAAAGTGCGAAGATTGATCGTGGGGATTTCAGGGGCCAGTGGTGCTATTTACGGAATCCGCCTGATTGAATTACTTCATGCTCAAGAGAGTATTGAGACGCATCTCGTGATGTCTGAGACCGGCAAAATGAATGTCGGCATAGAAACGGAGTACGCGGTCAAAGAAGTTGAGGCCTTAGCCGATGTTGTGCATCGGAGCAATGACCTGGCGGCCAGTATCTCGAGCGGGTCTTTTCATACAGATGGTATGATCGTGGCACCATGTTCCATGAAGACGTTGTCGGGGATTGTGAATTCCAGTTCCAGTAATCTACTTATTCGAGCGGCGGACGTAGTGCTAAAGGAACAACGGAGGTTGGTGCTGATGCCTCGTGAAACCCCGCTTCACATTGGCCACTGCAAGTTGTTGTATGAAGCAGCCCAAATGGGGGTTGTCATAGCACCACCAATACCCGCTTTCTATAATAGCCCTGACACGGTTGACGATATCATCAACCATTCGGTGGGTCGGGTACTAGATCTGTACGATGTTAATGTTGATATTGTTCAGCGTTGGCCTGGAATGAAAATAAAGACAAGGAGCTTGTGATGAGTGCAGTTAATATCAGACAAAAAAAGGGCCAGACAACGGGCGCACTGGATTTTCGTGGGTTTATGGATGACCTGGATAAAAAAGGCGAGTTACTTCGGGTACCGTTTGAAGTGGACACGCTTGATGATATGGGAGCGTTTATCGCCAGAGCTGACTATAAAGGTATCGACACACCGATCTTGTTTGAGAAACCCAAAGGCTTTGATATACCGGTGCTCGCTAATTCGGTCGGCCTCACTAGTAAGCGCATGGCGGCTGCACATGGTGTTGAGGCGGACGCCAACATGTTGCCCAATGTGGCGGCCAAGATGATGGGGATTTTAAAGTCGGGTGGAGTGGCGCCCGTTTATGTCGATTCCAGTGAGGCACCGTGCAAAGAAGTCATCATGAAGGGAGATGATGTTGACTTGTCCATTCTGCCTGTTTTGCGACTCAACCCAGAGGATGGCAAGGGATCCCCTAACTTTCTTGAG
>JAZAGZ010000034.1:0-6417 GCA_036231525.1 Pseudomonadota bacterium | reverse complement strand
CGTGGAGTGTCATTCGAAGTTCTATGGTATCTGCATTGACCCGTCTATACCGCTCCTGTATCCGTGCCTTAAAACTCTTCACGTTACCATTGTGATCAAGCCAGGCACGATCATCCATGCCAACCGTATTGACGATTAATTCATTCCCTTCCCACTCGGCGACCGAATGCCCATACCAGGAGGGCCCGATGTTATCCATGTTCTCGGATGATGGCATGTTCCGACCATCCATCCAGAATTCACGCAGTGTTCGTTCCTGCTGTAGAAGTTGCAGCACCCTGTCATGAATGTGGATGAATTCGAATGTCTCTCCACGATTATCAAACATGATGCGAGGAAATCCACGGGGGTTACACGCAAAGGCTGGGTCGTTTGAAAGTGCAGGATCATCTACGGCCGGCACACGGGGATCAGCACTGCGGGTCGGGACATGCGTCAGGTACTTTGCTTCACTTTCAGGCGTCAGGGGCGGTCTATCCGGGCCGAAGGGAACGCCGCCGTCAGAGACTCCGTACCAGAAACCGGAGAGATCACGAGGGTTGAAGTCTGTGCCCGCACCGTCCTGGGCCAATCCACCGGGTGATTGCAACCAAAGGAGGGTGAGTATCAGGACTACCCACTGGGTTGGGCAGCGCAATTCAGTAAGCTCCTTCTCTTTGTCGCTCAACTGCATTGAGTGGTGCACACATAAGGTCAGTCACCCCGGAGAACATGCCGTACCAACCAAAGAAGGTAAGTCTCTCTGGTGATTCACGTTTAAAAATTTTTGTGTCGCTGACCCAGGGGGCGGTATAACTTGTTGGGTCGTAGAGCGTCATTCGAAGTTCTATGGTATCTGCATCAACCTTTCTATACCGTTCCTGTATTCGCGCTTCAAAGCTTTTCACATGGCCGGGTGTATCAAGCCAGGCACGATCATCCATGCCTGTTGTATCGACGATTAATTCATTCCCTTCCCATTTGGCGACCGAATGCCCATACCAGGAGGGCCCGATGTTATCCATGTTCTCGGGTGATGGGATTTCTCGACCATCCATCCAGAATTCACGCAGTGTCCGGCCTCGCTGCAGAAGTTGCAGTACTCTGTCATCGATGTGGATGAATTCGAATGTCCGTGATGAAGTATCAAACATAACGCGCGGAAATCCACGGGGGTTACACTCAAAGGTGGGATCATTTGAAAGTGCGGGATCATCTACGGCCGGCACACGGGGATCAGAACTGCGGGTCGGGATATGTGTCAGGTACTTCGCTTCACCTTCAGGCGTCAGGGGCGGCCTATTCGGGCCGAAGGGAACACGCCCACCGCCACCGCCGAAGCCAGACCAGACACCGGAGAGATCACGGGGGTTGAAGTCTGTGGCCGCACTGTTTTGAGCCAATCCGCCGGGTGGCTGGAAAAAAAACAGCACGAGTATTGGCAGCACCCGCTGGCTTAGCATGTTCGCAGTCTCTAATCGTTTGGATCGGCGTCTCCGCCGCGGATAAAGATGGTAGTGCCATCTTCAAGAATAATTCTCTGGCAAAGTCCGACAGGATCGCCGTTACTGCCTGGATTGATGACGGCCACGACTTCCTGGTCAGCTCTTAGTGAATTACGGTGATAGCCTAGCCGAGCCAGCGTACTTACGTTGCTGTGTTCGATGACCCAGGTGACATCTTCACCTTGGTCGTTTGCCACATCGATTAAAATGGCCACATGAGGATTGCGCCATACGAGTTCTCTGATGGTACCGTGTATCTCAATCTCAGCATCCATGTCGTAACGTGTGCCGCGACCATGGTGAGCTAGGGCAAGTTCGCTGCCGAGACAGAGCCCGACCAAAAAGACTATCAGTAGACGCAGATTAGTCATATGTCCCCCGTAACCTGTCTTGTTTTGCCTGAGTGGTTGTTTATAGCAATCTCTATGCTCGTAGCATACGGCTCCAACCATTATTTGCCAATTCAGGTTATTGGCATGAGGGGCTCCAATCCCTTCCCCTATAGTTGGTTACCGCAATTATAGGCCTGCAGGCGGATATCGGGTTGCCAAACCCAGTAACGAGTAAACTCTAACGTTTCCGTGAAATTTTCTGGATCGGTGATGGATACCCTGTAGTTCAGTTGATCCTGCGCTTCGTTCATTGTAAAGCGTTCGACTAACTGGACTTCTCTACCTTGTGGTGTGCCATCTCCATACAAAATGGCGGCTTCAACTCTTTCGGTCTCGACAATCAGCGTCTCTTCTTCCCATCGACCTCTAGAAAATCCGAGGAGCGAGTAGGTATCTGGTATAGAGGAACGTGATGTATCCATATGGATAAGTCGCTCAAGGTCAAATTCTTCAATCTGAATAATGAGGTCGTTTCCCCGTGCTACGAATTGGATCGGGTAAGCTGAACCCATAATTTGCGGCATAGCTTTTGGTTGGCATCCCGTGTATGGACTGGAGCGCGGATCCCACTGTGCCTTAAGTGCTGTTGCTGACTCTGTAAGCGAGGAGATTACCGAACTGTTGTATAAAGGGTAGGCTTCAGGGATATGAAAAATTGGGCTCCACACCCGGAAAATGCCATCGGCTGTACGGCGTCCTTCCGTGGAGAGCACTTCGTCAGTTTCACGCTCGTATAGATTTCCCTCAAGCCCTGCTGACCAATACGGTGTTGAGACCGCTCTCAGCAAAACTTCCCGCCCGTCGTCCAACAGCATGTTTTGGGCAAACATTTCCGGAAGGTCTCGTAGCGAGGATTGCCCAGCTAGTCTCACCCGGTCTCCGACCTGAATAAAGTCACGGTCCACACCCCGAAGCCTGAGCGTGCTGACCGACCCGGTCTCAATCTCCCAATCGATCATTTCCCCGTTCTCATCTTCCACGGTAACTGTATAAAAGGGGTGGGGGTTCCTCCACCGGACAGAGGTAACTACACCTTCTATATCAATTAGATTTTCTTCGTCATAGATGCCGATACTGCTGTGATGTCCCTGGGCTAGTTGGGTAAAAAATAATGTGTACAAGGATAATGCTGATCGTGACATGGCTTTCTCAGGATAGTTCGAATCTTTTTTCTAAACTAGATTCTACCTTCTCGATGGCTTGTTTAGGCAGTATTAAAAAACAGATATTTGATTCTTAGATCAATACGTTCTCTCAGCAGGTTGCTAGAATCGGTGTTGCTCGCTATAGATGCCTGGGGCTCAACATAGCGAGTGATTATCTTGGAGAATTTGAGGAGTATATGCATGACCCAATCCAAAGATTCAAAAGAGGCTTCCATTGAGCGCCGACGTTTTCTCCAACACGGTACGCTTGCGGGTGCTGCCGCGCTCATAGGGTCAACAGGGCCTGCCAAGGCACAGACCGAATCTGCCACGGACGCAGAGGCGCGACCTGCCACAACCCCAATTATGACTGCGGAAGTCGAGGCGACACCGCCTGCTGATGTGCAGGTCATAAGTTCCCATGAGCGTAGTGGCTCCGATTACATGGTCGATGTAATCAAGTCGCTAAATTTCGAGTACATCTGCGCAAATCCAGGATCGAGTTTCCGAGGATTGCACGAGTCGCTGATCAACTACGGTGGCAACGAGACTCCGGAGCTAATCACTTGTTGTCACGAAGAATCATCAGTTGCGATGGCCCATGGATATTTTAAGGCGGAAGGTAAGCCGTTGGCTGTCATGGCCCATGGTACTGTTGGGCTGCAGCATGCTGCTATGGCTATCTATAATGCCTGGTGCGACCGTGTGCCGGTGTACGTAATTCTAGGTAATCATAATGATGCGTCACTCCGTCGGGCTGCGGAGTGGTATCACGGCGTACAAGATGCGGCCGATATGGTTCGCGATTACACCAAATGGGACGATACGCCGTGGTCACTCAGTCATTTTTCGGAATCAGCAATACGCGCTTACAAGGTTGCTATGACGCCGCCCATGGCCCCTGTCGTCCTAGTGCTTGATGGCCATTTGCAGGAGGGTGCGATTTCAAGGGATGCTGACCTGCGTGTCCCAAAACTCACTTTGCCCGTGCCACCCCAGGGGGAGTCGGGTGCTGTGGAAGAAGCGGCACGCATGCTTGTTGATGCGGAATATCCGGTGATCGTGGCCGATCGGCTCGCACGCACACCTAGAGGGATGGCCTTGTTAATAGAGTTAGCCGAAGCACTGCAGGCTGCGGTGATTGACCAGGGAAGTCGTCTTAATTTCCCGACGCGTCACCCGCTCAATCAAACGCATAGATATTCAAATGGAGTGCCTCCAATTAATCGTACTGTCATTCCTCAGGCTGATGTGATTCTGGGACTTGAGGTCATGGATTTCTGGTCCACTGTGAATGTGCTCCGGGACCAGTTGCACCGATCCACAAGTCGGGTGGCTAAATCTGATGCAAAACTTATCTCCATTACTACTGGCGATCTTTACATCCGCTCGAACTATCAGGACTTTCGGCGCATGCAGGAGGTAGATCTCGCCATTGCCGCGGATGGGGAGGCCACTTTGCCAGCACTTATTGAGGCGGTGAATCGTCTCACCACTCGGTCCCGGCGGAGAGTTTTTGAAGAGCGTGGAGCGCAACTTGCAGTAGCTAGCCAAATGGCGGATGAAGATGCACGCAAGGCCGCGAGCTACGCTTGGGATGCTAGTCCTGTTAGTACTGCGCGGCTCTGCGCGGAAATATGGGCGCAGATCAAAAACGAGGACTGGTCTCTGGTGTCGAGTTATTACAGTGATAGTGGTGGCTGGCCACGACGATTATGGGACTTCGATAAGTCTTACCAGTGGCTCGGGCATGCGGGAGGCGGTGGTATCGGCTATGGTGCACCAGCTTCGGTGGGTGGCGCGCTCGCAAACCGTAAGCACGGCAGGTTCTCGGTCGCAATTCAGACAGACGGGGACCTTATGTATGCACCTGGTGTGCTTTGGACCGCAGCACATCACCGTATTCCACTCCTAAGCGTGATGAACAACAACCGCGCATACCACATGGAGGTTATGCACGTGCAGCGCATGTGTAATGCCCGTAACCGTGGCATTGAGCGAGCACGGATTGGGAGCGAGCTCGTGGATCCCAATATCAATTATGCGAAGATGGTGGAGGGGTTGGGCGTGTACACTGAGGGTCCCATCGAAAATCCACTAGATCTCGGCCCCGCTTTGCGGCGTGCCATCGCCGTGGTAAAGCGGGGCGAACCGGCGTTAATCGATGTTGTCACACAAGCGCGTTGAGGAGTCAGGCGTGGTTAAACTGACGCTGCGAGTAATGGTGCTTCTAGCAGGAATTTTCACGCATATATTTTCCCCCGGTTTATTTGCCCAGGAGGTATTGGAAGCTGAGCGTGGCAGTGAGCATTATGTGGAGCTAGGCTGTGGTGTGTGCCATGGTGCCGACGGGGAAGGTGCCATGCTTGGGCCAAATATTGCTACGGGTACCCTAACTCTGGTCGACTTCATCGCATACGTTCGCCAGCCCACAGGCACAATGCCGTCATATTCGGCAACAGAGATTTCCAATACAGGGCTATCTGGCATACATGCGTATCTGCAGCCGTCTGTCCCGCAGCTTATTCCTGCAGGGAGAGTTGAGGAGGGAGCTGCGCTATACAGCAGCACGGGTTGTTACGCGTGTCATGCGAACGAGGGTCAGGGTGGGGCACAGGGGCCGCGTATTGGTCCTGATCCTGTCACGTTCGCACGATTTTTATGGTATGTGAGATACCCGAGCGGTAGCATGCCGCCGTATACAGATACAGTGATGTCGGATCAGGATTTAGCTGATATCTATTCGTTCTTAGAGACCCGGTTGAGACCACCTTCCGTGGATAATATCCCTTTGCTCGCTCCGTAAGATGATTAATTGTCTTTTGTTGTAGGTTTGGTGTGAGGTTAGATTGTTTGATTGGAATTCAATACTAAATTCTAAATGTGGAACAGTTCCTTCTAATAAACTATTACCTCCAAATCTATTCCACTGTCTCAGCAGCGAGAAGCGGATTATCAGTCGCCATCCAGCATTCGACCCAACCTACCCAGAACCGAGCCCTCACCTTTTGCGCTGCCCCCCGCTGAAGGCGCATGCTGAATAATCCGGTCAGCCAGCCTCGAGAACGGCAGACTTTGCAGAAAAACCCTACCATGCCCACTCAGGGTAGCAAGGAATATCCCTTCACCGCCAAAGAACATGGATTTCAGATTGCCTGCCCGTTGAATGTCATAATCAATAGCAGGGCTGAATCCCACAATACAGCCCGTATCCACGCGCAGCGTTTCACCTTTTAACTGCTTTTCAACTACCACGCCACCGGCATGAATAAAGGCCATACCATCGCCCTTTAGTTTCTGCAGAATAAACCCCTCTCCGCCAAAAAAACCAGCCCCGAACCTCTTATTAAACGCTATGGTTACTCGCGTCCCCAGAGCCGCACAGAGAAAGGCATC
>JAZAGZ010000033.1:0-11270 GCA_036231525.1 Pseudomonadota bacterium | reverse complement strand
ATCCCAATCACTCGTTCGAATGCGCTAGTCTGAAACTGTAGAACTAGCTGTCCAGGAAACTAATAAGAACACGTCGATTATCGACCGTGACAATTTCCGCAAACTTGGCTCTGAGCTAACTTACTTTGTGTGCTGTTAACGGGGTAGAACGGTACCTGGGCTGAATGACATAGGGTGCACTCATATTGCCATTCCAAGGCTAGCTCGTGGGATACCTGAAAATGCCAATAACCCTCTCTCTCAGTCGCCAATAAAGACTCCAGATCCTCAGCTGTTAAGGACGCACTCCAGTTCACAGCATCTGGTAAAGATTGCTCAGGTGGTCTCGTTGATATGTCTAGTATGTTTTCACTGGAGATGTGAGCATCAGCAATTGTGCGCCCCGCCACCCGGCCAGTCACGAGCGCCGGACCAAGAAACATCCCATCCATGCCGTGAGTACCATTAATACCGACACTACCGGTCAACTCACCGACAGCATAAAGCCCGGGCACCACATCACCGGCAGCAGTCAGAGCTCTAGCTTGCATATCAATGGCCACGCCTCCCATGCTTTTTCTAGGCATCGGAAAAAATTGTATTGCGTAAAAGGGAGGTTGTTCGATCTTTGGAGGCGCCTCACTAGTTGAAGAAAAACGGTTAAAGTCCTCATCTTTACCCGCATCAATCAGTGAATTAAACCGTTCGACGCTATCAAGTAACGCGGTCGAAGGCAGGTTAGTCATGGATGCTAGCTCCTGTAGCGATTCTGCCTTGTGAGCTGCATTTGGATTGTCGAGAACTGGGTGCCCTTCTTCGTGACTTTTGATCCACTCCCGTCCCCGCATCGATAGTGCATCCCGTGAGGACTCATCAAAAACTGCCCAGTAATACGTCAAGTCTTGGTTAAGCAAATCGCCAAGAATCGTCTTATCAAACCCTGTCTCATTAGTAAAACGTTGACCATATGTATTAAGCCATATAGCGTTTTCATTACCAGCAGTGATTGCGAGCGTCTGTTCAGGATCTCTAGGATCCACCATGCCATTAGTGTAAATGTAATGACGATTCATCCAGGTAAGTCCGGCCCCGGCATCCTCTGCTAGATCGTGGCCGGTCCCCGTTGCATGAATGGAAGCCCCCAACAGTAGACGATCAGGCCTTGGCAAGTCGGTCCGCCAGTTTTGAAGAACACGATCCAAATTACCCTCAAAACCACCGGTGGCGAGCACAACATGCTGAGCATAGAGTGTCTGCTCCACATTAGTGCGCACATTACGAACCACTACACCAGTAACAACTCCATCCTCTACAAGTAAACTTTCGACATTCTGGTTCCACTGGAAAAAAACACTTGGCAGCTCTAGCGCCGTTCTATAGAGAGCTAAGACGACGTCAAGTGCGCCCCGCGGCGTGAAATGAAACCTTGGTACACTATTCTCATAGCCCCCAGCAACGCGTACAAATTCGGCCCCCATCTCCGCAGTCCAGTCGTGGATCATCTCTCGGGAATTTTCTGCGTAGTAACGTATCCAATCCGGATTTCCATCCTCTGTCCACTCCATCCAATCGGCGTAAGCCAACTCCGGAGAGTCTGCAAAACCGTTTCTTTCCTGGATAGGCGTATCCACGATAGCGAAACCACCCGCCATCACAGCATGTCCACCTATCACCGAATTCATGTCGAGCACCAAAACATCTACACCATCACGGCCCATCTCGACTGCGGCTGAAAGACCCGCAATACCAGCACCAACGACAATCGCTTCGGCATCAAGCATTGCTTGCTCCGTTTCTGACTGGCCACAGGACGCCAGTGACAGTGTGAGCAGAGCTCCCACTATTCTGAACTGTTTCACGAGTTCCTCTCCTCCAAAATCAAACTTGCTCAATATATGCACTGTTGATTTGTGATACAGACGTTACTCCTGCCTCTTGCATAACTCGGCGAAATTCTGCTCGCAGGATACTGAGAACTTTTTCGACACCAGCTTGCCCAAAAGCTCCTAAACCGTAAACATAAGGTCTTCCAACGCACACAGCATCAGCACCAAGCGCCAGAGCTTTAAAAATGTCCGTCCCCCGGCGAAAGCCTCCGTCAACCAGAACAGGAACCCTGTCCCTCACGGCTGCAACAATCTCAGGCAAACTCTCTATAGTCGAACGCCCACTCGCCTCTGACCGACCACCATGATTGGAAACAATGATCCCATCGACACCATGCTGAAGACAGAGTCTCGCATCCTCAGCGGTTACAATACCCTTGAGTACAACCTGCATAGACGTTATGGATTTTAGGCGCTCCACAAAATCCCAAGTCAGTCCAGATGCCTGTGTGCTCTCAACGCCTGTAAGATCAATGTCGGTCCACATAGCCCTATCCCGTAACCTCACCTGAGGCGAAGCTCCTTCAATATGGCAAAGACTGCAATCCGTTGAATCCGAACGTACATAACGTTGAAAAGTTTCCATATTGCGCGGTGCAGCACGGTCCACCGTGACAGCCACAACTGGGCACCCGGCTTGCTCTGCACGTTTAATCAATCCTTCGGCAATATGCCAGTAATTGGAGGGATAAAGCTGGAACCAGATCGGTGCGCCCCGGGCGACAGTAACGTCCTCCACAGCCCGACTTGTTGCAGTCGATAAGATCTGGGTGTGCCCACCTGACCTTGCGCCCCTAGCCGACGCAATCTCCCCATCAGGGTGGTACTTCGCCTGCCCACCCACTGGTGCCAACGCGATGGGGGTCTCCCAGGGAATACCAAAGACGCTCGTCGATGTATCGGGATTACGGATATCAACCATCCGCCGAACCCGAATCCGGAACCGTTCGAAACCCTCTCGATTCGCTAGCAAAGTTTCATCGCTATCTGTGCCAGAGACTGTATAACCGTAGTGGGCGGGTAGCATCCGATTCTTGGCCACTGGCTCGAAGTCAAAAACATTCAACGCCTCTTCCGCCGCATTGATGAGTTCGACCGGCAACTCATCGGCTGCCAGAAGTTTTTCACTCAAAAAGGGAATAATTCCGGATCCTGCCAAAACCGGCGTACCAGCAAGGAAACGAAGAAACTTGCGCCGATTTGTGCGTATTACTTGGTGAGACTGACCGTTATTCTTTGACATATGCACTCCCCCTAAGAGCCAGTTCGGAGGCTCCTATTTAACCTAGGCATACGATTCTAACTTGAAGAGCCACAACCATTGCCCATTGACCACTATCACCTTTAGACTCTAAAGACGCAATTGTGACTAGCCCGTTGTCAAAAAAGAAGGCCTTTTAATAAAGTGGGAAAAACAGCTTTTCAAATCAAGGAAAATATTGCGCGGCTCATCATGAGCCGAATCTTCATCCTTACAATCTTCCTCGGTACAGCATTTGCATGTACCCAGCAAAGCGTAGATGACTTTTACGAAAATCGCTCGATTACTATTCTCGTCGGATCCGGCCCGGGCGGAGTCACCGATACATCTGCACGAATTATCGCAAGCTTTCTGGAAGACCATGTCCCCGGACGACCTACGGTAATCGTGCAAAACATGCCGGGTGGTGGTGGGGTGACCATGGCAAACCATGTCTATCGTTCATCTGCCCGAGACGGAACAGTCCTCGGATACTCATTGCCAGGCGTCATCCTTGCTCAACTCATGGAACCCGATAGGGCAAAGTATGATGGACGAGAGCTTGGCTGGATCGGCTCAGCGATCACTGTCACTAACATGATTGCTGTACTTAGCGACTCGCCCGTTAAGACTCTAGAGGACGCACGGCACACTGAGATCATCATCGGTGCGACCGGTCGTGGATCACCACTCTATCAGCTACCAGCCATAGCAAAGGAACTGCTGAACCTTCAGATTAGAATTATTACTGGGTACCAAGGAAGCTCGGAGATCACCCTCGCTATGGAACGCGGGGAGGTGGACGGCCAGGCGGCAGCACTCGACTACTGGTCACTCTCACGTCCCGAGTGGCTAACCAACGGGCAACTAACGTATCTGACATATATCGGGCCAGCTGACGAGCGTGCGCCAAATGCGCCACATCTCGGAGAATTGGTGTCTTCTGACCAGGAGAAGGAGCTAATTACATTCTTGGAAACCGGTTCAAATATGGGTTGGCCATTATTTGCTCCCCCGGGAATCCCCGCAGATCGACTAACTGCGCTGCGCAACGCTTTTAGTGAAATGCTGCAAACCGAAGAATTCGCTGAGGCTATATGGACGTCTATGAGAACCCCGGTCAATCCTACTCAAGGTGAAGCATTACAAACCACCGTTGAGATGGCCCTGGAAACACCAGAATATGTGATTGCAGAAGTTAAGGAACTGCTGGGTATCTAAAACTACCACCTACCCACAGGAAAATAGCGGTCCAACCATCCTTTAAGGATCTTTCTCACTCTGGTGTTGCCCTCGGCAAGCAGGAAATGATCCGAATCAGCTAGCAAATGCAACTCCGCAGGCTCACCGGCATGTTTAAAAAGTTCAATAGACTGCTCTGCCGGGCATACTGAGTCCTTAGCCGCGTGCAGTAGCAACAGAGGACGCGGTGCAATGTTGCCAACGACTTCTTCTGCTTTAAAATTAAACATGCTCTGCGCAGTTTCCACTGGAAATTCCATTACGGACTTTGTTGCGAGGTGCTCCCGAAGATGTTCTGGGATCGGAACGATATCGTAACGAGGCACCATCAGAGATTCTCCCGTTCTCTCCTTATGCTCAGCCCCGGCCAGAAGCATATCAGTAAACTTCTTCCACGCTTTAGAGCCTGCATGTTGAGCACGAAACTTCGTTTCTCCATTACCCCAACCTACGGAGGACACGACAGCAGCAGGACGCTTGTCAACTCCCGCAGTATGCAGTGCAACTGCGGCACCGAAACTACTCCCCATTAAGCCGACACAATCGGTTAACACTTCTGGACGACTAAGAAAATAACTGAGTGCATGCCGCGTATCCTCAACCTGCTCAAGACAAATAATCCTGCCAAACTCTCCCTCACTGTCTCCACAACCACGCATATCAAAGCGCAGCGTCACATAGCCCCAGTCATTCAGCATGCGACACGGACTCACTGTATTGCTCGCATTACTGTTGCTCCCAAAACCGTGCAGAACAATAAAACCAGGACGTTTTTTGCCCGTTTTCAGGTCATCGGGAACAGTTACCCTGCCAGTGAGCTTAAGTCCCTTCGAAGACTTGAACTTAATCTTGTGTTCCATGACAACAACTAGAGTTAGAAACTCGCTCGATTAATCTGAGTGCTAAAAAGTTAAAACCGTAAGGTAAAAAGTGAACCCACAAATTCTAATTAATTTACTCTCGCTATATTCCAACGTTATAAAAAAGCCCGGCTAAAGCCGGGCTTTTGTAACATTGTACTCAGCCTAGGTTTAACTGCCAGGCCAAGCACGCCTATTAGTCAGTCGCAAAGCAATACCACAGGCCATCCCCACCGGTTGCTTGAAGATCTGACTGAGAACAACTCCGGGACTGATGCGCCGCATTCCAGGAAGTGTTGCCACCACCCTGTCGATCAAAGTGACCGAGACTTGCACTACCCTCATCGCTACTTGTCCAGTTGTTGCAAGTATGGTCAGCATCATCTGGGAAGAATGCCGTGCCGTCGGCCATAACACCCGTAAGAATGTCGTGCCGGTTCATTGGGTCGCCTCGACCCCACACGCGATCACCATTCTCATCAAGAGATGTTCTTCTGATGATGTTGGGGTTCAAATGCAGCTGATCAATATCTACCGCAATGAGTTCTCCAGCAGCGTTGTGCCAAGGTCCATCACCGATCCGACCACGCGCGTCCGCTCCGCGACCACCTTCTACCTCTGTGCCAAGATACGCGGCCCATGTCTTGTCCCCCGCACCAGCGCCTTCAGCGAGCGCCTGGCAATGAGCATCAGCACCTTCAATACCACCGAGATCTCCGCCGTTACCCGACCCGTCACTCGTGATAAAGAACGTCATGTCCTGAGCAAATGAAGCTTCTGTGCCCACGAAGGCCAGAAATCCTGTCGTTAGTATACAAAGTGCTTTTCTCATCAATGATTCTCCTCTCTTATTAAGTAGCCTACTTTTCGTGCAGCTTGTTCATACGAGTCTATCACGCGGAAGATCCCACACGACACGCAGGCCCGGGTTATTATCCTCAAGTAAAATCTCTGTCTGGTGCAACTGCGCTACCGCAGCAACCAAGCTCAGTCCGAGTCCGTTCCCTTCCGCACCACGATGGCTCTCCAATCGGTAGAACCGTTGGAATACTCGGTCCCGTTCTTGCTCTGGAATACCAGGGCCAGAATCAGCAATCACAATTTTCTGACCCGCAGGCCCCTCTTTTAGAACTACCTGGATAGATCCATCCTCCGGAGTGTACTTAATAGCGTTATCAATAAGATTGGAAATTGCCTGAAATAGAAGATCACGATCACCCCATATCTTCATCAAATCATCCACATCCAATCCCAATGTGATTTTTTTCTCAGCCGCTAGCGGCTCGTAAAGGTCTGCTAAGTCCCTTGCTAATTCTCCCAGGTCTACTGCATGAAAATCTACTCGACGTCCTCCCGCCTCAATCTGTGCAATTCGTAATAACGCACTGAACGTTCCAAGCATTCTGTCCGCTTCCTCAATGGATTCATCAATGCCCGGTGCGATATTGCTTCCCCCAACCTCACGGAGTTGTTCAAGACGGCTACGCAATCGTGTTAAAGGAGTCCTTAGGTCATGCGCAATGGCATCGGAGACGGATCGTACTCCCTCCATCAACATCTGAATCTGATCCAGCATATCGTTCAAATTGCCCGCAAGACGATCAAACTCATCTTTACTACGACTCTGGGGCATCCGGCGAGAGAGGTCGCCGTGACGAATATCCTGACTGATGCGATTAATTTGCTCGAGACGGTTTGCAACGCTACCTGCCATCAGAAAACTACCCAAAATGGCAAGCCCTACCATGACCCCAATACCCCACCTTAATACTGACTCCATAACTTGGCGCGCCGAATCTATATTGCCACCCATGCGGCCGTAGATGAGCTGATGCTTATCGGAGAAAGGAACCAACCGTGCATAAACATTATCATCCCACTCTGGAATCTCTGCTCTGAACCCACGCGGGATACTTAATTCAAATTCAAGCCATCCATCCGTTTCTGGTGCCTGCCTACATAGCTCTTGAACCGATTCGTTTGAATCCAGTCTTTCATATCCACCCGCTAACGGTTGACAACTCTCATCGAGAAAAATGTAGATCCCGGTAGGGTCTCGCGCCGTCTCTTCTGCGATCTCCATAATAAATTCATCAGTCCCTGCAACGGAGTAGTATTCCTGAGACTGTGAGAGCTCTAGTTCTATTGCGCTACGCAGTTCTTGCTCCATAAAACTCAAGGTTTGCCAGTAAACAAACCAACCCAATATCAGGAACGATATCGAGAACAAAGCCATAAACCACAGGCCCAGGCGAAATGTGGTGCTGCGCCAGACGTTATTCAGATAGTCCAAGAACATAGCCAACACCTCGGACCGTGTGAATGAGTGCCGAACTGAAATCTTTATCGACCTTCTGTCGCAGTCGACTTATGTGCACATCAATTACGTTCGTCTGCGGATCGAAATGGTAGTCCCATACCGCTTCTAACAGCATTGCGCGAGTAACGACCTGGCCCTCGTTTCGCATCATGTACTCCAGTAGCTGAAACTCACGAGGTTTAAGAAGTATCTCTTGACCCTCCCTCGAAACTTTCCTGGAAAGGAGGTCTATCTGTAGTTCATGAACCGTCAGACTGGTTACTTCATCCTGAATAGTCGCTCGCCGTACAAGCGCCTCAATGCGTGCTAAAAGCTCAGGAAATGCAAAAGGCTTGACCAGGTAATCGTCACCTCCCGCTTTCAGCCCTTGCACCTTATCGTCAACTTCTCCCAGCGCACTTAGAATCAGTACAGGGGTCCGGGTCTTTGCGGCACGAATAGTCTGTATTAACGTCAACCCGTCCATCCCGGGCAACATTCGGTCTACAACCATGGCATCAAACTGTTTCTCAGTGGCTACCCGGAGTCCATTATGCCCGTCCGCACAGCTCTCAACCTCATGGCCTAAACTATCAAGCCCTTCCATAACGTACTGGGCAACCAGTGGGTCATCTTCTATAACCAGAATACGCATCCATCACCTCAAAATGCCTCTGGTGAAGCTTAACGACAACGCTTCGGCAGCAAAACAGTGAGACATTACAATTAGTTAAGGTAAATGGCCACCCTAGCTGCGGGTTCCTCTGCGCTACAGCGGTATACTCATAGTCATCCTCCGTGGCATCTCCATATCTCGGGCGTTGCAGCGGAGCAGATCAACAAAAAATGGAGGAAGGGACTATGCCCAATCGCAGAGATTTTTTGGCGACAGCAGGTGGCGCTGCCGCTGGCGCATTCGTGATGACCCGGTTTGGAGACGCGCTCGCCCAAACTCCACGACGAGAAGTCTCGATCGGTGGCCAACGAGCAGTGACGGTGGATATACATGCTCATTGTGTTTTTCCCGAAGTGGCCGACCTTCTCGTCGGAACAGAATTTTCGGATGTTGGATTTGCCCCCTGGCAAGCACTTGGTCCCGAACGCCTAGACGACATGAACCAACTCGGAATCGACTATCAGGCTCTGAGTATCAATCGCTACTGGTGGTATGGTGCGGATCGTGCTCTCACAACTGATATCGTCAGACTTCATGATGAGGGTCTTGCTGCCTGGGTCAGCGAGTATCCTGATCGTTTTGTCGCGCTGACATCTCCGTCCCTGCAATATCCCGAACTTGCTGCTGAACAGCTGGAATATGCTATGAACGAACTGGGTCATCGAGGTGCCTCAGTGGGTGGGCACTGCAATGATGAGAGTCTTTCAGAACCCAAGTACGATCCCTTTTGGGCAAAAGCTGAGGAACTTGGGGCACCGATCTTCATGCACCCCAACAACTCCTTTAACCTCATCCGTGAAGGAGCGCTTGCGGGACGGGGTGACTTAGGCAATATCATCGGTAACCCCTTGGAGACTACAGCTTTCCTCACTCGTCTGATGTTTGATGGCACGCTGGATAAATTCCCTGGGCTGAAGATCGTTGGGGCACACGGCGGCGGCTATCTGCCGTCTTATCTTGGTCGTACTGAGGTTGCATGCGAGGTACGTAACAACGCAAATTGTGCCAATACGAAACAACCAAGCGAATATCTGAAAGATCAGATTCTGATCGACAGCATGGTGTTTTCGGATGAAGCTCTACGACATCTCGTCGCTGAGGTGGGTGCTAGCCAAATTGTCTATGGTACGGATCTACCATTTAACTGGCCTGACACTCTTGACCTAATTCTCAACGCTTCTTATCTGAGTGATGCTGAGAAAATTGCCATAGTTGGTGGGAACCTGGTCGAAATGCTCAGTATTGGAGCATAAGCCATGCTGTCATAAAGTGCGTCTTATCAGCTAGCGAATACCCCTGCATGAGGTAGAATAAGGCTGGATTCCTCTACTTTGCGGGAACCCTAGCCGCTTGGCGGCTAAATAGATTTTTAAGGAGAACTGGTATGGGGGAATTAAACACATTGCAGCGAGTTTTTTCCGGAACAGCTGTGCTGGCTATGGCCTGGATGTCCGGCGCTCTGGCGCAGGGCGTCGACATAGATAGTGATGATATTGGTGGAATCGTTAGCAGCGAGGCCGGAGCGGAAGCAGGTGTTTGGGTCATCGCCGAAACTGATGATCTCGGGACTCGATATGCCAAAATTGTTGTTACCGATGACGAGGGCCGATACCTTGTACCGGATCTTCCTGATGCAAACTACCAACTATGGGTGCGTGGCTACGGACTAGCGGATTCTGAAAAAGTTGCCGCCAATCCTGGCGATGCAGTTGACCTAACCGCGATTGTGGCACCGAGCCCCGAAGTAGCTGCACAGGTATATCCCGCTATTTCGTGGTATTCCATGATGAATCTGCCAGATGAGAGTGAAGTTAGCCACCTCCGAGGCGGGCTGAATGAATATATTAGCGTTATGACGAACCAGACGTGCATCGGCTGTCATCAACTTGGTCAGCTGTCAACACGTACCTTCCCTGAAGCCTTCAGTCATATCGAATCCTCCGAACAACGCTGGATTCGTAGAGTGCAGTCCGGCCAGGCCGCCCATCAGATGATCGAACCACTGGCAGCTCGACTTGCAGGCGTGCCCTTCAAGTACCTGGCAGATTGGACTGACAGGGTAGCGGCTGGCGAGTTACCAAGTTTTATACCACCACGACCCCAAGGTCTTGAACGCAATGTAGTGGCGACAGTGAGAGATTGGGGTGACCCCAAATCCTATCTGCACGATCTCATCAGCACAGACCGTCGCGATCCTACAGTAAATGCTTACGGAAAAATTTACGGCGCACCGGAACTCAGCACGGACAACTTCCCGATCCTGGATCCAATTGCTAACACAGTTGAAACGTTCCGAGCGCCAGTCCGGGATGCTGATACACCTACGACGAATAGTGACCCCATTGGCGCACCATCTGCTTACTGGGGTGATGAGCGTATCTGGGATAGCAAAGCAAATGCACACAATCCCATGTTTGATCAGGATGGACGTGTTTGGTACACAGCCCGGATCCGAGCACCCCAGAATCCAGATTACTGTCGAGAGGGGTCGAACCATCCATCAGCTCAGCTCACACCTACGAGCCGAGCAGGGCGCCATCTATCCGTCTACGAGCCTGACACAGGGGAATATCATTTTGTCGACATTTGTTACTCCACTCATCACTTGCAATTTGCCGAGGATGAGAACAATACGCTGTGGACCAGCGGCGGCGGCGAAGTAGTGGGCTGGGTTGACAGCGATCTGTTTATAGAGACGAAAGATGCGGCCCTATCCCAAGGATGGACGGCTGCAATCTTGGACACGAATGGCAATGGCAAACGTGACGAGGGCTACGCAGAAATCACCGAACCCGTCGATCCGGCGAGGGATAAGCGCATCAATCCGCGATTCTATGCAGTGATGCCGAACCCCGCAGACGGCTCGGTTTGGGGCTCCACGAGTTTCGAGTTTCCCGGCCGACTGGTCCGCCTCAACCCAGGCGCGAATCCGCCGGCGACGACACTAGCGGAGCAGTACAACATACCCTTGCCGGGCTTTGCCTCCCGCGGCGCCGACATCGATCGCAATGGTGTGATCTGGACCTCGCTCGGGAGCGGCCACCTAGGTGAGTTCGACCGTAGCAAGTGCGAAGGACCGCTGAACGGC
>JAZAGZ010000032.1:0-15338 GCA_036231525.1 Pseudomonadota bacterium | reverse complement strand
AGTTTGAATATTTGCCGGAGCCGGTGAGGGTTCAGCGGCATACACCACGACTTGTCCCGGTTCGTTTAAGACCCAGGGTTGCTCGAATCCGTTTGCACTTAAAAACGCTGCAACGGCAGCAGCGCTCTGGCGGCTTGATGTGGGGCCTACTCTGACTCTGAATACCGAGCTTCCGTCGGAGGTAGAGGGGGATACATGGGCGGTTAAACCGAACGTTGCCACACGATCGGCAAGTCGACGGGCGTTTTGTTCCTCACCAAAACTCCCCAGCTGTACCATCCAGGCCCCTGACTCTGTACTGGTGGGGGGGTTGTTTTGTGCCAGTGCGCCCTGATAGGAAGTAACCCCTGTCAGAAGTAACATTAAGTGAGCGCATAGAATTCTGTGCGTGCGGTACATAGCAAATTTGGGCAAAGAAAATTGGCCTTATAGTCAAGGAACTCGTGCTTTTAGACTTACCAGACGTGCGGGTATTCTAAGCTTGATCAAGTGGTTGGGAGATTAAAGAAAATTCAGTCAGGCGCGTGGACGTCTAAGCAGTGAGAGTTGTTTTATCACTGATTGATAGATAATAACTTACCGGGTTTGCTAAGAAGTGGATAAAAAAGTGCTCCGAGTGATAAAAGCAACATAGTGAGGGCAATCGGCCGCTCTATGAATACCATCCAGGACCCATCTGAAATTATCAGTGAGCGACGTAGGTTTTCCTCTAGGATTGGTCCCAGAATAAGGCCAAAGGCAAGAGGCGCAACGGGTATCTCAAGCTTGTCCATGACATAGCCGATAACGCCGAACGTGATCATGATATAGACGTCGGTAATGTTATTGCGAATAGCAAAAGCACCCACCACACACAGTAAGGCGATAATGATTAACAGAATGTGGCTTGGTGTGCGCATTAACCTGACGAAATATCGTATTAAGAAAAATCCTAAAACGACCGTAAGCAATAGTGCGAGAAACAGAGCGACATATACAGTGGCTACAAAGTCTGGGCGTTCTATGAACAGCAGCGGTCCAGGGCGAAGACCATGAATCAGTAGTGCTCCCATAAGCACCGCGGTCATTGTGTCGCCAGGAATGCCGAGAGTCATCAACGGAACAAGGGCACCGCCGACGCAAGCATTGTTTGCTGCTTCGGGGCCAGCTAGCCCCTCTGGCACACCTGTACCAAATTCATCCTCTCGTTTGGATAATTTTTTTTCTTGCGCGTAAGAAACCGCAACAGCGATTGCCGAACCTGCCGCTGGTATTGCACCAACTATGGCGCCAAGCGCTGAGCCACGCAGAATTGTCTTCCACAAGCGTTTTAGTAGAGTGAACGATGGCGTTAATATTTTTAAAGAGGGAGTACGGGCAGTTTGCGTCGTATTGTTTTCAATCCCGCGCAGTACCTCCGCGAGGCCAAATAGACCAACGGTCAGCGGTACAAGGTTAATTCCCGACTGCAGCGCTGAGGTTCCAAAGTCAAAACGGGACACATCGGTCACGAGGTCGAAGCCAACCATGCCACAGAGCAGGCCAACAGCGCCGCTCAATATGCCCCTAAAGGTTGAACCAGGCGTCGAGTATGCGAGCATGGTCAGCCCAAAAACCGTTGCCATGGCGAATTCGGGGCTACGAAACTGCATTGCGGCACCTGCGACGATCGGAGCCACAAGCATCAAAATCATCAGGCCGATGATGCCGCCTATAGTTGAGGAGAACAACGAATAGGTCAGCGCTTCACCAGCTTTACCCCTGCAGGTCATCGCGTAGCCCTCAAGTTGAGTGACAATGGCCCCTGGAGTACCGGGTATATTGATTAGAATTGCTGAGATTGACCCGCCAAAGACACTTGCCGAGAATACAGCCATTAGAAATACCATGGCAGCTATAGGACTCATGGCGTAAGTGACGGGCAGCAGTATGGCTAGTGCCATCGTCGAGCTTATTCCCGGTAGACAGCCCATCATTATTCCGAGCGTCGTACCCAGGGCGCTCATACCCAAGAGATAGGGATTAGTCAGTACCGTCGATGCAATTGAAATAAATTCTGAAATCACAAGACAATCTTTCGGGTCAGGTTACCGCAGCGGTACCCCAATTAAGTATATGAAAACAAAGTAGATTAGGCCGACACCGCCCAGCGTTCCGGTTATCGCCATAAAGAGCAGAGCCTTAGGCGTTCCTTCACCAATTCTGAAGCCCAGCGAGGCTATCCACACGAAAGCAAAGACACCGCTTGAGGGGATGAAACCGATAAATTCGATCGCTATAACGTAGGCCAATAGAGACGCGATGAAGATAATAGGGGTCAGCGTGTAGCGCCGCAGACTGGACCAGTATCCCTTGTGTGTTGGCGGCTCTACTAAAATCTGTCTGGTACCTTCCACCACGAGAGCAAGTGCTCCAAGGGAAAGAATCGTCAACACTAATATTGGCAACAGCACTGGACCAGGATCTGCCCCATATTCAACTGTCCACAGAGAGGTCGTGCGTGTTGCTGACCACCATCCGACCGCACTCCAGAGTCCCAGAAAACTGCCCGCAGCAATTTGGTTCCGAGGATCGCGTCTTCGGGAGGAGTCAGACATCTGCGCTTTATTTATGGCGTGCCCTGACCAGATCGGCCTCGAGCAGAATCGGGTAAAGCTCCTGATCAAAAGCCTCGACGAATATTTTTGTGTCGATCGATGTCATTGGCGTGATGAAAAAGCTAAGTCGCTCTGCTGCTGCCTGGAAGTCGGGATCGCTGAGTGTCTCGAGAAATAGTGTTTCAAGAAAAGCGCGACGATCATCAGGTACGCCGTTGGGAAGAAAAAGTGCTCTCCAATCTCCTGCAACGAGATCAACTCCCTGCTCTTTGAAAGTCGGAACATCAGGCGCCATAAAGTGGCGCTCTTCGGACATTACTCCAAGAATTTTTACTTCGCCGGCTTCATGTTGTTCAATTAACTGATGAACGGGCAACGTAGCAGACTGAATTTCCCCTGACAGGATCGCTGCTACCGTTGGGGCGTAGCCGCGATAGGGGACCAGCGTTAACTCAATGTTCGCCGAACGCTCCAAGAGTGTGGCGGCAATATGAGAAACACCACCTGGCGCGTCATTGCCGTTTTTTATAGAGCGCGGAGTCGACTGCGCTCTTTGAACATACTCTGCTAGAGAGCTGATGCCAGAGTCAGAGCGTACTTCTAATGCTGCCGGATCGGGGCCGACAAGGGCGATCAAATCGATATCATCAATGGCATTAGCATTAGGGTTGATGTATTGGCTTGCTACTAAACTTGCGCCGAGTATGCCAACTGTATAGCCATCAGGGTCGGAGTCAGCAACGTGCCGCACCCCACTGGCGCCTCCCGCACCGGAAACATTGATAACGGCGATTGGAACATCCAGTCGCCTTCTTGCGTACTCAGCGATTACTCGGCCTATGCGGTCCATCCCTCCACCAGCTGGCCAGTTCACTACCAATGTGATCGGATTGCTGGGGAAGGTTTCCTCGGCTTGCCTGCCGCACGCGCTCAGCATCACGGTGAGTGCGGCGACTGTTATGACCATAATCGCCGCGGAACTGCGTAATCCCGCAGCAAAAGACATAAGCTGGTTTCTTTCTATTCCCATGTTGTTACTCACTTATGACAGAAAATTCGAGGCAGCCGATGCAGTTAATATGTTTGTTTTACAAGCTGGACTCAACAAAGCTAATTCATGGGCCCAAAAAAAATATATGATACGCACCCGTTGGTACGCAACAATAAAACATTGCGACAGTTAGGCATAGCAGGTATCTGATAAAACATGGGCAAACCATACATGAGAGATTTCGAGCAACGCAATCAGCACTTCGACAGGTTAGCAAAAACGCCCGATTTGCGTTGGCTCGGCCAGAATACTAATCACATCTCGACTCATCCCGCTGTAAAAGAGGCCATGATTAAATGTATTCAGGATGAAGAATTTCACAGTTATGCTCCGCCGGCTGGGCTTGAGGAGTTGCGTGAACTGGTCATCAAAGACCTTGGGCTGGAGAAAATGTCGACGCTTATCACAGATGGCGCGATTGCAGGTCTTTACCACATTTGTCATACATTTTGCGGTCCGGGCGATGTATTTTTAACGACTGACCCTACTTGGGCGTGGCCTATGGCTTTCGTTCGTTCAGTTGGAGCTCAGGTTGTACAGATCCCAATCTATGGTGACGAATACGAATACCGATTGAATCCACACCGCCTTGCCAGTGTGACTAGCGAAAAAACCAAGATTATCTATCTGGTCGATCCCAACAATCCTCTCGGTAGTTGCTGTACGAAGGATGAAATCGAGGCGATAGCGGAGATTGCTCGCTCAGCAGAGGCGTATTTAATACATGATTGCACCTACAGAGAT
This sequence comes from Pseudomonadota bacterium, assembly GCA_036231525.1. GTDB lineage: Bacteria > Pseudomonadota > Gammaproteobacteria > Steroidobacterales > Rariloculaceae > UBA6522. Next base: position 10,967 of record JAZAGZ010000032.1, on the reverse strand, counting down.
TTTGCTTACGAGCACCACCTGGCCGCTGATTATTACCCTGAACGTACTATTACGGTGTGGAGTTTCTCGAAATGGCTCGGGTTTGCGGGGCTCAGGGTTGGGTCTGTTACAGCCCTGCCTGACGTTATTGAGCAGCTTGCCATGGCGCCACCAAATAATTTGGGTTCAAACATCGTCGCCCAGCGTGGTGCCATCGCTGGACTTAAGGTGAAGTCAGAGTGGTTAAGTGGTGTTCTGGCGACGACACGTGAAAATCAGGAATTGATTTTCAAAACTGTAGCGTCGATTCCGGGTTTGCGAGTGCCCGTTTTTCCATCGCACGGTAATTTTCTTGTGATTGAATGTGTTGAAGCGGGTGTCAGGCCTGAGGCCGTCTGCGCCATTCTTAGTCGGCATAACATCATGGTTCGACAGGGCGCTTATCATACCGAAACCTTCGGTAGCAGATTTATAAAGGTTTCAACCAGTACTCCTCGTGAGTGGGTAGAGGAGTTTTGTGCGCTTTTGCCTGCATCAATAGATGAAGCTCGCGGAATGACAGAAGATGTGCAGCTTTTTTAACTACGTAATTGAAGCAATGAGACGATATTTATGGATTTAGATCTAGTTGGAAAGACTGCGCTTGTTACCGGGGCGTCCCAGGGCATTGGAAAAGTTGTGGCGGAATCTTTCGCTGCGGAAGGGGTGCATTTGCATTTGACTGCTCGAAATGATGTCGCACTTGGAAGAGTCAAAAAAGACATTGAGAAAAATCACGACGTCGAAGTATCGCTGCATCCTCTAGACTTAACAGAGCCTGGTGCGTGCGAGCGTCTTTCCGAGGCGGTCGGACATATAGATATTTTAGTCAATAACGCTGGAGTAATTCCTAGTGGAACTCTGCTGGAGATAGATGAGAAAGCTTGGCGTGATGGGTGGGAACTCAAAGTGATGGGTTACATTAATCTTTGTCGCATTTATTACGGGAAGATGAGAGAGAACGGCTCTGGAGTAATCATCAACAATATTGGCAACAGCGGCGAGATATTTGATCCGAGATACGTTGCCGGCACTACTGGTAACGCCGGTTTGATGGCTTTCACCCGTGCGCTTGGTGGCCACAGCCTTGATGACAACATCAGGGTTATTGGCGTAAACCCAGGGCCGGTCGACACAGATCGCATATATAGCATGTTAAAGAAGCGTGCAAAGGATGTGTTGAGTGACGAAAGTCGATATACGGAGCTATTGGAGGGGTACCCTTTGAGTCGACCTGCGCATGTGCACGAAGTCACGGATCTCATGGTTTTTCTCGCATCTTATCGCGCCGGATATACATCGGGCGTAATTTATACTGTCGATGGGGGAATTTCCTCGAGACGGTCAATTATATGATGGGGCGTGATGACTGACTTCGCTGTTACTGACGATGGAGTGCGCCTACATGTTGAGGACATATCTGAAGGCACACCGATTGTTTTCATTCACGAATTTGGTGGGGATCAACGCAGTTGGGAGCCCCAGGTGCGGTATTTTTCTCGTCGGTACCGCTGTATAACTTTCAATGCGCGGGGGTATCCGCCCTCAGACGTACCCGAAAACGTATCTCAATACTCCCAGGTTCGAGCCGTTGATGATATCCGGGATGTTATGGACCATTTCAAAATCGCACGCGCGCACATCGTTGGTCTTTCGATGGGGGGGTTCGCTGCATTGCATTTTGGAATGACTTACCCAGACCGTGCTCTTTCACTAGTAGTTGCAAGTGCTGGATACGGTGCTGAGAAAGAATTCGAAGATTATTTCAGGGAGGTATCCTTGGAAGTTGCTGACCAGTTTGAGAGTCAGGGGAGTGAATCATTTTCGAATACTTATGGAATGGCTGCTTCTAGAGTACCGTTTCTGCTGAAGGATCCTAGCGGATGGAGTGAATTTCGCAGAATGCTAGGTGAGCATTCTGCGAAAGGTAGCGCAGACACTATGCGAGGCGTGCAGGCCGAAAGGCCATCCTTGTATGATCTTGAAGATTCTCTTGGGAAGATAGCTACCCCTACTCTCGTAGTTGTGGGTGATGAAGACGACCATTGTCTAAAACCGGGGATTTTCTTGAAACGCTCAATTCCGGCGTGTGGTCTTCACGTACTACCGAAGACTGGTCACACAATAAATCTTGAAGAACCTGATTCATTTAATCGCAGTCTCGCGGAGTTTTTTGCTATGGTTGAAGAGGATCGTTGGCTGCCGCGGGATCCTAGGTCCAAGCCTTCGGAAATCATGAAAACGAGGTAAGCCCTCTGTCTCCCGAAAATTCCACAACTAACGTAGCTGCTTGTGTTAATCAAGACCGTCTCTGGCGGCGACTCATGAAACTTGGTCGTATTGGCGTTACAGAAAACGACGGGGTTTGCAGGCTGGCGCTAACAGACGAGGAAATAGAGGCGCGTCGATTACTAATTACCTGGGCTGATGAGATTGGTCTTTCGGTCCATACCGATGACATCAGTAATCTTTTTTTCTGCCTGGAGGGGGCAGAGACAGACGCCCCGCCGATCGTCACCGGCTCCCATATCGATAGCCAACCAACAGGTGGCAAGTTTGATGGCGCGTTCGGGGTAGTGGCTGGATTTGAAGCGGTTCAAGCAATACAAGAATCCGGTGTTGTACCCACGAAGCCGATCGAAATTGTTGTCTGGATGAATGAGGAAGGCTCGCGTTTTTCGCCCGGCATGATGGGTTCGGAAGCTTTCACCGGGCGGCGACCGATGGAACAGATTTTGGAGGTCAAGGATGTTAACGGGGTAAGAACGGCTGAGGCGCTCGAGAAGACTCTCGCCATGTTTCCAAACATAAAGAGACGCTCTCTTGGGTTTCCGATGACCGCTTTCATTGAAGCTCATATCGAGCAGGGACCAATTCTTGAAGAGCTTGGTGTGCCGGTTGGGGTAGTAACAGGAATCCAGGGGTCACGCCGATTCCGCGTTAGGGTGACTGGCGATGAGGGTCACGCTGGCACACTACCCATGTCTGAGAGAAAGGACGCTCTTTTTTCAGCTCTTGAAATGATTGGTGCAATGCGCCAAGCTTTTGACACGGATCAGATAAAGTTTACCACTGGCCTATTCCAGGTATCGCCAAATGTACCGTCTGTGGTGCCATCAAATGTGCTGTTCTCGATTGATATACGTCATCCTGATGGGCAGACGCTAAAGCGACTCGGTAATGCCATATCCGGATTGTGTGAGGAAAATAGTGGGCCCTGCTCTGTCGAGGTGATGGAGATTGCCACGTCTGATTCGTTGGAATTTCCCGATGAAATCAGGGCTTGTATCTCTGGCTCAGCTCAGGAACTTGGGATAGAGAGCAAATCGATTCTATCTATGGCGGGGCACGATGCTCGACAACTCCACTACCATTGTCCCACAGGCATGATTTTTTCTCCTTGCGAGGAAGGAATTAGCCACAATGAGGCGGAAAATTGTGAACCATCAGATCTTGCTACTGTCACCCGTGTTTTAGCTGTAACCCTCGCAAAGCTTGCCAGCTAAAGATTTGCTTTGACCGCTTAGTTCACATCTTAAATCCTAAATTTGTCAAAGATTTTGTAAGTTCTTCGGTGTCAGTTACGCTTAGGCCACGGAGTGGAGGGGACACTCTGCACCAGTCTGATGAACCATAGAATTTGGCGGTGACTGCTTTCAAACTTGGAATTAGTGGGTACTCTTCGAATGCTTTGCGCACCGAGTTAATTTCTTTTTGTAGTTTATTCGCATCACCTTTTTGCCAACGCTCAAATGCTTTTCGAATAGCCGCTACGTTTACATTAGCTGTCGCAGTGATGGACCCTGCACCACCCCTTCGCAGGGTCTCCAAAAGAAATACTTCCGAACCACAGAATGTAGCAAGCGTTGGGTATTCTCTGAGTATCGTCTCGGTGTTACTCCAGTCACCTGAGCTATCCTTTAACCCTACGATTGTGTTCTCGTAAGTATTCAGCAAGCGCCCAATCAGTTTGGGCGATAGGTGTATCTGCGAAATAGGCGGAATGTGATAAAGATAAATTTGCAATGCATCACTGCCCACCCGTTGTATGACTTCGGAATAACTTGCAAATAACCCATCGTCGTCGATGGCTTTGTAGTAAAACGGTGGCAACATCAAGACACCGGCACATCCATACTCCACCGCATGCGCAGTCAATCGAACTGTGTCCGTTAGCGCACTCGTGCCTGTTCCAGGCATCAAAACGCTGGGAGAAATGCCACTGTCAATCAGGTTTTCCAATAGCGCCATGCGTTCTTCCAATCCAATCGAGTTAGCCTCACTAGTTGTTCCAAAAACCGCGAGGCCGTCCGCGCCTTTATTGAGTAACCAACGGCAATGAGTAACGAACGCATCAGCATCGGGAGACAAGTCCGGCCGGAATGGGGTCAGTACCGGAACCAGTATTCCTCGAAAGACGTGCTCTGACATAAATGCTCCTACTAACTTTTGCGGGCAATAGCTTTAGAAACCGTAGAGTCGGGATGGATTTTCGACGAGTATTTTATGGCGGATCTCAGGTTCTGGAGCCCATTCCCATAGAAGTTCTAGTAAATCGCCATCGTTCGGCATGGATGTCTTTATGCAGACGTGGGGCCAATCGGAGCCCCATAGCAACTGCTCTGCAGTCTCCGAGAACAGAAAATCTGTGAACGGCTTCACGCTGTTATAAGGGTAAGACTCGGATGACACCCGATAAGGTCCCGTGAGTTTCGTCCAGCAGCGTTTGGCTTTCATGAGGCGAACTAGCGCCTGAAAACCAGGGTCTTCAGGAGTTTTACCTGGACGAAAGTAGCCCAGATGTCCCACAACAAGGTCAACTGGCAAGTCGCCCAGGTCATCGTCCAGGTGTGGAAAATCATCCACGTGTAGCAATAACTCCACATGCCAGCCAAGGGGCGCGATTCTATTTGCAAACCTTTTGATGGAATCCAGGGGCAGGTCTGCACCGGGCACGATGACATCCACAAGATTAAATCGGACACCACGCACCTGTGCTTGATTCAATGATTCAATCTCGGCATCGGTAACGTCCTCGCTCAACACGGCGATGCCTCTGTTGGTGAGCGGGCAGTTACCCATTGCGGTGAGCATCACGGTGTTATCAGTGCCGTAAATGCTCGGCTGAACAAAGACGACTCGTTCAAGTCCGAGTGTCTCTGTAAGGTGAACATAATCGGATAGCAGGGCGTCAGGTGGCGTATAGATGCGATTTTCGGAATACGGATAATGGGATGTCGGTCCACAAATATGCATGTGTGTATCGCATGATTGCGCTGGGAGTTGCTGTACCGGAGCTTTCGGGTTCGGATCGAATCGCTCGCAGGTTGTTGTAGCTATGACCTTTGACACTTTTGCCTCAAAGAGAGGTTTTGAGGGGAGTGTTTTTGGTCATCCACGTCTGCTAGAGGCTCCCATAAACGATGCGTCCACCTACGATGGTTGCCACCGGGCGAATATCTTTAATTTCATCTGCTGGCACGGTGAAATAATCCCTATCCAAGACGAGCATGTCAGCGAGTAAACCTGGTTTGATCGCCCCTATGTTTTGTTCCTGAAACATCAGCAGCGCATTAGCGCGCGTGGTTGCAATTAAGGCTTCTTCCCTTGTCAAAGTTTGATGTTGTATAACCTCGCCGTTTAACGCTTTGCCGGTGACCGCCCACCATAGAGTGACGAACGGGTTAATTTGAGCAGCTTTTGTACCATCCGTGCCAAGGCCGTAGGAAACGCCACTGTTCTGTACCATTCGGAGAGGTGGCATATCGTACGCTGCATCACCAAATTCTTCGAAGATGGGCGTGCGCCCACCCATGACCATATTGCTACGAAGCTGGATATTCATACCTAGGTGCCTCGCACGTTCCAGCTGTTCAGCATTGATATTGTCAGCGTGTGTGATGGACCAGCGTAGTTGTCGTACAGGATGTATCTGGTTTACTTCAGCGACGAGATTTAGGAGGTAATCAATGGTTTCGGGCTGTGTGGCATGTGTTTGCACCGACCAGCCGCCTTGTGCGGAGGCAATTAATATCTGACGCGCCCATGCGATGTCATTACTTTCCGGGGCGGTTGGTCGGAGAGTGTTATCCCAGTGGAATGGCGTGTAATAAATTTCCCCAACGGCGATTAGATCGACAAATGAGTTACCTTGAAAAGGTTTCGATCTCTCAATTTCTGCGATGAGTTCCCTCGCGTCTTGAGGTGTTCGTGGCGTGCTGCCACCCAAAGTGTGGTAGATACGTACTGTTAACCCGGAGTCCAGAGCGATTTCTCGGAGTCTTGCATAACTCTCCCGCCTAATTCCGACTCCAGCGGGATCATAGACTGTGGTGAGACCGATGCTATTGAGATGTGTGAACGATGACTTTATGGCTTCAATCTGTTGCTCACTCGAGACGGGAGGAAAATTTTGCAGAGCAAGCTCTATCATAGGAAAACCACCATTCAGTCGGCCGGTTGCCTGGCCGCTCACATCCCGTACCACGTGGGCTGCAAGACCGACGGCGGCGGACTGTTCTTCCTGAGAGGCATTTAACGGGATGCCCATGGCGTTGAACCAGGCTGTATTGCCGAAGGCGTGATGATAGACGGACTGGATGAATGCAGGTCGTTCCGGTGCTACTGCATCAAGTTCTGCCAGTGTAAAGTCCGCTTGACTATCAATGAACTGAGCCTCGCTCCAGCCTCCCAGTGACATTAACCAGTTGCCTGAGGCCAGGGTTTCCGCTTTTGCATTAAGAATTTCTAGCGCTTCCGAGCGGCTCGTTACGCCATCTAACCGTGCTTCGTTTGGCCAATACTCTGTGGCCCGGACAACGTGATTGTGATTGTCAATAAGTCCCGGGATGACAGTCCGTCCGTCGAGATCCGTCCTCGGTGTACTGGGTTCTGAGAGAGACTCAATTTCTTCGTTAGTGCCAACGGCTAATATTCTTTCGCCCTTGATCGCGACCGCTTCACTGATGGAAAAGAAATCATCGACGGTGGCGATTTTGCCATTTAGGAAAATTTGATCAGGAGATTCCTGCGCGAGCAGTAACGAATGACTAACGATACTAGATATGGCTATAGTAAAAGCAAGCTTAATTAACTTCATCCTTTAACCTCTTCAAAAGTTTTTTGGTGAGCCACTTGAAAATGATATTGGCGCCTTTAATTCGACTCGTTAAGTGAATCAATCATAAATCTCACGAGTGTGACCGCATCGGCTGTACCCAAACCTGCTTTCTGGGCAGATTCACAAGCCGACAGCACGTTGTTAGTCATTTCCATGGGAACACCTAATTCACTACCCGTTTCTAATATTGACTCTACATCTTTGTGCAGTGTATCGATATCGAAAGCCACGGCCGCCGATTGACCCAAAATCTCCGGTATTTTTTTAGGGAAGGCCGCCAAGGATGCGCCACTGTCCTTCATCACGTCCAGCATTACACTCAAATCCAGCCCGCCCGCATGACCCATAGAACTCGCCTCCGCAAGAGACTGCCAGTAGACCGCCAAGGGTAGATTAATCACGAGCTTCATGAGGGATCCATGTCCGACTGGACCAACGTGAACGATTCGTCGAGTGAGCGCATCAAGTACAGGCCTTGCGCGCTCAAAGTCAGTCTCGTTTCCGCCGACCAGGGCCATCAATCGGCCTTCTTTTGCTGGGCCTACGGTTCCCGAGACTGGCGCATCAATGAATCCGGCGCCGTATTTCTCGCACAGGCCTGCGAGATCTTTTGCAGTCTGAGGTTGCAGCGTACTCATTTCTATAAAGAGCTTATCTTTAACGGGAACGGATAAGAGTCCGCCAGGCCCATTGAACACTTCGCGTGCCGCATCGTCGTCTCTAAGTATGGATAGTACGATTTCCGCGGTCGCTGATACCTCGGCGGCATTAGCAGCAATACTAGCCCCCGATTCTGTAAGGGGTTCCGCTTTCTCAATGGTTCTGTTCCACACTGTGAGCGAGAACCCAGTTTCCAGTAATCGCGAAGCCATGGGCGCACCCATTTTGCCGAGTCCGAGAAATCCTAATTTCACAATAGAACCTAATTTGTTATGCGAGCTAGGAGTATAACGGGCAGTCTCTTTATATGGCTTAGGCGGACAGTGTTTTTTACGCCGACAATGCTGGCAGCGGGGAGAGGAGAGCTTGTTGCCCGTATAATCCAAGTCCTCTCGACTAGGAATAAAAATAATGAGTTCGAGCCAGCGCTCGATTGCAATCGTCGGTGCCGGTATGGGTGGGCTTGCCGCAGCCGCAACTCTACGCGGTATAGGCATGAGGGTTGAGATCTATGAGCAAGCTGCTCGTTTCGAACGCATCGGAGCGGGCATTCAAATGATGCCGAATTCCATGAAGGTACTTCGGCGAATCGGTGTTGAGGCGCCATTACGTAAAACTTCCTTTGAGCCCCACTCTCATCTGAACAGAGCATGGGATACTGGGAAAGTTCTGAAAGAGTTGCCCATGCCCGAGGGCCTCTTCGGTGCGCCCTATCTGTGCATGCATCGCGCTGACCTGACTAATGCTCTAGCCTCCGTGATCCCGCAGGACATCATCCACTTCAACAAGAAGCTAGTTGGATTGGACGAAAGAGCCTCTAACGTCACACTAACCTTTGAGGATGGTACGACTGCAGTCGTGGATGCTGTGGTGGGCGCCGATGGTGTGCACTCACTGGTCCGTGAGTTAGTGGTCGGGCCGGATGAGCCGATCCATAAGGGACGTATTGCCTACCGTGCCGTGTTCTCAACTGAGCAGCTTCGCGGCAAGGACCTTGGGCCGTCGCGCACCAAGTGGTGGGGTATAGATCGACACATCGTTATCTACTACGTTACAGCAAACCGTAGCGAGATTTATTTTGTGACCAGTGTGCCAGAGCCAGCAGATTGGTTGACGCCAGAGTCATGGTCCGCGAAAGGAGATGTTAAAGAGCTTCGTAGTGCCTACGAGGGGTTCCACCCTGATGTGCGTGCTGTGCTGGCGGCTTGCCCGGATTGCCATAAGTGGGCCATCCTGGAGCGTGAGCCTTTGCCGAGATGGAGTGATGGTCGAGTCGTATTGTTAGGAGATTCATGTCACCCGATGACCCCCTACATGGCGCAGGGTGCGGCCACCGCTATCGAGGATGCTGCGGTGCTAGCACGTTGTCTTGAGGCTGTGGAAGGTGAGGATTTGGTGAGTGCTTTTCGACTCTACGAAGCCAACCGAAAACCGCGCACCGCTAAAATTCAGGCGATTTCTAGCGCCAACACTTGGATGCAGGGTGGGGATCAAGATACGAGTTGGCTTTACGGTTACGACGCGTGGAATATTCCGTTGGAGGCTGCATGAAATCAATCGCATTAGCTGACACGGGCGGGTCTGAAAATGACAATGCGCTGGTGCGTGCACAACTCATGGCGCGGATGGAAAATGTACCTTTTTCCCGATGGCACACTAAGGCTCGCATTGTCATGGGAACCGCTACGTTTTTCGATGCATTCGATGCGTTGTCCCTAGCTTTTGCGTTACCGGTGCTGATAGGTCTCTGGGGAATTACCCCGGGTCAGATCGGAATACTGATTGCTGCGAGCTACGTTGGGCAGTTGATCGGGGCGTTGGCATTCAGCTCTATTGCTGAGCGTTTTGGACGAACTCGTGGAACTACGGCCGCGGTTTTCATCATGTCCATCATGAGTTTGGCTTGCGCATTCGCCGGGCACTTTAATGCGCTGCTTGTCACGCGATTCATACAGGGGATAGGAATCGGCGGGCACGTACCGGTTGCAGCGGTCTATATCAGTGAGTTGTCACAGGCGATTGGCCGGGGGAGGTTCTTTCTTCTATACGAAATGATCTTTCCAATCGGTCTTATGGCGACAGGGCAGATTGGGGCAATTGTCGTCCCGACACTGGGCTGGCAGTCAATGTTCTTAATCGGTGCAATACCCGGTCTGGTGATTGCTGTTTTCATCTGGTTTTTGCCGGAATCTCCGCGCTGGTTGATCACAAGAGGTAGGCTGAGTGAGGCTGAGGCCGTTATTGAGGGGATCGAGGCGAGCACCACGCGTAGGTTGCAACCTGATTTGAAGTTGGAAGACGTTTCGGTACCGACGGCGCCGCCCGTCGCTGTGAAAACTTCCTGGTCGGAACTCCTCTCAGGCACTTTTCGCATACGTACCCTGGTGGTTTGGGCGTTATGGGCAAGCGCTTATTTCATTGCCAATGGCCTAAACAACTGGATGCCAACGCTCTACAACACCGTCTATGAACTAGATCTACAAACATCGCTGCGAGCCGCATCCATGACTAATGTTGCGCAAGTTATTCTGTTATTGGTTTGCGCATTCACCATTGATCGCATTGGACGACGGCGCTGGGTGACTGCTTCGTTTGTCCTGGGAGGTTTGATGCTCGCTATCCTCGGTCTATCGGGCGCTGAGAGCGTTGTGTGGCTAATGATTCTTGGGACGTTAAGCTATGGAATCATTGGTTCCACCAACACGGTTCTTTATCTTTACACACCCGAAATTTATCCCACCCGCATGCGAGCTATCGGTACAGGTCTGGCGACTTCTTGGCTGCGGCTCGCATCGGCAGCGGCCCCCGCAATCGTCGGATTCATGGTGACAGCTCAGGGCATTGCCGCCGTCTTTTTGATGTTTGCTGGAGTCAGCATAATTGGTGGACTGGCTGGTTCTCGGATGATCGAAACTAAGAATAAGCGTCTTGAGGATATCGCACAGTAGCGCGCAAGTCGGATGAATTTCCCGTATTCTCTTCGCTAGCCGAACTTAAACTAAGGGTTAGTGGACATGAGCCGTCAATTCTTATTCAAGATTTTCAGTGTTTTGCTCTTTGCTGGGCCCCTTGCTGCCCAAGAATCCATCGATGCGCTAGTAGAGCGTGGTGGAGAGCTTTTTCACTCTGACATTGGTTGCTGGGTATGTCACTCGGAGACGGGTGAGGG
>JAZAGZ010000031.1:0-9202 GCA_036231525.1 Pseudomonadota bacterium | reverse complement strand
TGCCGCCATCCATGACTTGCATCGGATAGGGTGAACCAAAGATTCGGGGTAAACCAAGTGCGAGGCATCGCAGGACCGGATCGTCGCCGAATTCCCGAGCCTCGTAGGTGGCCCTGCTCTCCGCCGTGTGCGGCATCGGCTCGGGTTCGAAGTCGTCCACCGTGACGCGAAACTTGTATCGGTTATTCCAGAAACCACTAATATCCACATCGTAGTCGGTTCGGCCCAGGGTGTAATCGATATCCGGGTCCGCCGTGATCTCGGTCACAGTGAAGGTATTTGCGCATCGGCCAAGCCGCCTGCCGCTCTCGAGGTAGATACAATCGGCGTGCAGCTTATTCAGGCCGCCACGGGCGAGATTACCCGTTGCACGCACGTGATCACCGACCTGAACCGTGTCCTCGAACCAGCTCTCTCGGCGGTAACTAGGCAGGTTTCCGGGCGGTTGCAGGAACCACACTTCAGTCGAACCATCTTCTAAGCTGACCTCTACGCCGTAGCGGACATGTGGGTTTGCCCACAGGACCTCAGTCACGGGACCCTCGACTTCTCCCATGAGATCAGGATCGAACTCGGTACTAAAGGCATGATGTGCAGCGAGCGGATTACTCGCTGCGAGAGCTATCAAAATAAGCGGGATGCAGGACTTGATCATTGTCATCTTCAAGCCTCACTGTTTGGTTTAGTTATTCTGAATTCTACCCCTACGGCGGTGCAGAGGGTGAGCCGCGATGTTTTTTTGCCACAACAGATTTCGATTGACAGGGAGTCGGCCTGTATCATCTAGCCATGGAAGCCCTAGAGTCTCTTCTTCTCGGTATTCTGCAAGGCTTAACAGAATTTTTACCTGTTTCAAGCTCTGGCCACCTAGTCATTGCTCAGTCGCTGTTGGGCACAGAACTGGGTGAGGGTATTTTGTTTGAAGTTGCCGTTCATATGGCAACTATGCTTGCCATTTTACTTTTCTATCGACGCCGGATTGGCGTGCTGATGCTCGGGGCAATTTCAGCAAAAGGTGATGCTCTGCGTTATATCGGCAAGCTCTTTATTGGGACATTGCCTGCTGTAGCGGCTGCATTATTGGCTAGAGACTGGATAGAACTACAGTTCGAGTCTCCCGCCGTAGTTGGCATATGCCTGTTGGTAACGGGTGGAGTGGTTTGGAGTACGCGCTATACCCTCGGACGAGGGGAATCAGTTGAACCTACTTGGGTGGGGGCATTTCTAATCGGCTGCGCACAAGCAGTCGCGATCCTTCCGGGAATCTCTCGTAGCGGTTCTACTGTTAGTGTAGCGCTCGCTCTGGGGCTCACGCCTTTAGCCGCGGCGGAGTTTTCCTTTCTACTTGGTGTGATTGCGATCTCGGGAGCAGGTGTATTGTTGTTGCCGGAACTTACCACCATCTCCGCACCTCTTTTACAGACAATCGCATTTGGTGGAATCTCAGCCCTGCTGAGTGGCTTAGTAGCACTGTGGATTTTTGTCTGGTTCCTTCGCACCCGATGTTTTTACCTATTCGCCTGGTACGCATGGGTCGTCGGAGCAGCGACACTAATAGGATTTGGCGTCGCTACAGGATAAGCCTGATTCCAATAGGAAAAAATTAGTGCAACTTGAGGGTTTAAGACCGCTAGATGGGTTGCTCTTCAAGTTATACTTCCTCTCTAATGGGATTGTGACTAAATACTATCCCCACCTAAATATCTGAGAGGAAATTCATGACTACGAGAGAGGCCTCCATGGAGGAGATGTTATCGCGTACCGCACGCTTTAAAGAACTTGTCCCTAGCAAAGAAGCATTCGTCGATATGCGAATTCCCGGCTGTGAACGAGACATATTTACTGTAATCGGTAGCGGTGTTACAGAAGACGTTACGATCGCACCTGCCATCACTGCTGTAGAAGGTTTTAACGTTACCTATATAGGTGCTGAACCCGGGAAATCAGGCTCATTACACTCCCATGATACTGTTGAGGTCTTCTTTGCTATGACCGGGAGCTGGTCTGTATTTTGGGGAGATAAAGGCGACCAAGAGATGATACTGGAACCACTCGATATGGTTTCTGTCCCTGCCGGTGTCATGCGCGGCTTTCGCAATATCGGTGAAAATTACGCCTATATGATGACTATCGTCGGTGGCACAGACGCTGGTCGGGTGCTATGGCCTGAAGCGGTGCTTACGAAGGCCAGAGAAACTGGCCTAAAACTGGACGCGGACGGCAACCTGGGAAAATAAGGCCGCCGCCCGATCCTGTCGCTAAAGGAAGCTTAGCCCGCAAGGTGTTCCCGGAAAAATCCGACTGTACGATTCCATGCGAGATCAGCAGCCGGCTTGTTATAGCGCGGTGTTGAGTTGTTATGAAAACCGTGAAGAGTGCCCTCATAAATATGCATTGTGTAGTTCACGTTATTCGCATCAAGTGCTGCTTCGTAGTCCGGCCACATCGAGTTGATACGCGGATCGGTATCAGCGTAATTGATCATTATTGCTGCTTCGATACTCGCAACGTCCCCGGCTGACACCGAAGCACCGTAGAATGGTACGCCAGCTTGTAAGTCGCTCCCTAGAACAGCAGCTAGCCGATTCGTCATTCCACCGCCCCAACAGAATCCCGTCGAACCGAGCTGCCCGCTTGACAGTTCGTGAGCCTTGAGAAAACGTGCGCTATTGATCATATCCTGATCCAACTCACCTGGCTCAAGACTACGCTGTAATTCACGACCATCATCATCGTTGCCTGGATAACCGCCGACGGGAGATAAACCATCAGGGGCTAGCGCCAGAAATCCGGCAGCAGCTGCGCGCCTTGCAACATCCTCAATGTGAGGATTTAGACCACGGTTTTCATGGATAACCAACACAGCCGGAAATGGTCCTTCGCTTGTAGGTTCCACAAGATAACCGCGCATTGTCCCAGACGTACCGCCAGGTGATGGGTATTCAACATAAGTCGCATTAATTCGGGAGTCAGTAAAGGAAATTGTTTGCGCCTCAGCATAGCGGGGCAGCAACGCTTGCGCCATCCACAACGCTGAAACTCCGCCAATCATGATGGCTGCTGAACGACTGAGAAACTCACGTCGATCTATTTTTCCATGACAGTACTCGTCATAGAGATCAAATACACGCTGGTCAATTTTTTTATCTTCTGTTGCCATTTTTCTGCTCCTTAAATATACCCACGCACCCCTCGCCCAGCACAAATATAGGCGTTCGTTTGCTGAGTCACAATATTTTTACACTAACCCTTGCTAACTACTGAATCTGCCGTTCTTCTCCATTTGGCAGGGTGATGATCAGGAGTCGCATTAGAGGTCGTCCATCCCGAGTAGGATACCCGTGCGCAGATATCCAATCACCCGAACGCAAAGTATCTGGTGTTAAACCCTTACGTATGAGCATACCTGGCGGATAAGTCTCTATTTGCCAAGCTGATTGCTCACCCGTTAGATCGGTCACACTCATGTGGATATAACTGTGCGGAGCCACAAATTCGAACTCGGTAACCTCACCAGAAACTTCAACCGTGGTAGACGTATCAAACAAGACCGTCAAAGCATGATGGGCTGACACAACTCCCACCGTGACAAATAACAGAGCGAAGAAAAAAATTCTTATAAAAAATCGCATACTTAATTTACTTAGAATCGCCTGTCTGCTGGATCACAGACTGATTCGTAGATCATTCCGTCTGGATCTAATTCCCAGGTAAAACTTCGTATCCAAGATCCAGCGAAACTCTCAGGCGCTGTCACAATAACTTCTGCTTCAAGACCACGACTCTCATCAATCAAGCGATAGCGCTCAACGACCGAAACATCACCATATTGTCGCAGCCCACCACCGGTTATCAGACCAGGTGCCACATGAGTCGTATCGATAACAAGCTCGTCTTCCTCCCAGCGTCCGACCGAATACCCTCTGCGGGCAAGAGGCAGGTAATTCGGCGGCTGTCTCTCATCCATATAAATACGACGAATCATGCCGAAGGACTCATAGAGAAATACAATCATGCTCTCAGTCTGGACTATTTCAAAAGGGTAAATAGCAAAACCACTTCGAGGGAATGTAGGCATCACGCAACGGATAACTGGGTCATCAAGAGGATCGAAAGCATCAAGATCCATTTGTGCTCTGGGAGTTAGTTCGGGCCAGTTTGCCCCGAGAACACTTCGGGGAGAAGTCGCAAGCCAAACGCCGCTAAAATTTGGGGGATCGACTGCTGGTGCAAACGCAGGAACAGCCGCCAGGAGACCAATAACAGCCAAAGCACAAATACTCAACTGGCGGTTTACTCTATCGATCTGCATTGCCGTTAAAGTTCTCAGATCATTAGCGGCGGGCCGCCTCGCGTTGCGCAGCTTCGATAATTTCGGGGCCAATTTCATCCGAGAATTGATCCCACACGGTTTGAACCGAATCCTGCCAGACGACTAATTCCTCGTCGGTAAGTTCAATAATCTCCGTACGTCCGGATTCCAGCATCTTGGCACGACCCTCCTCATTGATGGCTATGGATCTTGCGTTGCCCCACTCAGTTACCTCGGCCATGATTTCTTCTAACCCGAGTCGAACATCTTCGGGCAGCGAACTCCAAAATGGCGCGTTAACCGCAACAAAGTAGCCCACGTATCCGTGGTTACTAACCATAAAATACGGTTGAACTTCATGAAATTTTGACGAATAAATGTTGGACCACGTGTTCTCCTGAGCATCGATTGCTCCCGTCTGAAGTGCTTGGTACACCTCTTCAAAACCCATCTTTTGGGGACTACTGCCAATAGCCTCTATCTGTGCCTGCAGCACATCCGATTCCATAATCCGAAATCTAAGCCCCTGGGCATCTTCGGGGCGATGTAAAGGACGATCTGCACCAAAATGTTTCATCCCGTTATGCCAGAAGGCAAGTCCATGAAAACCGCTACTGTCTAGAGTAGTGAGTAAACTTCTCCCTTCCGGGCTTCCTTGAAAACGCTCAACAGCCGCAATATCAGAGAATAAAAATGGGAGATCAAAAATCTGAAAGCTCTGAGTCAGACGATCAAATTTTGACAAAGACACTGCAATCATCTGGATTTCGCCAAACGCGAGTGCCTCGAGCGAATCGTCGTCATTCATCAGTTGGGCAGAAGGGTAAACTTCCACATCCACACGTCCGGGAAAACGAGCCTCAACAAGTTCCTCGAAACGCGCTGCTGTCTGCCCTTTCGGAGTCGTACCTGGCGCCACTACGTGAGGGAATTTGATGACGATGACATCGTCCATCCCGGACTCAGCATCGTTCGAGGTACTACACCCGGAAAACAAGCAAGCAAGTGTCAGTACTACGACGGTGTTACGTGTACTACTCATGTCCATGAAAACCTCTACTCGAATTCTAATGCGCGAGCTGCCTTAGCCCCGCAAGCGACCGCCCTCGACCAACCGCTCTTTGCAGCGAGAACTCATAATAGTGTTGAGCCATTTGAGCATTCCCTAATGCAAGATGGGTGTCAGCCAGCAACTCCGCCATGGGCTGCACCGGCACTGCCGGCCCGTACTCCGCTGGCAAAGATCCCTCAAGCTCTTCGGCTCTCCCGATCAACTCAAGCGCCTCCTCTTTATGGCCGGCAGCAAGTTTGATCTGGCCCTCCAATGCCAAATGCAGAAGCCGGGGTGCCATAACCTCTCGATCCGCACTCATGGCCTCTTGCTGGGGCCCCATGGCATCCAGCGCTGCCACAGCCTTGGACATATCACCCCGATTCAGCGCTACCAGACCCTGGACGTAATAATCTGTTGCAATGGAAAAGCGATCGAGTCCTGTGTGGTCGATTTCCACGCCAGCATAGTGGCTATCCCACTGTTGCGTATCGACTATGTACGAAGCTCTAGCACCAACATATTGACGCCGAGGAGCGGGATTGCCGCCGCCATATTGCTCTACTTGCTTCTCAATCATCGCCAGCCGAGCTTCCACCTCATCGTACTTACCCTGCTGGGATAGGCTATATATCAACCATGTGAGCGCATGATAGGCCTGGCCACTGTAAAGATCGTCAGGATCCGCCTGCCGACCTACCGCTTCTTCAAAAGATCTAATATTCCGATCCGTACCTTCTTCCCACATTCCAAGTGCGAAATAGATGTGCGAACCCATGTGTAGAGCATGAATCGCGGAAGGCGCTACCTTGATGTAGTCTCGTGCCGCACGTAAACCGAGCGGTGCATGAACGGGATCATCATAGCTATGAATACTGTAATGCAGCGCACCCGGATGAAGGGGATTCTTGTCCAGTACCTGCTCTGCTATCGCAGCCGCTCGCATATAACGTGTGTAGTCACGACCATCGTAACTCGTGAACAAGATGGAGAGCGCGTAAAATGCCGCCGCATCCAAATCTTCAGGGTACTGCTCATGAAGTTGTTGAAGCGCCGCGGAGTACCGGAGTTCGCGTTCCTCCTGAGTACCTTCACCGAACAATTCCTCAATGGTGTGAAGATAAGCCTTCTCGCGTGCAGTCTGAGCTCTACTGGCACGTTCTTCCGGAGTTGCGCCCAAACGAGCTAGTACAGCTCTAGACGCATCGATATCGAAGCGCCCCCAGAATGAGTGTTCATAACTCAATGCTTCGCCCCAATAAGCCATCGTGAAATCGGGATCAACTAGCTGAGCCTCCTGAAAGGAGGCCCGAGCATCGCCATACTCAAAATTATGCAGTTGCAGCAACCCTGTCAGAAATACCTCATGCGCCTCTCGTGATCCTGAAGCCGCAAATTCTGTATAACCGTATTCCTGTTGAGCCTCCACCTGAGCGGTCAACGCAATGCTGAGTAAGAGCGTCGCAATAAGAGTTCGAAAACCATTCGTCTGATCCATCGCATTCTCCGACGTATTCTTTATTAATCTTCTGACGCTTGATTGTAGGCCTTCCTCTAAACAACGCATAGCGTACAGCTTTAATCTATTTTCAACAGGTTAATAATCTCTAGAATTGGCCTTCAAGAGAAAAAGGCTTAAATAAATAAATACAGACATAACTAACTGATCTATAAAGAATATATGTCATAAGCAAAAATAGCACGTAACCTGACCAATAAATTTTGAGGCCGGGGTGATTGACCCTTGTGTTACGGTAGCCTGCGCGCACCCGAACCACACAACAGAGATTCGGACATCGATGACATTCACTATCGCTCACGTCAATGTGTCCAAAGGTTATCGCGGTGGAGAGCGGCAAACAGAATTACTGATAAAAGAACTCTCACGATTTGATATTCCGCAAATATTAATAGCACGTAAAGGTGGTCTGCTAGCCCCTCGCCTTGATATCCCGAACCTTACGATAAGATTAACCACGGGAAACCCCTTCAGCGTCGCCCTTGCTTGCAAAGGCGCCAATATAGTACACGTGCATGAGGGCAGAAGTGTTTATGGCGCCTATCTATACTCATCATTCTCAGGGGTACCGTACGGTGTGACTCGTCGAGTGAATAACCCGATTGGCAAACACTTTTTCTCGTACAAAGCCTACCGAAATGCTGCGTTTGTCGCTGTCATAACGCCGCAAGTTGGTGATGTAGTCCGCGCGCACGATCCGCGGATCGACCCAGAGGTCGTACACAGCAGTAGCAGTAACCTGCCCATCAATAAAGAATCCGCTGAAAAGATTCGGGAAATATATCCAGGCAAATTCCTGGTAGGCCACGTTGGCGCACTAGACAACGCTCAGAAGGGTCAGGAATATATTATTGAAGCAGCTCAAGAGCTTCAGGACTCCTATCAGAATATCCACTTTCTGCTTATCGGTGGAGGTAAAGACGAGGCAATGCTAAAAAAAATGGCAGCTGACGTTACCAATCTTACGTTTATTGGTTTTGTAGAAAATGTCGGCGACTATTTGGCAGCCTTGGACCTATTTATCCTTCCATCCACAAAAGAAGGCATGGGTAGCATACTGCTGGATGCAATGAATCAGTGTTTACCCATCGTAGCGAGTAATGTCGGTGGTGTTCCAGAAATCGTGCACGACAGCGAGAATGGGATACTCATTGAGCCCGCTCAACCGAAACAATTACAAGACGCCATCTTACATCTATACCATTCGCCCGAGCTCAGATCTGAAATGGGCCGACGTGGCCAGTTATTATCAAAACGCTTTTCAGCAAAAGTTATGCAAGAAAAATATATGCAGCTCTATAAGAATGCTCTAAAAAAACCCAATTAATACACACGTCTTGCTCTAGCATTAGCGAATCACTGTTGGCGCAACCGTTGAACCACCCGAACCTTTGATCGGGATAGTCTGAACCATCAGAGTGGCCACATAACATGACTCATCCGGCGAGAGTGGCTGTCTATTATCGGCAATTCTCTCATTTCGCTCTCGCTCGCAATCTGTTGCCCATTCCTCAAGATCAACATCCTCAAGCATGTAGATACCGCTACCCAACCAACTGACGTGACCGGGGTTTTCGTATGGCGATGATTCTTTAAAAGGATTACTCGACTCGATACTTTTTACATCGGCTGCTATCAGCACGGGCCGACGATTTAACGTCCACTGAATCGCACGCATGTCCAAGCCAGGCCCACCTGGGCGAAACTCCGCATCCTGGCCAAAATTGAGATACTTCAAGCGCTCGGACCGTGGATCGGCAGGATTTGACGTCCAGAACCGCCCCGCCCATCCAGTGCGAATCAATAAGGCGTCTCCAGGTTGAATGTTATCTATGGTCAAACCCTGTCGAAGTAAAGCCCTCTCCAGTTCCTCAGGGGCAAACTCGTATTCTGGCGGAGGAAAATCCTGTGCCCCACGTCCAGCCTCAACCTCACCTTCTCTTAAAAGTCCTCCTACATCAATCAAAACACCGCGTGCGATGATAGTCCCGACATTCTCAATCCCCATCCTGTCATGCCCGCGAAAAACGTAACCATCTCCTGGATTTCCTCTTGGCAATTGACCCGGATTTCCCTCTTTATGAAGATGATATTCAGGATCACGCGTATTGAAACAGTTGTAAGTGATGCCACCCTGAGTGAAATGATTGAAACCGTCGAGCTGGGTCCCAATCTCAAACTGTAGCACCCCAGCTCGATTCGGATTGAAGGTGCTATTGCCCAGCGTCTCCTCATTGTTGCTGATCGTGTTGCTGGGACCTCGACCTGGCCATAACCCCAGATTCCCTTTGAAATCAAGAAAGGCTGCGAATCCCATCTG
>JAZAGZ010000030.1:0-7756 GCA_036231525.1 Pseudomonadota bacterium | reverse complement strand
ACGATTGAAGTCGGGGATCACATCAAAGTATCTGGTGATCTTGGTCGAGAGGGCAGACGAAAATTGTCGTTAGATAGAGATTCCCTAGAGATCCTCTAGCGAACGGCCGCACTCACATGATTGTGCGACGATAAAGACGATACGCCACAACTTATAGATAAAGCTGCGCTGTTCTGCCCAAAAAATCAGCTGCATTGGGATGCGCCATGTCTATTGCGCTAGTAGCCTCTTTTCCCTGATTTATAGGTGGTAACGAGCCTTTTCTCAGCACATTAGAATCTACCCAGCCTAAGGATGTTGTTTCCAGACAACAGAATCAACTGGTGGCCCCATCGACAAGTATTTCTACTGAGGATGAGTTGGCCATGGCAGAGGTGTTAGATACACATAAATAAGCTTTGTATTGGTTTAGACTTATCCAATAAGATAATGTTTTTAAAAGATAAAACAATATTAATTTCCGGCGCTAGTCGTGGAATTGGGCTGGCTATTGCGCTACGCGTGGCCCGGGATGGCGCAAATGTTGTTGTTGCTGCAAAAACTGATGAGCCACACCCTGTATTACCAGGAACGATTTACACGGCAGCAGAGGCAATTGAGGCGGCAGGTGGGCGAGCACTACCAATTCTTTGCGACATTCGTGACGAGGGCCAGATCAATGCGGCGGTAGAAGCAACTGTCTCGATATTCGGCGGGATTGACGCAGTGATTCTTAATGCTAGCGCAATCACACTTGATGGCACACTAGACATTCCTATTAAGAGGTTTGATTTACTATGTGCTGTGAATCAGAGGGGTACCTTCCTGATGGGCAGGGCTTGCTTGCCGTACTTAGTCAAGGCAAACAACCCTCATATTTTATCCATCTCACCACCGTTAGACTTTGAGAATCATTGGTGGGGTGATCACCTTGCATGGACTATGACGAAGTATTCTATGAGTCTTTGTGTGCGCGGTTGGGCGCAGGAATTCAAAGAGGCTGGCGTCGCTGCAAATACGCTCTGGCCGCGTACGACAATCTCAACAGCGGCTACGAAAATGTTGGGAGAAAAAGTTTTTAAGCATTCACGCAAACCGGAAATAATGGCTGATGCAGCGCATTGGGTTTTATCTCAAGGGAGTCGGCAATGCTCGGGCAATTATTTCATTGATGAGGAGGTGCTTCGGGGAAATGGAGTCACTAATTTTGATGCCTACATGAACGATCCATCAGCACCTCTTTTTATTGATCTTTTGGTAGATGAGATAGACGGAAATTACTTTCGGAGTTGATGAACCATGTTGATTGTCTTATGAAGAAGGTATCGCAGATCTCTGTTAAAGAGGCGGCACTGAAAATTAAGTCCGGTGATGTCGTCGTTGTCGGCGGCTTTGGTATGACTGGGACACCAATACACTTGTTGGATGCTATCGCCGAGACGGATGTAAAGAATCTGACAATGATCAGCAACAATGTTGGTGAGCCTGGTATGGGCGGAGGCCGGATGTTGCGTAACGGGCAATTGAAAAAAGCGATTGGATCCTTTTTCACGACTAACCCGGAGGTCGTCGAGGCATTTCAGTCAGGTGATCTGGAGGTAGAGTTATTACCTCAGGGTAACCTCGCGGAGGCAATTCGTGCAGGTGGTGCGGGTCTTGGAGGATTTTTGACACCCACTGGAGCAGGGACTCAGTTCTCAGAGGGTTGTGATAATTATGTAAGTGACGGTAAGGAATATATTGTTCAGCCTGCGTTAACGGCAGATGTTGCATTAGTCCGTGCCTGGCAGGCGGACTTAGCGGGAAATCTCGTATATAGAATGACGGAAAACAATTTTAATCAGGCGGCGGCTACCGCAGGTAAGATTGTTATTGCCGAGGTGGAACATATCGTACCGATCGGGGAGCTTAACCCCAATCACGTTCATACGCCCGGTTGTTTCGTAGACTATTTGGTTCAGGCTCATACAACGCTTGAAGAGCTAGGTTCATCCGCTTCGGTAGCTGGTAGCCTGAAAAAGGTCGATGAATCTCGGATGAGAATGGCTAAATCGGCACTAGAAGAGCTTAGACCTGGGGATGTTGTGAACCTGGGAATTGGGATTCCCACCCTGGTTGCAGATCTCATTACGCCGGAGTTGGACATTACGGTGCATAGTGAGAATGGCATGTTAGGAGTTGGTCCTGAGCCGGAGTCCGGTGGCGCAATGGATTATCCAGTCAATGCAGGTAAGATTCCTGTAACCGCATTGCCCGGAAGTAGCTACTTTGACAGCGCTAGTTCTTTCGCAATGATTCGAGGTGGACATCTGGATGTAGCGATACTGGGTGGGTTGCAGGTCGATGAGCAAGGGAATCTGTCTAACTGGGCGGTGCCTGGCAAGCCACTTCTGGGGCTGGGGGGAGCTATGGATCTAGCTTCTGGGGCAAAGAGATTGATCGTTACTATGACGCACACGAGCCGAGACGGCTTATCCAAAGTCGTCAAGGAGTGCACATTGCCTCTGACTGCGGTTAATGCCGTAACAGTGTTGGTTACTGAGTTAGCAAAGTTTCGGTTCATTGATGGGCGACTAACTTTAGTGGAGATTATGCCTGGAGTGACGCTCAAGGAAGTTGAGGAGAAGACCGAAGCAAATTTTGTTGTTCAACTGTGATCAGTTATTGAATATAGCAACACGTTAGGCGTAGTAGAGTAACCCACAGCCCGTTGCCCAAGCAGTTATAGGCTCATAAAAAATTGTCTTTGCCTGCTTATTTCCAGCAATTCCAGCAGCGGTTATCCAGGAGCGAATTTCATGTGTCCCGAGACCAGTTCGCTCTATTTCTCGATCTGTATAAGATGTGAAAGCGTTCACCTCGTTCGCGACGAGACGACGTATAAATTCTTGGTCGAATTCAGTATCAATCTCTCCATGCATGCGTTCGCCTGGTGCGTGACTCAGGCCTCCCGCTGCGATGACGGCAACACGACGAGATTCCATTTTTAGAGCCCGGGCTAATGCCTGGCCTAGTTCATAGCAACGTGTCAGCTTTGGCATCGGGTGTGTCATCGCATTAATGATGAGCGGAATTATGGGTAGTCCGCGAGATGGATCGAGAAAGCTTAGGGGGATCATGACACCATGATCGAGCTTCATTTCGTGTGCGTAGTTGAGTTCCATGCCGTCTGCGTAACAGGCGCTCAGAAGTCGCGCAGAAAGCTCAGGGTCTCCAGCTGTTAGTCCCTGATCAATTTTGACCCAAGGCTCTATGGGGCCGAAATACGTTTCAGCCTGCCCCATAGTGAATGCTGGCATACAGTCTAGGAAGAAGTTTGCAAAGTGTTCGCTACTAATGATCAGTATGGTGTCGGGGTTTGCCGCCTCCATACGCTTGTGCAATTCGCCGAAACCAGAATAGAGACGTTCTTTCTGATCGGAATCTGCTGACTCAGCCCATGCACGAATGCCAGGCGTATGGCTCACTGAGCAAGTGAATACTACGGGCACGAATCAGTCTCCCTCACGGATAGTTTTTAGATAATCGGGTTCTGAAACACCGTGGATAATGGTGAAAGGTCTGAGCAGTAGTGGATGTACTCCCATTTCGTAGAGAGTGCTGATGTCAAGTTCTACAATGGCCTGATATTCCGCATCCGTTAGCACGAATTTATCAGCCAGAGATTCTCGTGACTCTAAAAATTCTTCGCGTGAATTTTGTTCTCGATTCACGGTCTGGATAAGTTTCTGAACCTGATAGATGCTCATAGCTTTTTCTTAAGTGGTTTCTGGCATTGGTACATTCAGCGTTTTTGCTGAAGCGGAGAGTTGGTTCCAAATTCTAGTAGGTATGGGGATGCCAACGCGGCGTCGTTCTTCGAGCTTCCGAATCTCTATCTCACCGGGTAAAAAGATTTCGTCACCGGACTTCATGGGTGGGAGTTTTTTGAGAGCTTGAGCGAGGGTGGTCATACGTTTTTTGTAATCATCAACGCCCGTAAAGGTTGAAATATTAACGGCAATAGTTAGACCGTTCTGACTGTGGCCTTGTTCTTTCCCAGCTAGCGCAGGCTCTAGTAGCGGGTGTCCGATCAGAAGACTGACAAGGGTTTCGAACATCAGAGAGAGGCCGGATCCTTTAGCTCCACCCAGTGGCATGGGAATGGCTGCTTCAGCCGGGTCCGTGGTCGGATTACCCTCTTTCGTTAATGCTCCGCCTTCTGGTAGCGCTACTTCACGGGCTAGAGCATCTTTTATTTTGCCAATAGCTAGCTCACTGCTAGCCATATCCAGCGTGACGGAACCGTCAGGTCCACCCGGCACAGCGATTGCAATTGGATTGGTGGCTACCCCTGCTGCTTTTGAGCCAAAGTAGGCCATATTGGGTCGGCTAGTCATGATCGTGATTCCGACCATTTCCTCTTGCACTGCTAGTTGGGCGTAGTATCCCACTGGTCCAGAGTGAGTAGTGTTCTTAACGAACGCCCAGCCAATACCTGTTTTCTGTGCTTTCCCGATCGCCTGTTTCATAGCAAAACTCATGGATAGTGCGCCAGGGGCTTTGTCCCCATTAATGAGCACAGAGGAGGGGGTTTGCTTTGTGATACTAACGTTTGGTGCTGAGTTCATTAGTCCTCTTCGCAACCAGTCGAGATAGCGTGGGATTCGGAGCACACCGTGAGAGTCGACACCGCGCAAATTAGCCCAGACAAGAATATTAGCTTGAGTTTGTGCGTGTTCTTCGGATAGACCTGCGCGCTTGAAGATCTCTCGACTAAACATCTCAAGATCGTTTGCGCGGACATTCACGAGCGACGTCGTCAGGGTGATACCTCACGGAAGTCTTGCGTAAAGAATCTCATGGCGGTTCTCGTAAGAAAATCTCGTCGGCTTAAAGCGCGATTTTTTTTCTTATCCATCGAATTATTCTCTACTTTTCAACCTTGCAAGTTTTATCAGCATCGCGAATGGTAGTCTTTCCCCGAGTCCTATCGCTCCGCTCGATTTATTGTTAACGATAGACTAGTTGGTCTTTTATAAACTGACGGTTTACTCCATCGCCGCAAGCTTCGCGCTGGCGCACTCCAGCATGATAGACATGTAACGGTTGAATCGTTCTGGGCCGAGGAGCAAGGGGTGCGGTCCGGCTGGATACCGTTGGCGAAGTTGTGTCTTCAGTTCCAGAGTGTTCATCGCTTGCGTCCAACACGGCCCCCCAGTCTCGAGACAGCGTTTCATATGTTCCTCATCTAAATCCGCGATCCCCGGGTGACCGCCCAGTGCGGTCTCTGCTTCTAGCGGTCGGGCAAAGTCGTCGAACACATGCCTGAAGGTATCAAGGGATGTCTGAGTGGGCATCTGTGTGCCACTAAAGATTATTGCCGTGTGCGTGCGACCAAGATGCTTGACCGGCACGAGCATAGCCAGCGTGCCTGCCGTGTGGCCCGGAGTCAGCACCAACGTTATCGTGGTGTCCCCTAGGGTCAGTAGCTGACCATCGGTCACGACCATGTCCCGCATTGGTCTCGGTCGATCTGGTCTCTCGCCGGAGAGCGCTAGATCCCAATCAGGCCCACTGATCAGGATCCTTGCCCCGTACGTTTGCTGGAGGTAGGACGCCCCCCCAACGTGGTCATTGTGACCATGTCCGATGACGATGTACTTGATCTGAGTAGGGTCCAGCCCCAATTTTTCGAGGCCCGGTACCAGCACGTCGCGTGCCTCATCGGGGCTATTGAGCGTATCCACTAATATGAGGCCCTCGCTCGTGTCGATGGCCCAAGCACCCACATCGCTGAAACCAATGTAATAAAGGTTCTCGAAAACCCGAGTCGGCTCCAGGGCATAGTCCTCGACCGGCGGCAACCCAGCTGCTCGTCTCACCAGCGCCGCCCGCCGGGGACCCGCAGGGGAACAGAGCGCTTCCGCCTTATCGACCAAATCGGATCCGGCCAGTGCCATTGCCGCTGCTATATGCTGCTGAGCCTCCTCCGATGCCGCTAATGCCTCAGGGGTCGGAACACCCTGCCCCTGGGCCCTGAGTCTTGGCTGAGAGGCGACGACTATTATGAGAGCGACGGCCGTTGTCGCTAATACGTTCCTCAACATCGAGCTTACTCCTCCGGATTCAACACCAATGCCAAGCGCCAACAATCAATAAAGATCCTTTGTCCCTCTTTTGCAGCACCGGATGATAGTGAACTCCTAAACCTTGGTGATCATCGTTCCGTCAATACCAGCTTTCTGGAACGTCTCTTCGGCTCTAGTGGACGTCACAGTCGTATTGGCCAAACTCCTCCCCCAAAGCCAGCCAGTAATATTCATATGTAGCTGGCTCCGTAAAGAATTCCGGATCCGTGATGGTGAAATGGAAATCAAGCCGTGTCTGGTCCTCGCTCAGCGTGTACCGCTCGACTACTTCTGCGTCTTCGCTCAAGGGTATTCCGCTCGTACCCAGGTAAGGAAAATTAATCCTAGAGGTGCGTATCACAAGCGTATTCTCGTCTTCCCAATGGCCTACAGAAAAGCCCTGGATGCTCGGCGGCTGTGTCGCTGGATCCAGAGAGTCAGTCAAATGGACCGTTCGAACGACGTCGAACTCGTACCCTCGAATCCGGATCGTCCCTCCTTCGTCGATAAACTCGAAAGGATTCGTCGTTGTCATGGTCGCTGGCATACCCATTTGTTCGCAGCGATTCGCGTAGTTATCGATCAAGTCCCACTCCGCACGCGCCGCCTGCGCAGATTCCGTCAATGACCAAGATACCTGGGTCCGATAGTTAGGTGACGGGTAGCTCCAAACTCGAAAAATCCCCCGGTTTTCTTCGGCCGCATTCACAATCGCCGCCTGGGTTTCAGCTTCCCATCTCTCCCTGCCTCCCAGATGCCCCGATTCGGTCCAGTACGGCTCCGCCTCACGCCTCAGAACCGCCTCAGCCCCGTCGGCCAATAGAACGTGCGTGGCAAGAATACGCGCCCCTCGGCGTTCTGAAATACGGCCGAAGACCTTGAGAGTATCGCCTAGTTCGAATCGATCTCGAGTTATTCCTGCACGCTCGAACCCATTGAGGGAACTCCACCCCTCAAGTGTCCAAGTCTTGATCTGTCCATCCTCTTCAACTTCGATGGTGAACCCCGGATGTGGGTTTCGCCAAAGAACTTCGGTGAGCTTGCCTTCAATCTCTATCTCCTCAACATACTCCGCACGGGAGTGATGAGTCGACGCAACTGGCGGTAATACCAACAAAAGCAGTGCGATGAATAAAACTTTCATAATCTTCAAGCTCAGCGAATGGTCGCTAACTGCCAAGAGCGGTCATTAGAAATCTCATTGGAACTCATAAAGTCTCGCGTTCTCTGGATCACAGCCAAATGGCAAGATCTCGCGGTCAGGTGCATGGTCCCACGCGACCCTGCCAATCATAGGTTCCACCATATACTCGGGGTCTTCAACGATAAACTCGACTAATAATTGGGTACGATCCTCACTCAATTGATAACTCTCCACGACATGTTTCTGGGACCCCCCAGGAACTCCGTTGAGATTACCCGTACGGCTGTCCGAGAAGAGTGTCGTATCAACGACCAAGACGTCTCCTTCCCACGAACCAATCGAGTGACCCTGGATAGTGCGCTCGCCGCTCTGAGGATGTCCCCGTCCATCCATGTAAATTGTGCGCTCCACATTAAAGAACTCGGTTCTGATTAGGACCCTGTCCTCAAGAATCTCAATCTCATTCAAGTACGGTGCAATAGCAATAGTCGTCAACGGATAGGGAATGCATTCTGACACTTCG
>JAZAGZ010000029.1:0-10637 GCA_036231525.1 Pseudomonadota bacterium | reverse complement strand
TGGAACGGTTGCTTGAGGCGCGTGTACTTGATCGCAATGGGTTGATTTTGGACATTTTTGCGCAACGAGCAGCAACTCATGAGGGGAAAATCCAAGTCGAACTTGCCCAACTTGAACACCTATCGACCAGATTAGTCCGCGGCTGGACCCACTTAGAACGTCAGAAAGGTGGTATCGGATTGCGAGGACCAGGTGAAACCCAGCTTGAGTCAGATCGACGCCTCATCGGACACCGAATCAAGTATCTAAAAAATCGGCTTGATCGTATTGAGAAACAGCGGGAGCTGGGTCGAAGAGAGCGCCGGCGGGCTCGAGTGCCGACTGTGGCGTTAGTAGGCTATACGAACGCTGGTAAGACAACCTTATTTAATGCGTTGAGTGGTGCAGAAGTGAAAGCTCGTAACACGTTGTTTGCAACACTTGACCCGACGATTAGACGGTTATCCCCGGGAGAGTTGGATGAGGTGCTACTAGTAGATACTGTTGGTTTCGTCAGAGATTTGCCTCATGAGCTTGTTGCGGCCTTTCGGGCGACTCTAACAGAGACACGAGAAGCTGACTTGCTTGTACACGTCATTGATGCCAGCGACCCTTACCATGAGGACCGTAGGCGACAGGTTGAGGAGGTGCTGGATGGGATTGGGGCTGCTAACGTCCCGTGTATTCAGGTGTACAATAAAGCTGATGAGGTGGAACGCCGGCACCCACAGGGGCTTAATGGCTCGGCATGGAAGGGTGCAAATAGGCCCAAGTTATGGGTATCTGCGGTGACAGGAGAGGGGCTGGAGGAACTCTCCGAAGTAGTCAGGGTTTGTGCTGTGGGTGACCAAGTGTTAGGTCGGCTTGAGTTGGGTCCCGCCGACAGTAGGCTGCGGGCCAGGCTTTTTGAGCTTCAGGCGGTTCGAGCCGAGCAGAGTCACGAGTCGGGTGGCTGGACGCTCGATGTAGCGTTAACATCAAAGAGATGGAAGGCACTTTGTATTCAAGAAGGGTTGTCTAATGACAGTTTTCAGAGGATGTGATTTATGAGTTGGGACGACAAAGACAAGGGTAACCCTTGGCAATCAGGCGGCGGTGATAAGGGTCCTGCAGATCTTGATGCAGTTGTTAGGGATCTACAACGCAAGTTTTCTGGTCTGTTAGGTGGGCGTGGTCGGCGTGGTGGTAACGGGGCCGACGGAGGCCGCTCACCTATTGGTAAAGGTATGTTTAATACCTTCATTGTCGTTGCGGTCGGTGCGTGGGCTCTTATGGGGTTCTATATTGTCGACGATGCGGAGCGGGGAATGGTACTTAGATTCGGTGCATTTCAAACTGTGACCCAGCCAGGACTCCGATGGCGTATACCCTGGCCAGTTGACTCGGTGGAGTTAATCAATACCAATGTAACCGAGCGCTTTGATTACCAGGGCAGCATGCTGACCGAGGATGAGAACATTGTGTTAGTAGACCTCGTTGTGCAGTATCGGCGCACAGATCCCGAGGCCTATTTATTCAACTTAAGAAACCCTGTAGAGACTCTACGAGACGTGACTGGTAGTGCTATTCGCGAAGTGATCGGTAAAAACCTTCTGGAATTTATCTTGACTGAGGGACGGGCGCAGGTAGCAGCTGACACGCAGACATTAATTCAGTCGACGCTTGATGCTTACGGTACCGGTATCACTGTTTATGAAGTGAACTTACAGGATGCTAATTTTCCACGGGATGTGGAGGAGAGTGTCCAGGACGCCATCCGTGCACGGGAAGATAAGGAGCGTATGGGATTGGCGGCTGAGGCGTATGCCAACGATATCCTTCCGAAAGCACGTGGAGCAGCTGCTCGTCAGCTTCAAGATGCTGAGGCCTACCGGGCAAGGGTGGTCGCCGATGCTGAAGGTGAGGCTGACCGTTTCGTGCAAATCCTTCTGGAGTATGAAAAAGCTCCAGAGGTTACGAGACAGAGAATGTATCTAGATACGCTAGAGCAGGTTTTAGGTAATTCAACGAAGGTGTTGCTGGATTCTTCCGAAGGAGGTGGCGGTAACATGATTTATCTGCCATTAGACCGGCTTGTAGACCGGCGCCCTGATGCACGGCAGGATGGACCCTCACAATCATCACCTATGACAAGTAGTGGTTCTAGCAGCGCACTTGTGCGCGATGCGCGTTAACCTGGAGTTTTCAAAATGATTCCGAAATTCAATTTCTCGCTGGTCGCGGTGCTTCTAATTGTGACCGCTGTGCAGATGACTCTTTTCACCGTTGATGAACGCGAGCACGTGCTTAAGTTTCGTTTTGGTGAGATCGTAAAAGCAGATTACGAGCCTGGGCTTCACTTCAAGATTCCATTTGTTAACAACGTTACTCGATATCCTGATCGTATTTTGACGTACGAAGAGTCGGAAGAACGTTTTCTGACAGGTGAGCAGAAGAATCTCATTGTGGATTATTTTATTACTTGGCGGATCACTGATCCTGCGCAATATTACCGATCTGCTCGGGGCGACGAACTTTTTGCTGAACAGAGACTCTCGGCGATCATACGAGAGGGTATCAAAGCAGAGTTCTCAAGACGTACCGTCCAAGAAGTTGTGGCAGCGGAACGCTCTGAGCTGATGAACCAGATGCTTGTAACGGCCGCTAATCAGACCCCGGCGCTTGGAATTGAGGTCGTTGATGTGCGTGTAATGAGGATTGAGTTGTCTGATGAGGTCAGTGGCTCAGTGTTTTCGCGTATGCAGCAGGAGCGTGGACGAGTGGCAGCGCAATTGCGGGCCGAGGGTGAGGAAGAGGCAGAGCGCATTCGGGCGGATGCGGACCGACGAAGGACGGTACTTCTGGCGGAAGCTTACCGGGATGCTGAGCGCATGCGTGGTGAGGGTGATGCCCTGGCGGCTGAGACGTATGCTAATGCCTATACTCAGAACCCTGAGTTCTACTCGTTCTATCGTAGCATGGCAGCTTATCGGGCATCGATTGGCGGTCAGCAGGACGTTTTGGTTCTGAGTCCGGACAGCGAGTTCTTCCAGTATCTCCAGAATGAAATGGGCGACACCCCTTAAGAACTCTTTTTTCGGTAACCCAATAGTCTAGTTTATAGGAGGCTAGGATTTTGGCCTGGTCAGATCTGTTCGCGGGTTTTGCCTTTTACCTGATTATCGAGGGTCTATTCCCATTTGCGAGTCCGAGTAGTTGGCGGCGAGGTTTGGCGGCAATGGCTGAGTTTGAAGATCGGCAACTCAAAAGTTTTGGGCTTGGGCTCGTAATCGTCGGACTTGCATTATTGTATTTCGTTAGAGGGTAGTTCCAGTGGGCCGCAATGTTATCGTAATCGGTACTCAGTGGGGCGACGAAGGTAAAGGTGCAATTGTCGATCTCTTAGCCGAGCAGGCGCATGCTGTGGTTCGTTTCCAGGGTGGGCATAATGCGGGACATACTCTCGTCATCGATGGTGAGAAGACTGTTCTGCACTTAATTCCGTCAGGTATTTTGAGAGATAGTGTCAGTTGTCTTATCGGTAACGGGGTCGTCGTTTCTCTTGAGGCGTTAGTTCAGGAGATGGATGAACTTCTGAACAAAGGAGTACCGGTCGGGGAACGGCTTAGAATTTCACCGGCCTGTCCACTAATACTTTCCTCACATGAAGCATTGGATAATGCTCGAGAGAAAGCTCGCGGAAAAGAGGCGATTGGTACGACAGGCAGAGGCATTGGTCCTGCGTATGAGGACAAGATTGCGCGCCGTGCACTGCGAATTTCCGACCTATTTTCTCCAGACCTTCTTGAGGGAAGACTCCGAAGTCTCCTTGATCTGCACAACTTTCTTCTACAGCAATATTATGGGATGGATCCGATTTTATTTGACGAGGAGTTTCAGAAGATTGTTATGCTTTCCGAGCGGGTGAAGCCCATGGTTGCCGACGTAACTCAGATTTTGGATGAGCTGCAGGCCGCAGAAAGCAGTGTGCTATTTGAAGGTGCACAGGGAACTATGTTGGATATCGATCTTGGAACCTATCCCTTCGTTACATCTTCCAATACGACTGTTGGTGGGGCGGCGACAGGTACTGGAATGGGTTCTGGTCAAGTTGATTACGTATTGGGTATCGTTAAGGCTTATACAACACGTGTTGGTGCCGGGCCTTTCCCTACAGAACTTTTTGATGATATGGGGCAGCGCCTTGCCGAGGTAGGAGCAGAGTTCGGTGCTACGACGGGGCGTCCGAGGCGTTGTGGTTGGTTTGACGCTATTTCCTTACGGCGCGCCGTGTTTATTAACTCTCTGACAGGCCTAGCCGTGACAAAACTCGATGTGTTAGACGGACTCGAAGAGGTCAAAATCTGCACGGGGTACTGTCTCGATGGTGTGCCGCTTAAGGCGCCACCATTGCTGATGGAGCACTATGGTGATTGTGAGCCAATTTATGAGAGTCTGCCGGGTTGGCAGACTTCCACTTCGGGCATTACGACTTATCGGGAGTTACCCAAAGAGGCGCGAAGTTATCTAGAGCGAATCGAAGAGATTCTTCAGACGCCCATAGATATCATTTCCACTGGTCCTGAGCGGGAAGCAGTTATTATTCGCCGACAACCCTTTGGTTTAGTGTGAGGTGTAATCGTTGTGATCCTTTCTGATCTTCTCTATACCGTAGCCATACCGTTAGCTCTGATAACCGTTATGTTAGGGATGGGCC
Organism: Pseudomonadota bacterium; assembly: GCA_036231525.1. Taxonomy (GTDB): domain Bacteria; phylum Pseudomonadota; class Gammaproteobacteria; order Steroidobacterales; family Rariloculaceae; genus UBA6522. The sequence goes on along the minus strand of JAZAGZ010000029.1, from coordinate 5,962 downwards.
TTTCTCTCACTGTTACGGATTTAAAGCGGGTGATTGTCTTCCCAAAGGCTGTAGCAACAGGACTTGTAGGGCAATTGTTCTTGCTGCCAGCGCTGGCATTTTTATTGTCTGCAATATTAGCGCCCAGTCCTGTGATAGCAGCAGGCGCGATCATGCTTGCGGCCTGTCCTGGCGGCGTCACTTCTAACGCATATACGTTTGCAGCTCGTGCTGATGTCGCGCTGTCTGTCACGCTAACGGCAATTGAAAGCGTAATCACTATTTTTACTATTCCGTTGTTTGCTTATTTCGCACTCAACTATTACTTGGATCAAGGAAGCGCACCGGACGTGCCAGCAGGCGCGATGATCCGCCAGTTGGCTATGATTACGATTATCCCGATTAGCTGTGGCATGGTTTTCAGGGGATTTCGTCCAGAACTAGCAGCCCGCCTCGTCGAGTTACTTCGAACCGTTACGCTGTACGTCTTGATTGTCCTGATTGTGACTGCGGCAGCAGCCAGTTGGGAAGTTGTGCTAGAGAACTTCGTTCAGGCTGGTCTCTTGGTGTTAACCTTAAACCTTCTTTCCATGGGCATGGGTTACGCGCTTGGCAGAGTTTCTGGATTATCTGCAGCCCAACAAGTGACGCTTGTATACGAGGTTGGGGTGCAGAATATTTCGTTAGCGCTTCTGGTGACATTAACTTTATTGGAAAGCCCACCTCTAGCCATCGTTTCGCTTCTCTATGCGGTTATTATGCCAATTACCGCGTTGGGCTTTCTCAAGGTAGCCTCGCGGTTACGCAGGCATGATTAAAAGACTCGCCAACAGTGTAACCAGGAGGTACTGTGAGTTGTTTTTATGACCTTATGTGTAAATAAAGAGAGAATTATAAGTGCAGGCAAGCTTGTAAAAGCTTGTCTGATCCTCATAAAGCGATTTAAATTAGTGTTCTCTTTTGAGAATGGGCATATGTCTTCAATCTTCGCTGGAATCTCAGTTATTTTTGGATGCCTTACAGTAGAGTGAACTTGGAATTTACAATCCGATCCAAAAGTGTTCTGTGCGCAATTACTGTATGGACAGTGTTTGCGTCTTTTTTGATGGGTATGGTGGCGAGCGTGATTGCTCAAGAGCTTCCACGACCAGCAGCTATTGAGCCCGATATTCTTTTCTGGACTCGCGTATATACGGAGATCGATACGAGCAGTGGGTTTATCCACGATACGCGTGACCTATCGGTTGTGTATCGCACGATCCAGTTTGAGGATGGTGCATCGCGACGTTCTCGGAACCGCCAGATGCAGTTGGCGCTGGATGACATTCGAAATACGCTCAGAACTCTCAGTGAAGGGAATCGAAACAACCTGACGGGCCAAGAACAGCATGTGTTGTCTTTGTGGCCTCAGGAAATATCGAACGAAGAACTCACTGCTGCGGCCTCCAGGGTGCGGTTTCAACTCGGGCAGGCCGATCGTTTCCGGGCCGGGTACATTCGGGCCGGTCGTTGGAAGTCATATATTCGTAACGTTTTGCGCGAACAGGGCGTGCCGGCGGAGTTAGTGGCTTTGCCTCATGTGGAATCTTCATTTGATCCCACGGCTTATTCCAAGGTAGGAGCAGCTGGCATGTGGCAGTTTACCCGGTCCACGGGCCTTCGCTATATGCGTATTGATCACATTGTCGATGAACGTCGTGACCCGTATTTCTCAACTGTCGCGGCGGCACGATTACTTCGAGATAACTATGATGTGCTTCAAAACTGGGCGTTGGCAATTACGGCCTACAATCATGGTCAGGCTGGTATGCGCAATGCCGTTCGCAGAATGGGAACGGATCGCATAGAAGTTATTCTACGTGAGTACGATGGGCGTGCATTCGGCTTTGCGTCGCGAAACTTTTATGTGGCATTTCTAGCCGCTTCCGATGTAGATGCGAAAGCCGAAGAGTACTTTGGGCCACTTTCAGTTCTTGGTGATGACCGTACAACGATTCTTGAGACTCCTGATTTCCTCACGACGTCGACCCTTACGGCGGCGTTTGATATGAGTCATCGAGAACTACGGAGTTGGAACCCCTCGCTGTCGGATGCGGTTTGGAACGAGGACAAGTTTGTGCCCAAGGGTTTTGAGCTTCGACTTCCTGTTGATCTTGTACCGAATTCTTCCGAGTTGATGGTAAGTGTGCCTGATTCACAACGATTCACAGCGCAAAAGCCAGACATAATGCATCGCGTGCAACGTGGCGACACAGTTTCTGACATTGCAGAACGGTATCGCGTTAGTCAAGCTTCTCTAGTTGCACTTAATAATTTGAGAAGTCGGAATTTTATTCGTGAAGGACAGGTATTGCGCCTTCCGGGTAATGATGGAACTGTTCCGATTACGCTAGCTGAACAAGATGGGGTTATGCCGCTCTCTGCTGATTCCACCTACGTAGTGCGTGCCGGGGACAGTATTGATCGCATCGCGAGGATGTATGGTGTTAGCCCAGGCGCTTTGCAAGCGCAGAATGGGATTATTAATGCGAATCGCATCTACGTGGGTCAGGAATTGCAGATCAGCGGATCTTTACAGACTGCGTTAACTTTACCGCCTGAGGTGAGGGTAGAACTGGGATCAGGAACAGATGTTGTGCTTTCGTCCCCCGCAGTAGAAGCTACGCCCGTGAGGGCTCAGCCTCCATATGCATCGGAGGTCGACCAATTAGCGGTTGAGGCAGCATTAGCTGTCATCGTGGACAACGATATTGTTGAGCTGGAGTCGTCTTCGGGGGGCGCTGCCGGAGATCCACTTGGGGAGCCTCTTGAAACTAACGTGCTTGCTAGTGTGCAGGCAGAGATGGCTGCTGATCCAAGTGATTATCTCGTGCGTGAGGACCAGACCATTGAGGTCCAAGCGCTTGAGACCTTAGGGCACTATGCCGATTGGCTGGAGATTCGAACCCAACGTCTTCGTGACGTCAATAACATGCCTTTTCGGCAGGCCGTGTTAATCGGTAATCGACTGAAACTTGATTTCTCTCAGGTGAGTGTGGCCCGTTTTGAAGGGAGACGTATTGCTTACCAACGCCAGACGCAAGAATCTTTCTTTTTGGCGTATCAGGTGACAAACACCCAGGATCATGTCATCCGGTCCGGGGAATCCTTGTGGGAACTAGCCCTGCAGACGTATGAGGTGCCGGTCTGGTTAATTCGGCAATACAATCCTGACTTGGATCTTGATCGCGTAGCCCCTGGCACGGTGGTGAAGTTCCCACAATTGCGCCCAATCTCTCCGGGCGATAATGCTCAGGCTGCAAACTATACAAACTAGTTTAACCTGACGTAGCGTCACACTCCCCCCAAGCCCGTACGCTCAGCCTGAACACACCTTGTTTTAAGGTTCAATTGCGTATTTATCTTAAATAATAATGAGAATGATTTGTATTTGCATATAAGATTGGTTATCGTCCTCATGTCGTTGATTTTGTCTCCATTTCACTGGGAGGTAAACAGGCGAAATTTTTGTTTAATCAGGAGATAGAAAATGCGCGGGGCACTTTTACTGGCATCCCTTGGAATGGGATTCCTAAGTTTTCAGGTAGTAGCGCAGGAAACTGCTTCTGTGGAAGAAACAATACAGCGGCAACAGGAGCAAATAGATGCTCTTCAAGAACAGATCAATGCTACAGCTGATTTTCTTGAAGCAGGCTCTGTAACACAGTTAAACAGGACACAACTTCAGGAGCGAGATGTTGGTAGTCAGACGAGTATCGGTGGTTACGGTGAGATTCACTACAACAATCTGAATGCGACTGATTCCGATAACGACACAGATAAAATGGACTTTCACCGGTTCGTTCTGTTCTTTGCACATGAATTTAATGATCGAATCAGCTTTTTCTCGGAGTTAGAGGTTGAACACTCACTAGCTGGTGAGGGGAAACCTGGCGAAGTGGAGATTGAGCAGGCGTTTGTACAAGTTAACCTAAGTAATGAGCTTGCCGTTCAGGGCGGTCTATTTGTACTTCCGGTTGGCATACTCAACGAAACTCATGAGCCCACAACATTCTACGGTGTTGAGCGTAATGCTGTTGAAAGCGCTATCGTTCCTGCTACTTGGTGGGAGGGCGGTGCTCAACTGGTCGGCAATAATGCAAGCGGTTTGAGTTGGAATGCGGGGTTTCACTCCGGATTGGAAATGTATACGTCTGGTAGCAATGCATTTAGAGTCCGAAAAGGCAGGCAAAAGGTTGCAAATGCTGTTGCAACGGATTTTGCCTTTACAGGCCGTGTGAGATACACAGGAATACCGGGACTAGATGTTGCTGCGACCTGGCAGTACCAAAGTGATCCTAGTGCCGCACCGGGTGATGGGCTTGACGATGGGGCTTTGATTGAAGCTCACATGATCTACACAAACGGGCCATTTCAGCTCCGGGCGCTCTATGCAGATTGGGAATTTTCCGGTACAGCTGTTGAGGCCGCAGGTGTTGCTGGTCAGTCAGGTTTTTACATAGAGCCGAGTTGGAGACTCAACGAGCGTTGGGGGATCTTCGCCCGTTCTGAAACTGTAGATGGCGCTGTCGCTGGAGATCAATTTGACGAGTTTAGGGCTGGACTGAGCTACTTTGCTCACCCGAACGCTGTATTTAAATTTGATATTGCAAACCGTGATTACACTCAGCTATCAAAGGAAGGAAGCAGCTACACCGGATTTAATGTAGGTATGGCCTACCAGTTTTAGTGCCTGGTCGGTTGTTGTGCAATTTTGGAGCCCTTGGGCCTTTTGGCCCAGGGGTTTTGTCATGTCTTAAGCTAGCGGAAGGAAATGGCTGATCGGGTAACAACATGGTGGTTAAGAAGTGTTCTGCCTATCGTGCTTTGGGGCCTAGCGAGCGCTGTCTACGGTCAGATGGGCGTCTACATGGAAACAGAAGAATTTTTGGCTGCCGCTTTTCCAGACAGTGAACCTCAGGTTGAAGTGATCTGGATAAATAATGAGCGACGAGAAGTACTAGAGGAAATATTAGATCATCCTGTTAATGCTCTACGAGTGAGCTACTGGATTAGTGGGGGCAAGAGTGCGTGGATCCTGGATGAGATTGGTAAGGATAGGCCCATTACGATTGGTGTTGTAGCTCAAGGCGATGCTATTGAAATGATCCGGGTACTTGTTTTCCGTGAGATACGAGGTTGGGAAGTACGTTATCCGTTTTTCACTGATCAGTTTTTAGGGGCACGTCTGATCGGTAGTGAGCAACAAGGTGTTGGCTTGGATCGGCAAATAGATGGAATTACTGGCGCAACCCTCTCGGTTAATGCGCTAAGAGGCGTAACAGAGGTTGTCCTTTTTCTCATACAGGAATCAAGAGGCCTAGGTGAATAGTTCTAAGCGCTCTCGATCAAGGCACGGGGTTCGGTATTGGCACCGATGGATCGGTCTGGGGTCGATGGTTTTTTTGATCTTCTTGAGCATTACAGGGATTGCCTTGAATCATCTCGTCGATCTGCGTCTCGATCAACGCTATGTTCGGACGGGATGGCTTCTGAGTTGGTACGGTATTGAAGTGCCACCCGTTCATTCAAGCTACGCTGTAGCGGGAGATCGCACAACATTGCTTGGGGAACGTTTGTACTTCAATGATCAACAGGTCGCAGAAGGCATTACAGCGTTAAGTGGTGCCATAGCTGCTCCACAATTCATAGTGATCGCAAGTGATAATTCGCTAATTTTGCTGACTGATTCCGGCGCACTAGTCGAACGTATGCTCCTTGCGGGCCAATTGTCTGGCGCTGTCCAGGCCATAGGAAAAGTTGGCGAGGCAGTAGTCTTGCTCAGTGATGAGGAGATTTACCGGGCAGACGAGCAGTTTGTCAGTTTCTCTATTGCCAGCGACGTAAGTTATAGCGATGTCTCATGGTCCTCGTCCTCAAATGTACCGTCGGACCAGCTTGAGGTCTTATACGATGCCTACCGTGGAACCGGTATCACCATGGC
>JAZAGZ010000028.1:0-7568 GCA_036231525.1 Pseudomonadota bacterium | reverse complement strand
CATCCACGGCTGGCACACGCGAGTCGGTCGTCACCGTAGGGATGTTCTGCCTGTAACGCTGGAGCCCCTCGGACGTAACAAGCGGCATGTCTGGTCCGAAAGCAATTGTAGCGCCCGGCTCAGTAGCATCCCCCTGGTAGTCAGTACCCGCATACCACACACCAGACAGGTCACGCGGATCATACCCCGACTCCTGCGCCAGCACGGGCGAGAGCACGAGCAGGACAATAAACAGGTTAGATGGCTTCGTTCCGCATCGTCTCATGATTCTTCTCCGCACGAATCAGATTATGTTAAGCCCCTGCCTGTGCCTACCGAGGGTATCATGTTCTGTTTCTGGAGACTTTTAATGGGGTCGTTTTCCCCACTGATTCTAAACTTTGATAACCACGCGGTAATGAAATGACTGAAAAATCCGATCGCCCCACACTGGACGAGTTGGCCAAACAGCTGGTTGACTCTGTGCCAGGCAACTTAAAGTCCATGGGTGAAGACATGGAGCGTAATTTCAAATCTCTTCTGCAATCAGCGCTAAGCCGAATGGATTTGGTTACCCGGGAGGAGTTCGACGTACAGATGGCCGTATTGAGTAGGACACGAGAAAAATTGGAGGCTCTGGAAACCAGACTGGCAGAACTCGAAAGCAACTCCACGGACTGATCAAAACAGCACGCAGTGAACCATTCCCTTTGAGGCCCAATGTATTACGATATGATCCGCCTGCATATACAGGGAGCTACGTTTGAACAGACAAGATCGACGCTTTTATGACAGCTTCATGCTGATAGTTGGCATTTTTGTCGGACTGATTCTAGGCGTCATATTCATGAAGGCTTTTACCGGAGGTAGTAACGCTGCCGCTATGAATGCGCATCCATCAGCAGAAACAATGATTGAGGGACGGAGAACAGAGGTAGTTAACTTTGTGCCGCCTAATAGCGGACGCTTGAATTTTGGCAGCGATAAGATTCCCAGCACCCTTCATTTAGCGCTGATCAAAACTCTGTAATCAAAAACACTCGCGTGATTCTGCATCACCACCCACCACTGTCACAAACGGAACGATGAAACGCAAAGCTGCTTTTTTGCTTGGATTAACCCTCGCAAGTACGGTCGTTTCAAGGGCCACTGCCCAAGAACCCGGATACCCGCCTGATTTGCTGCAGCGTGTTCGCCAGGCATCAACATACATTCCCGGGCCGCGCCCGGAATCTGTCAACTTCATAAAGTTCGCGGAAAGCCACCGAACCTATGCCGCGGTTATAGAAGACGGTAGTGACGAACCATTCATTTCCGCGCGCACGGCCTTTCAGGCCGTTTACTCCAACGGCTTCATCATGATTGATGCCGGGATGGATGAGGCTGTTCACCGGTTCTATGGTTTCGGTCGAGACGAACCCTACTGGCAGGATCGAAACGATATTGTGCAGTCCGCCCTGCGGCAGGCAAATATGATTGTGATTACCCATGAACACGGTGACCATGTAGCAGGTGTACTGCGAGGTTCTCATCGCGCCGAGATTGCGCAGAAGACCATCTTGACGCGCGCGCAGGTGATCACTTTGATCAATTCACCCCAACTCCCCGAGATTCAGCTCACCGAAGAACTAGCCAAAGATTACATCGTAGTCGATTACGATGAGCTGCTACCTGTCGCGCCCGGAATGGTGCTCATCAGCGCCCCCGGTCATACCCCGGGTCACCAGATGGTATACATCCAGCTTGAGACCGGTGCCGAGTACCTTCTTGTCGGCGACATCGGCTGGTCCATTGACAACGTAACTGAGATAAGGCTCCGGCCTGAAGCGACCATGAACCGAATTGGCGAAGACCCTCAAGCACTGATGTCGCAACTTACCTGGTTAAATGGATTACTTACAGAAAAAATTCTCGTGGTTCCCTCTCACGATAACGTTTTGCTGACAGCTTTCTCCGGGGAAGGTCTCCTCGGTAATGAGCTCACACTCGATTAACCAAGCAGACGAGTCTACTTGATGGGCGGTTGCGGTAGCTCTGCCTTACCGGGCTCCATAACCAGCGTGCAGTTTAATGTGTACCAAGGGACATCGATCGACGGTTCCGCAGAATTTGGCTCATCGTGACGCTTATATCTCGCTATGAGCGCCTCAGTGACTCCGAACTGGGCATCGGTGCCAAGTTTCTCGTCATCGTCGGAGAAAATCTGTGAGATCAGTGTTTTAAACCCTTCCTTGAAAGCTAACGCATGGAGGTGCGCTGGTCGGAAGGGGTGGCGACTTTGTGCTGCTAGCAACTTTCCAACTACACCGTCCGTCGGTATCGGATACCCGGAAGGCTTAATGGAACTGAACCAGACGCGGCCTGTTTCGTCGGTGATGAACTTACCACGCAAATTCATGCCAGTCTGTGTGGGGTCTTGGCTCTCGTAGAGACCAACCGTGGACGCATGCCAGACATCAACCTCAACACCTTCAAGTGGGGATCCCTCTGTGTCTACATAACACAGGTTAACGAATATTCTGGCCCCTGGCGTTTCCGAGCGAACGATTGATTCTCCATTTTCTGTTCTTGGCGAATTTAGCCGCCAAAAAGGGCCGAGCATTGACTGGCTGGTCTCAGTCTGACCATTATTCCCGTTGTTCAGCAGGCACACCAGAGAAGAGACTCCCAAGGACCCCGCCATTAACACCATCTCGTTATGGGTATCAGTTTTCTGTTGACCGATATCGTTGAGAAGCTCTGTTGCAGCTCGGAATTCCTTCTCTGTCAACTCGACGTCCCGGATGAATCCGTGTAGATGCTCAATGAGCGAGGTCATGATCTTTCGAAGTCGAGGGTCTGTGGTCCGCTCCATGACTTCAAGAGCTGCCCGCGTGACGTCTTTCTCGTTTTTAATAATCATCGAATCTTTCCGCGGAGCTATCAGGCTCTCTGTCGCACACTTCGTATCATTGGCATGACAACCAGCCAGGTCCACACGCATACACTTGGGGCCGCAAGATCTGCGCCGAGTTCGCGACAAAGTGCGCCGTCGAGATCAACCCTACCGGTCGATTCTCGCTTCAACCGCCCACCAGCTCCATTTTGCTTTCAGGGCTACATCCGACGCTGTAATTATGGGAAATCTATTTTCCCAAAGAACGCGGTCGACGAGGAGGCTTAGCGCTCCTCACGAGGTCTAGCCTCGTTTACCCGCAGCGCTCGTCCGCCAACATCTTTTCCGTTTAGTTGCGCCACAGCAGCTTCGCCCTCAGCCTGATTAGGCATCTCAACAAATCCAAAGCCTCTGGATCGCCCCGTTTCCCGATCCGTTAGGATCTTTACGGAAGAAACTTCACCGAATTCCGCAAACGCATCCTGCAGTTCGGATTCTTCTAATGTATAGGACAAATTTCCGACATAAATATTCATCAAAACAGACTCTCGCGCCGTTTTTCTTCTGATTCGAAGTGCCTCGATCAACGACGTAAAACCGAGCCATCTGACTAGCAATCGACCCTAACCCCTATAAAAGACGCATTTTCGGCAGACCGCCACCACACGCGCTTCTTCGAGCGCTTCCATCACTGTACGGGTGAGCAGAGAAAGGGTCAATATCGAGCATTAATGTTAACTGACAAATATGCATCTTTTCCTGTCTGCCTCACTGCATGACATGAGTCAATTTGATTAATCAACTAACTCGTACAACTCCAAAACGTGCAGTTCCACTTCCTCACCTATCATGTCCTGCTCATAGTCGATGTAAATCAGTGTGGGGTATCCAAGCGCCTGCTCGTAGCTAACACGAACGGTCGCCTCATGCTCCAAAGCACGGGCTATCAGCAAAAATAAATCATCAACAGTTCTGAACCAGCCATATTTCTCAGGGGCAACGGGAATTTCATTGAGATAATTCTCACGGTCGTACCGAACTCCAATGATATTACCTTCGTGGACAGTAACGATGGTGTCAGACGGCATGTCTCGATGGCATAAACAGACTTTCTGATACCGGTATTCGTAGTTCAATACGTTGGCGTTTGCCCAACGATCCCGGTTGCTATCTAACTCTGCATTCCCAAATGCCACATCCATCGAGATCGTGCTCATGAGCAAAAACACAAATACTAAGCACGGCGAATAAATTAAATGTTTCATGAATGGAAACGGGAAATCATTCGGTTCGATTTGTAACCTCAATAAGATGATAGCCAAACTGGGTTTTTACCGGCCCCTGAACCTCGTTGACTGTCGCACTAAACACGACCGAGTCAAATTCCTGAACCATCTGGCCTGGACTGAAGGACCCAAGATCACCACCCCGCTGTCCGGAAGGACAGGTGGAGTGTTCTTTAGCGAGTACCGAGAAATCTGCGCCATCTGCTATCTGATCCTTAAGTTGTTCACAGAATTCCTCATTCTCAACCAGTATGTGTCTCGCGGTCGCCTGTGCCATGGTCACGTCCCTTTGTAAAATTCAAACATAGAGTCTTGTTCACGTTACACATTCTGTCAGGGTTTTGCTACGAGATATTAACGCTGGAGTCTAAACACAAGGCTAAGGTTATTCGCCGGCATCTCGACCACCGTATCTAAAAATAATCCGACTCGCTCCCCGAGTTTCTCAACATCTTCCAGGTCTCGTATCCCCCAATCCGGATTCTGGTTTCTAAGGCGCACGTCGAACGCCGCATTGCTTGGGGCAGTGTGTGTTCCGGCGCGGCGATAGGGCCCATACATAAACAATACGCCTTCCTCAGATAGAATGTGTTCCACCCCATGAATAAGCGCTCGCGTTGCTTTCCAGGGCGCGACATGAATCATATTGATACATATAGCCGCATTCGCCTCACTAACTGGCCAAGGATTATCCAAAACATTCAGATTTAGCGGCTTCCTCACGTTTTCCAACCCGGAATCCCTTATCCGTTTCTCGATTGATTTGCGAAATTCGATATCTGGGTCAGACGGTAACCAGGTAAGTTCGCCGAGGTTTTTAGCGAAGTGGATCACATGCTGACCTGTGCCGCTGGCAACTTCCACTACTAGACCTCTCGTTGGAAGGGCATTTTGAAGCACTGTAAGAATGGGCTCTTTGTTGCGGTCAGCTGCGGGAATATTCCAGAGCCCGTCAGAATCTTTTTCACCGTACGACTTTGTCACATCTGCATACGAAACATTTTCATGCCGCCTCCGATCACCATTAATTTTTAGAGCGCCCACGCGCTGTAGGGGCCGGTAGATCCAATCACGAGTTTGGCCCACTAAATATTTTATCTCCTTACTCTGAAATCAGCGTTATTTAGAAGCGGGCAGGTCTAGCCACGACGCCCAATCTTGCGGCATCTCATCTATTGCCAACACCGATTTAAATTTGTCAGCTGTCAAGGGAACAATTTTGTATCGGCCGTGCACCAGCAAGTCGCCAGCTTCGTTTCTAGCTTCATTGTGCACGAGTTGCGATGTTCCGAGTTTTGCTCGCTTTGGAATCGTCGCGGACAGATTCAGTGGTTCCCCTTCTCGCGCTGGTCGATGATAGGTAACTTGTGCGTTCCTCAATAACCAAAGTGCCTTTGGGCCTTCCATAAGCATCATGCCTGCCCAGGTCGCCATGCAATCAAGTGCAGTAAATACAACTCCTCCGTGTGTGATCCCAGGGAACCCAATAAATGCTTCACTGGGCGTGAAACGCCCAACTATTCGCTCTGAATCGCTGGGATCAAGATGAACCTTCAACTGTAATCCATTCGAATTAGATGCCCCGCATCCGAAACACTCACATTCTCGTAAAAATTGCTCATTTAATGTGGTTTCTACCAATGTTCTGCTCTGTCAATCACCAACGCCCATCAACCTAACGTTTGCACCCTCTGCTCAGCCCCTAAGGAGTAAACCTGCCGCCTTAAAAGATAGCAGAATCACAAAGCAGAAGAGTCCCGTCGTAGTGATAGCCATGATCCATCTGAAACCACGCGCGACTCGCACCCTAATTCTGTCCATCAAGCCCGCCGCCGGATTGAATCCTGGTGCGGGAGTAGAGAATGCTTGGCTCACCACAATTAGACTGAGCACCCACAGTAAAAGGACAATGGAGCTGAGCGCGTACGTTTGATCGTCCGTCGGTTCCGACCAAAATATGGTGCCGACAAAAACTAGGATGGCAAACGCCGCCAAACACCACAATAATCTACGATAAGCGTGGAGCCAACGGCCAAGAACGCTGTAAAACCTAAACATGTCCTCGTATCGTTAATGATCAATCTAAGGGCGGTAGGGTGAAGCTGTTCTGCCTAGCCATACCATCCGGCTATTGAGACCTCTACCAACGAACCTCCTCTTTATACCCAAAACTTAGCGTCAGCAAACTTTATGGAGCTCTGCTAAGCGCCAACGAATTGTGTCCAATGACGCGGAGCGCTTCTTGAAGTTGGTTGTCATCAACCGGCGTAATATCGCTGCCTGGACCCCGGTACTGCTGTGTCGCATTTTGTGCAGATACCGAGTAATCGGGTTGTATTCCCGTGCCGTTAATAGCCTGCCCGGATGGGGTTAAGTAGTGTGAGGTTGTTAGTTTCAGTGCGCGACCATCCGAAAGTGGAATTATAGTTTGCACTGATCCTTTCCCATAAGTCTGTTCACCTACGATACGTGCGCGATGATGATCTTTAAGAGCCCCAGCCACGATCTCCGAAGCAGAAGCAGATCCCCTGTTGACAAGAACAGCAACCGCTATGCCTGAGAAAATATCACCGGGATTCGCATATTCTTCGAATCGTGCCTCTTGAATGCGTCCTTTGCCGCGAACGATGAGTCCACGCTCTAGAAACACGTCCGCCACTTCAACCGCCGAATCCAACACACCCCCGGGATTATTACGCAGATCAAGTACTACACCTCGCAGATCTTGCTGATCAACTAACTCCCGAGCGACAGCTTCCAGCTCTGTTCCTGTGTTGTCAGTGAACCCATTGAGTCGGATGTACCCGTATCCGTCGCCGAGGTACTCAGCCTGAACCGTCTTCACATATATCGGTACTCGGGTCAGGGCAAAGTGCAGAGATTCGTCCGCCCCCTCACGCATGACATCAAGAGTCACAGGCGTTCCAGGCCGTCCGCGCATTCTGGTGATGGTTGTCGCAGTGTTTTGTCTGTCTACAGCAATATCATCAACTGAGATCACAACATCACCGGGAAGGATGCCAGCGCGCTGCGCCGGCGTATCATCCAGCGGTGCAACTACTCTAACTTCACCTTCCTCAAGGCTGATTTCGAGTCCGACCCCAATGTATTGGCCAGTCGTACTTATCCGTACGTCCTCGTAATCATCTTCACCGAGAAACCGGGAATGGCTGTCGAGATCTTGCAGCATTCCCTCAATAGCGTTGTTGACAAGTTCCTCATCATCCAGTGCATCCACGTACTCTTCGCGAATTCTCGCGATAACTTCGGATAGCAGCTGGGCCTGTTCAACAGGAGCAATATTGTTGGCGATCTCGCTGCGCTTATGCTGCTCATTGAGCAGGTAGCTGCTCATGGACGCCATGAGCCCGAACGCGGAGCCCCCCAATAAGATCAGAATAACTTTGACTTTCAAAGACATACGTTAG
>JAZAGZ010000027.1:0-6241 GCA_036231525.1 Pseudomonadota bacterium | reverse complement strand
GAACTTAAATTCTTTCTTAAAAAATAAACTATGAATAATAAAAAATGAATAAAAATAAATTTATTTCTTGTAATATTTTTTTATTTATAATAATCTTCGCAAAAGTTCCATAGTAATTAATTCATAAAACCATGAAGATAGGAGAATCACATGTCGTACAAACAAAGATTTTTAGTAGCCTGTACAACAGTCCTCACCATCATTTTCACGTTAGGAAAACCTACTCCTGTTGACGCTGCAGACAGGCCCGACCTTGTTGTCGCTGTGCCTAAGCTTGCCCGTGGACTAGAAGCCGGGTTTACCGGTAACGTGGATATCCGGATTACCTACAACATCTATGACCACTTGGTACGAAGAGATTTTGTTGCTCAGGCCAAAACAGGACGGACTACTTTCGTTCCAGGCCTTGCCACCTCCTGGAAGCAAATTAGCCCGACCGAGCTAGTGCTTCAACTCCGCAAAGGTGTGAAATGGCACGACGGCACCGAGTTCACTGCCGATGACGTGGCCTTCGCCTATGGACCTGAGCGTGTCTATGGTGAGGGTGCACCAGTAAAAAAAGTCGCAGTTAGCACTGGCGTACTAGATAGAGTCGAGGTGCTCGGACGCTATGAGGTGAAGATGGTCTGGAAGTATGCCGACCCGATAATGGTCCATCGCCTCGCGAGCAAGACCTCCGGGATAGTTTCGAAAGCTCAGTACATGTCCTATGCTCGAGACGGCGTACCCACCTCCGAATGGATGAAAACCGCATTTAAAAAGATCACCTGGCAACCAATTGGCACTGGTCCCTATAAGTTCGAAAGCTACGTACCGGGCGAGTCGATCAAGTTTTTGGCCAATGACGACTACTTCATGGGCCCCCCCGCTGCGAAGTCTATAACCTTCGTCGAGGTACCTGAAGTGGCAGGACGAATCGCTGGTATTGTGGCTGGTGAATTCGACATAGCTGCCGATATCCCACCGGATCAGGTGCCCGTCTTCAAACGCTACAAAGATATTAATATAAAGAATGTAGTGCGCGAGAACACCCACGTGGTCGCGTTAAACACCAAACATCCACTTCTTGCTGACAAGCGTATCCGACAGGCTCTCGCACTAGCTATCGACCGTCAGCGCATGATCGACTCAATCTGGAAAGGTAAGACGATCACACCGCAGGGGCCGCAGCTTAAGGCATTCAACGAGATGTTCATCGAGGATGCCGAGGGTTTCTCCTATGACCCGGAGCGAGCAAAGGCGCTCCTGGTTGAGGGCGGCTATACCGGCGAGGAGCTAACTTTTAGCTTCATCCCCGGCTACTACTCGCTTGGGCAGGAGGCAGCGCAGATCCTTCAGATGATGTGGAGAGAGATCGGTGCCAATGTCGTCCTGACCCCCAAGGAGAACTGGAAGGCGATGCGGAATGAAGATACAATGCTCTACCAATGGTCTAACACCTATCGCTTCCCTGATCCCCTGGGCCAGCTTGCGCACAACTACGGACATCGTTCGGCGTTCGTGAAAAAGTACAAGTATTGGTCTCACGAAGAGTTCTCTGCGTTGGCCGCGGAATTGGATCGCATAAACGGTCTGGAGCGTCGACGTTCAAACGCACGTCGACTGATTGAGATCTACTTGGACGAGGTACCGAGCACAGTCCTCTATAGCCCTGCAGACACATATGGCATTCGGAAAGGTCTTGAATACACACCGACCCCACAGTTCTTCGAGGACTTCCGACCAGACAATCTGCGCGTCATAGGAAGCGACTGAGGTCGGGCAGACACATGTCCGCCACCGATGAGCCGATCACTTTGGAAGGACCTGCGCTAGCAGACCCTCCTAAACTGTTACAGATCAACAGCCTCACGGTGGTCTTTGACACCGAAACCGGTCCAGTTGAGGTGTTGAAAGATATAACACTCACCGTTGCCACCGGCGAGGTCTTGTGTCTTGTCGGTGAGAGCGGCTGCGGAAAGACGCTGACCGCACTCACCACAATGGGACTCTTGCCTCATGGTGCCCGGATCGTTGGCGGGAGCGTTTCTTTCGCAGAACACCGCATCGACAATCGCCCCGAAAACATGATGGGGGCTATACGCGGACGCGAAATCACAATGATTTTTCAGGAGCCAGTCGCCGCTCTGAACCCGGTCCATTCTGTTGGCAGTCAGATCGGTGAAGCTTTAGGCATCCGGCGGGGTCTCTCACGCCGTGAATCGCTAGCCGAGACCGTGGCTCTTTTGCGACGCGTCGGTGTGACATCTCCAGAGGAACGGCTTTCAAGCTTTCCACATGAGCTTTCCGGTGGAATCGCACAGCGGGTGATGATCGCAATGGCTATCGCCACCGAGCCGCGCCTGATTATCGCTGATGAGCCCACCACCGCACTCGACGTTACAATTCAGGCGCAGATTCTTGAACTTTTACGCAAGCTTAAATGTGAACTCGGCACTGCGCTGTTGCTTATTAACCACGATCTCGGGGTCGTCGCAGAAATCGCTGACAGAGTGGCAGTGATGTATGCCGGTCGTATTGTGGAGGAAGCGCCTGTTAGGACTCTCTTTGCACTGCCACGTCACCCCTACACACGGGCACTCCTTCGGTCCCGTCCTCGAATAGATACTCCGAGTCAAGATTTCACGCCCATTCCGGGTACCGCACCGTCTCTCATGACAAGTACCCAAGGTTGTGCCTTTGCCCCACGTTGTACTTCGGTTCGCCCCTACTGCAGCGATACGGTCCCCGTATTGGAAGTACTTGGCCCTTCACGAGTGGCCTGTCACCGTGTGGGGGAGCTAAATTGACTCAACCCCTAGTCGAGGCGAAAGGGCTCTGGCGCAGCTATACCATGCCGCGTAAGACCTTATTCGGTCGCCGAACACGCCTAACTGCTGTTCGCGACGTGACCCTCACCATCGGCCCCGGTGAGACTCTTGGATTGGTGGGCGAGAGCGGGTCGGGCAAGAGCACCGTAGGCCGGCTAATCCTCGGGCTCGAAGCGCCCGACGTTGGAGAAGTCCTGTTTGACGGGCAACCTCTGGAGATGGACAACCGACGCGCCTGGCGGGAAGAGCGCCGCAATAAACAACTGATCTTCCAGGACCCCTTGGGAGCGCTCAATCCGCGCCACCGCGTTCTCGATCAAGTGGCCGAACCTCTAGAGGTGTTCGGAGCGGGGTCAATGGCCTCACGCCGGGATAAGGCAAGGCAGATGCTGCGCCGAGTCGGCCTTTCCGATTCCGTGCTAGAAAGATTCCCAAATGCGCTTAGCGGAGGACAACGACAGCGCATCGTAATCGCGCGGGCGCTCATTCTTCGGCCACGGTTCCTCGTTTGCGACGAGCCGATCTCAGCACTCGATGTGAGCATGCAGGCGCAAGTAGTCCGGCTGCTTGCGGAAGTGCGGGATGAGTTCGGGCTTGTCATGCTCTTCATCAGCCATGATCTCGCCGTAGTACGCCATATAGCACACAAGGTGGCGGTAATGTATCTTGGCGAAATCGTTGAGACAGCACCAGTAGAGGCGCTGTTTTCTTCTCCTGCCCATCCATACACCCAAGCACTGATATCGGCAGTGCCCGTGCCCGACCCGGAGGCAAACCGCATAAGGATCCTTCTGGATGGTGAGCCACCGCAGCGTCTTGATGATCTGAAGGGCTGTCCTTTCCACACCCGGTGTCCGCGACGCCAGACTGTCTGTGCGGAGAGGGCGCCGGAGCCGGTCATCATCGACACTGACCGGGTCGTCTCTTGCCACTTCCCTACACTGGAGCAGGTTGCATGACCTTTACCTATGCCCTTATCCGCAGCCTCCGTGGTGCACTGACAGTGTTAGTTCTTCTCTCGCTTGTCTTTGTTATCCTGCGGCTCTCCGGCGACCCACTCGACGCATTGCTGGGAGACGATGCTGATCCGGAACTTGTGGCCTACTACACAGCCCTATACGGTCTGGACCGCCCGATCTGGGAACAGTATCTTCGCTATTTCGGTGGTCTGATGCAGGGCGATTTTGGCTTCTCATATCGTGATGGACGTGATGCTCTGGAAGTTGTACTTGAGCGTGTGCCTGCCACGTTGCAACTAGGTCTTACAGCAATCGCCTTTGGTCTCTTTCTAAGCATCCCGCTTGGCATCCTAGGTGCTCTCTACCGCGATTCGCCGATGGACAGGTGTACCATGGCGTTTGCCGTGTTTGGTTTTAGTTTGCCAAATTTTTTCCTCGGTATCCTGCTAATTCTGCTTTTCACAATGACTTTGCAGATGCTTCCAAGCTCTGGGTCAGGGAGTTGGGCGCACATGGTCATGCCGGTGCTTACTTTGGGCACATCCAGCGCTGGAAGTATTGCGCGTTTCGCTCGGTCCTCAATGCTCGAAGTGTTGCCGAAGCCATACATGATTACGGCCGCTGCGAAGGGGATCACTAGACCGCGCCGAATAACCTGGCACGCCCTTCCCAACGCTGCAATTCCGCTGGTTACGATCTTGGGCTTCCGAATAGGCGATATCATCGCAGGTGCGGTGGTTGTCGAGGCGGTTTTTGCCTGGCCAGGGGTTGGCCGGCTGCTCGTCTCCTCGGTTTCATCCCGGGATCTTGCCATAGTCCAGACAATCGTCATACTCGTCACCCTCACCATGGTCCTCACCAATCTTCTCGTCGACTTAGCCTATGGCTGGATCGACCCTAGACTCAGAACCGAACGCAAAGGGAAATGAGCATGACCGCAAAGCCGCGCTTGATGTCTATCCTAATGGTCTGGATGCGAGTACCTATGCTCGTTCGAATTTCCGTGTTGTTTGTGCTGTTGATGATGCTGACCGCGATCTTTGCGACTGTATTCGCACCTTACGACTATGCTAAGCAAAACCTTTTCTTACGACTTGAACCACCATTCTTCCTCGGCGGTTCTATGACACATCCCCTTGGCACCGACGGACTCGGAAGAGACATCCTAAGCCGGTTGATGATGGCGATCCGGGTGAGCATTGCCGTTGCTCTTGTTGGCACATTGATTGGAGCAGTACTTGGCACTATAATCGGTTTTGTTGCCGCGCATTTCAGGGGCCTGGTGGAAGAAGTGATCATGGCCTTGGTCGATGCACAAGCGGCGCTTCCCTTCCTCATCATCGTTCTTGCCGTTCTAGCCTTCTTTGGCAACAATCTTTGGCTCTTTATTGGACTCATGGGGATCTACGGCTGGGAGACCTATGCACGCCTGATCCGTGGTATGGTGCTCTCGGCAAATACCCAAGGTTATGCCATGGCGGCCCGGAGTCTCGGCTTCAGTCCTTTGAGGATATACCGTCGACACGTGTTACCCAACATCTTTAACGTGCTTATAGTCCAGTTCAGTTTGAATTTTCCCCAAACCATCTTGCTCGAAACCTCACTAAGCTTTCTGGGCCTCGGAATCCAGGCTCCGCTCACCAGCCTTGGTGAGATGTTGGGATCTGGCCGAGATCATCTAGTTCTCGCATGGTGGGTGGCGGTGATACCAGGCATCGTGATTTTCCTGACCACCATGTCGATCAGCCTTATTGGAGACTGGCTTCGGGACAGACTGGACCCTACGCTCACAAACACAGCTAATAAATCCTGATGGATGTTGGCTGAAAGTACAGAGCTATTATAATTGAAAAGGGTATGGTGGCTTTTGCTTCCCATGGGGGCTATTTCTTAGCATCCATCTCCTGCATCTCGATTAGGCCAGTATAGAGAACTTCATCAGCAACCCAGCTGGGAGGCATTCCAGATAGGTGTCCATAAAACTTTCAGCCTTGCATCCTTTGCAGCCTTTTCTTCATTTTCGCTTCATCCGTACCATCGTGGAAGGACCCAAACCATTTATCCCAAGGAACAGCAGGATTCCCATAATTACAATTGAAATAGCGGTGGTGCAGATAGTGAAAAGAATTATCCACTTTTATTTCGGATTGATTGACTTTGATTTTTTCATACCCGCAATGCCCCCAAGTCGGGCTGACACCAGCATGCATCAGATGATATAACGCATGAATGGGATGTGACGGGATGATCCAGTGGAGGATCACACCAGAGAGGTAAATCAAATGCTCAATGGGATGCATCGATAAGCCTGACCAAGGGCCGACATTGGTGTTCTTGTGGTGCAGATAATGTGCGGATTTGTACAGCGGTTTCCAGTGGGTCAACCTGTGAGAAAAATAGAAATGATGGGCGCGAATATGCGGAATGGCGAGGAACAAGATCACAATATAGACTGGAGATTCCAACCATTCC
>JAZAGZ010000026.1:0-7270 GCA_036231525.1 Pseudomonadota bacterium | reverse complement strand
AGAGCTAATCAACATGAGCTTAGCTGAGCATGACCGGCTTATTGCCTATGTGCTTGGGCTTTCCCATGCGTTAAATCTGGCGTTCTTCACAGCACTGGCAGAGAGTGGTGAACTCGTGCCCCATTTGAGGCGGCTTTCCAGTACTACTTTCGATGCCCAGCTTGATGTCGCGAGCCGCGTGGCGACTGATAATCCTCAACTCTATTTTGAGATCCAGACTCTTAACGAGTATGGGCAGGCACCCCTTGAGGCGCTGCGGGAGGCTACCGGCCGGATCCAGGAGCTTGTCGAGACGAACGATGAGGAGGGGTTTGTTGCTCTCATGGAGGCTGGACGAGCTTACCTGGATCTCCCAGATAGCTGATGTTATCCAGCCGTAGTGCGATTGGTTTGATGTGGCGCTGATTCAGAAAAGATCACAAAATCAATTATTTATTTATCAAGCGCCGACGTATTAAATGTGAAAGAATCGTACGTTAGCGAGTAGACTCATGGATCGGATCGACACACAAGGCTATCGGGCCAATGTAGGCATCATCGTGACCGATGGCGGTGGGCGTGTACTAATTGGAGGGCGTCTCGGTCGGAGTGGTTGGCAGTTTCCCCAGGGAGGAATTCGTTCTGAGGAAAGTGTCGAAGATGCCATGTATCGGGAACTCAACGAGGAAATTGGGTTAGCCTCTAAAGATGTGGAAACGCTCGGGGCGACCGAAGATTGGTTGCGCTACCGTTTACCTGAACGGTTTGTTCGTCGACAGCAAACTCCTGTTTGTATCGGTCAGAAACAGCGTTGGTATCTGCTTCGGCTGCTCGCTGACCCCGAACGGGTTCGGTTCAATACTACAAAAGAGCCCGAATTTGACCGCTGCCGCTGGGTAGACTACTGGCGACCAGTTAAGGAAGTGATTTATTTTAAACGTCAGGTTTATGTTCGCGCCTTGAACGAGCTAGGCCCATTGGCTTTCCCGCAGAATGGGCCACCACCACCACCCGATTGGTGGCCAAGGCGTTGGCACCGGGTTCTACAGGATGCGTCCCCAGAGACTAGTGATGGGTAATATCCACTTTAGGAAAAATAGGTGTAACCGACGGACAATGATCCAATGAGAGTGCTTGGAAATAGGCAGCGCTAATGATTTATCTAACGGGCGCACATCTTAGGTTGGTGATTGCGTATCTAGTTGGCGCGATCTTACTGGTCAGCGGGGGTTATTTCCTGTATGAGTTCGGACGTTTTCAAGGGGGCTATTCGTTATTGGATCAGATGAAAGAACGGATTGAGGTTGAGGCGGTTCTAGTAGAGCGAGATGAGAGTATTTATGAGCTTCAGCGCCAGCTCACTCTATTAGAGATATCCAAAGAGATTGACCGCATCACTTACGACGAGATAGAAAAAACGCTGAACCAACTTCAGGTTAGAGTCCAATCGCAGGACGAGGAGTTGGTTTTCTACAGGGAGATCATCTCTCCCCAGGATGGGAGCGCGGGACTTAGGATACAGAATTTGGAGGTAAGTCCTGTTGATTCAGAGCAACGTTATAAATTGCACATGATTTTGATACAGGCGGGTGTTCACGATCAGTCTATGGCAGGCGCCTTAAAATTCAGTATTGCTGGCACCCAGTCCGGGCAGACGCTAGATTTGAGTCTCAAAGATTTAGCGGTTGACGGAACCACCGAAGATCTGGTCTACACCTTTCGTTACTTTCAGGAGTTGGAGCAAGAAGTGATACTTCCGATTGGTTTTGAGCCGTATCGGATTGATGTAGAGATATCGCCTCAAGAGCCTAAAGGAGAGCAGATCTTACAAAGTTTTCAATGGTCTGCGATTGCCAGCTAGGGTACGGAGCCCGCTCATGCTAAAGTTTCAGCAGTTTTTCGTGGAGATCTCTAATGTTAGATGGGAAAAAACCCAAAAATCCTGGAATTAAGACGCTTATTGGCGCAGATACCCGAGTGGTCGGTGATGTTGAGTTCAATAGCGGTTTCCACGTGGATGGGCACATTAAGGGAAATGTGAAGGCAACTCAGCATGAGAACGTCATTCTTAGTATTAGCGAGCGAGGCTGCATAGAGGGATCAATTGAAGTGTCACAGCTTGTGATCAATGGGACCGTTAAGGGTGATATCAGAGCCACCGAGAAAGTGGAGCTCGGGCCCAAGGCGAGAGTCATTGGTAATATTCAGTACAAGTCAATTGAAATGTCCCTTGGAGCTGAGGTAAACGGTAAGTTGATTTACGAGGTCGATAGTACTCGTAGCCACATTTCTAAGAAGCCCCAGATCGCACCTGTTTCTACTATGAACAGGATTAAAGAAAAACAATGAGTGAGAAGAAGGTGTCATTGCAGGAAGTGCCGCCACTAAACTTCACCGATGCGGCGGCAGAGAAGGTCAGCCAGCTGATCGAGCAAGAAGGAAACTCGGCTCTAAACTTGCGCGTGTATATTTCTGGTGGTGGGTGTTCCGGTTTTCAGTATGGTTTTACCTTTGATGAGGCTGTACAGGACGGAGACACAGAGATAAAAAAACATGGCGTAAGGCTTCTGGTAGATCCTATGAGCGTTCATTATTTGGTAGGAGCAGAAATCGATTACAAGGAAGATCTTTCTGGTGCACAGTTCATTATCCGAAATCCTAATGCTTCGACGACTTGTGGTTGTGGCTCATCGTTTTCGGTTTGAGCGAAAAGGACGCAGGTCAGCAGGAATAACTCCAATTCTCTATGAGCGAGCCGTCCGCCGACTCAGGATGCTTTAGCGCAGTTATTGAGTGAAGTGGCTTGAGCGATATTGCGGGCTCTCCTTTTCATGAGCACGATCGGCCCATTTTGAGGCAAACGACTCTACGGTAACAGTACGTTTCTTATTTGCCCTGCGTCGTGGTGTTTTTGTTTGTGGGGCTCAATAATTAAGTCGCGCCGAAATATACGCCGCCTAGAGGTGTTACTTGCCGAGCGCCAGTCACTGTTGGCGCATTTCCTGGTTTGCCCTTTAGTCTGGCACGTGCGAGCCAGGCGAACATTACAGCCTCAACCCATTCTGGACCAATGCCATACTCGGCACTGGATTCGAGTTCTACACTTGGCAGCAGTTCAGAGAGGCGTTCTACTAATGCTGTGTTTAGAACTCCCCCACCGCACAGGATGACACGCTGTGGATCCACGTTCGTGGAAACAACGGCGTCGGCAATAGTCTCAGCCGTAAACTCGGTTAGGGTGGCCTGCACATCTTCGTCGGGCAGGGCGCGGTTAATTTTTCGAAGTTCTTTTTCAAGCCAGGTGAGGTTGAAATGTTCGAGGCCTGTAGATTTCGGTGGACTTCGTTCAAAGTACTTATCTTTCTTTAGAGCTGATAATAAAGGCTTATTGATCTGACCAGTTTTGGACCAATCACCGTTGCGGTCAAAGGACTTACCCGTGCAACGATGTGTCCAGTTATCCAATAGAGTATTGCCGGGACCAGTGTCGAAACCCAAGAGCGGGAGTTTCGGTTGAAGCACCGAGATATTTGCGATTCCACCAATATTCACCACAATTCGTGATTCTTTAGTATCTGAGAAACACCATTCGTGAAAAGCAGGCGCTAGCGGAGCGCCTTGGCCTCCAAACGCTATGTCCATGTTTCTGAAATTTCCGACTGTTGTAATGCCGGTATTGGCAGCAATTACGCTTGAATCGCCTATCTGCATCGTAAACGCGTTGGGTTCCTCTGGTTTGTGATGCACGGTATGGCCAGAATGACCAATTGCAGTGATTTCGTAAGCTCCAAAGTCGCTGGTTTCCAGAAGATTCAAAATGCACTGCCCAAAAAAATTCCCTATTGCTACATTAACCTCTCCAAGTTCTTGGAGTGTCACTTGCGATCGAGTTATGAGGGTTTTTATTCGTTTGCCTAACTCGCCCGTGTATGGGGTGGTCGTGGCCTGATGGATATTGCTACCAGCTGCGCTGAACTCAACCAATGCAACATCCACGCCATCCCGGCTAGTACCTGACATCACACCTATGTAGAGTTCTCTCATAGTGCTAGCTTACCTCACCCGTTCTTGAGGGCGCGGTTTTGCAAGGGCAATATCTAATTGGAATTGGATGAAAACTTAGTGCGGTGATAGGCATCTAGTTGACGCCACAATGGCGCTACTGTCATCTGGAAATTTTCGCGAGAATCTGCAGGAACCGGGTCTGCAGGGGGTAAAGTCACCGTTCGAGGATTTCGATGAACGCCGTTAACTCGATACTCGTAATGTAAATGTGGTCCTGTGGCGAGACCAGACATACCTACGAAGCCTATCGTCTGGCCTTGCCTGACCCGGGCTCCAATTCTTGGTTGAGCAAATTGCGACATGTGGGCGTATAGGGTTGTGATATTGCCTCCGTGCTGAAGGATAATTGCATTCCCGTACCCATTTCGCACGCCACGAAAAGTAATCTTTCCATCACCCGCTGCTTTTATAGGTGTGCCCGTAGGTGCTGCATAGTCCACGCCCCGATGGGCACGAATAGTGTTTAGCATCGGGTGTCGGCGATTCGGATTAAAATTGGAACTAATTCGGGTGAAGTCCACGGGCGCTCGAATAAAAGCTTTGCGCACGCTTCGTCCTTCGGGAGTAAAGTAGCCTGAGACACCGTTGTCATTGATATAACGCGCAGCCCGAAAGGATGTTCCCTGATTGATAAATTCTGCGGCAACGATTTCTCCATCTTTGAGTTTCACTCCTTCGCGCCATAGTTCTTCATACATTACTGTGAATTCGTCACCAATTCGCACGTCCTGGATAAAATCGATGTCCCACTGGAAAATGCCCGCCATATTCATCGTGACGTTATCGGATATTCCGATATTCTGAGAAGTCTCGAACAGAGAATGTTCAATAATACCGTGCGCACTGACTAACCGAGATTCTACGTGGAGTTCGATAATTTCAACTTCGAAACCAGCTGACCCGCGTACGATACTCAAAACATTGGCTTCATCGATTTCCCGCATGAGGGAGGTAATCCGTCCTTCTTGGTGCGTAATATTTATTTCATCGCCTGGGAGCAAAATACGGAGGTGGCTTGCTGCCCCTGAGAGCCGGGACATTACACTGAGATCTGCCAAGCTGAGGTCATATTGACGAAATAGCAATTCCAAGGATTCGCCAGGTCCGACCGACAGTTGTATGGACTCATCTGACAGATCGTCATTTTTCGAATCCGAATCAATTGTCGTACTGGTTGTTTGGGAAAGGCTTAGAGGAATGGGAGATTCCGTTGTTTCGGGCACGTCCAGCACTGGAACGACGCCAGCTTCATCATTCTCGATGACAATGAATAGGGTGACTACGAGCAGAGGCAGGGACAGACCGAAGAGAAACCACAACCAGTGACGCTTCGGTGTTTCCGAAGCCTCGTTTGGAGAGTCCTTGTAATCATGGCGAATACTGCCTGAGTAAGGTTTCACAGGGTACCTACCAAAAATCCGCGCGTACTGTAACGATTTGAATCGTGGCCGTCAAAGTTATTACCTTAAAAGTCAGGGGGCTACGAGTTATTTTCAGGATTCTTTTACACTAATCTGGGCTTTACTGACAGCCCAGGTATCCTGAGCGGTCACCAAGGCCCTAGAAGAACCGTCGACCAGGTCCGCCGGTTGTTTTATGCTGCAGGCGCTTTGAACTGGCCGCACCCATACTACAGGGGATTCTTACCTTAGCCATGCCTATTACTGAAAAGCCTAGTGTCGCCGATTCTGCAGTGGCGCATCAGTTAGCAGAGTTAAAGCGGGGGACGGAAGAACTCCTGCTTGAGGGCGAGTTGCAGGAGCGTCTAAAAAGTGGTCGCCCCTTGAAGGTCAAGGCCGGTTTCGATCCTACCGCTCCGGATCTTCACCTGGGACACACGGTACTTCTTAACAAAATGCGACAGTTCCAGGAGTTTGGACATGAGGTTATTTTTCTGATTGGTGATTTCACCGGAATGATCGGTGACCCTTCGGGCAAGACGACCGTACGACCTGCTTTAACACCGGAAGATGTGAGAGCGAATGCAAAAACTTATGAGGAGCAGGTTTACAAAATTCTCGATTCTAATAAAACCCGATTGGACTTTAATTCTCGGTGGATGTCGCAGATGAAGACTTCTGGACTCATTGAGCTGGCATCAAAGCACACGGTAGCAAGGATGCTTGAACGGGATGACTTCCGCACTCGTTACCAGGAAGGTAAATCTATTGCCATCCACGAGTTTCTATATCCGCTAGTTCAGGGCTATGACTCCGTTGCTTTGGAGGCTGACGTCGAGCTCGGTGGTACAGACCAGAAGTTCAACCTCTTGGTCGGGAGGCAGCTTCAACAATCTTATGGTCAGCCCCCGCAGGTTGTACTGACCATGCCTTTGTTGGAGGGTCTCGACGGTGTCAGCAAAATGTCTAAGTCGCTTGATAACTACATCGGCATTACAGAGCCACCCGGAGAGATGTTTGGAAAACTTATGTCTATCTCCGATGAACTCATGTGGCGATATTTTGAGCTATTGAGCTTTAGACCTCTGGGGGAGATCGAAGAGTTTAAGGTAAGAGTTGCTAATGGGGAGAATCCTCGAGATGTTAAGTTTCTCCTGGCTCTCGAAATTGTGGGGAGATTCCACAGTGAGTCTGCGGCAACCAAGTCCAAAAAAGATTTCATCGCACGTCACCGTCACGGAGAGATTCCGGATGATATGGAGGAATGCGTCCTGAGCTCATCGGAGCCCACGATGGGGATTGCTCATGTTCTGAGGGATGCGCAGTTGGTTTCAAGTACCTCCGACGCTATTCGAATGATAAACCAGGGTGCGGTGCGGCTCGATGGTGAGCGCATTGATGATCCGAAAGTGCTGATTAAAGTCGACGGAGCTCCGAGAATCTTGCAAGTTGGAAAGCGGCGGTTTGCCCGGATTACCTTACAGGCAGAGGATTGTTTAGATTGATCGGCGGCATTCAGGCGTCTGATCTCAAGCTATAGAAAAATAGGGGTTGCGCTTGTGAAGATAACGCATATAATTCCGCGCCTTCCCATTAATCGGGTAATCCCCGAGACCTTTCTCCGAGTTGCTTGGAGGGGTGTTGGATCGCGGGTATAATTGATCGGCTTGGGGTACGGACCCCAGGTTTTGCTCTTTAACAAATAGTCTCAAGCAACTTGTGTGGGCGCTCGTACCGGAGTAACGGTGTTAGAGCGTCTACTAAGGGACGCTTTGCGTCCCGAAGAAAGCGTTCAGGACTCAAACCTTTAAATTGAAGAGTTTGAT
>JAZAGZ010000025.1:0-6045 GCA_036231525.1 Pseudomonadota bacterium | reverse complement strand
GCGTATTCAAACGGGACATGGTGAGGCGAATGTCCTGCACCGTAAGCCAGGTATAGGAAAAACGGTTTGGACGGATCCGCAACGTGGGCATTGCTAATATACTTGATTGCGTGATCAGTAAGGTCAACGCTCAAATGATAGCCATTACCGCCTGGGACATCGACAAATTGATTGTCCTGTGCCAATGCACCGGGATGCCAGTGATCAATCATGCCCATTAGGAATCCGTAGAAACGCTCAAACCCCCGGCCGAGAGGCCACCGATCTTGTCGATGTTGGCTACTAGATTTTCCAGAGGAATCAACAGGCTATTGTATCTCGCATACTCATTCAAGATTCCATCCTCACCGCCTTCAAGGCTCGCTCCATTGTCCGAGATCAGGACAATCATGGTGTCATCCAGCCGATTGATCTTGCGCAGAAACTCGACGACACGTCCAATTTGCTCGTCTGTATGCGTCATAAAACCTGCAAACACTTCTTGCATTCGGGTATAGACGCGTTTTTGGTCGCCGGTAAGAGAAGCCCACGCAGCAACACCCGGATTTCGCTCAGGCAGACCCACGGACTGCGCCATGATGCCAAGTTCTTTTTGCCGTGCTAACACCTTATCCCGCTCTGCATCCCAGCCATGATCAAAAACACCTTTATAAGCATCAGCGTATTCAAACGGAGCGTGATGGGGTGAGTGTCCTGCGCCATAAGCCAGGTACAGGAAGAACGGCTTGGACGGATCCGCAACGTGGGCATTGCCCATATACTTGATTGCGTGATCAGTAAGGTCAACGCTCAGATGATAGCCATTACCGCCTGGGACATCGACAAATTGATTGTCCTGTGCCAATGCACCGGGATGCCAATGATCGATCATGCCCATTAGGAATCCGTAGAAACGCTCAAACCCTCGGCCGAGAGGCCATCGATCAAATGGACCGGCAGAAGTTTGCTCGTAGTCGGGAGTCAGGTGCCATTTACCGACCGCAAAAGTATTGTAGCCCTTGCCCCGCAGAATCTCAGACAGCATCCCATGCTCCGGCGACATGACACCGTGGTAGCCGGGGTAACCTCCTACGAGTTCTGGAATATTACCCATACCCACACTGTGATGATTGCGACCGGTTAAAAGAGACGCGCGGGTTGGGGAGCAAAGCGATGTCGTGTGAAAGCGTGAATAACGCACACCGCCAGCGGCCAAAGCGTCCATGCTCGGTGTGTTGATCGACGACCCGTAACACCCAATCTGTCCAAACCCAACATCATCGAGAACGATCACAACGACATTCGGCCGCTTGCTTTCATTCAGCGGGGGATACGGCCATCGGGCCTCTGTCTCGTCTAGGAATTTCCCAACAACGTGAGGGCTTTTCACATTCGACTCCAACTGGATACTCTGGTATTCGTAACAAAGCTGCTAACGTTAGTTTCCACTCTAGATTAACCGATAATTTTCTAACTGAATCATATCGACCAACTAATGGAATTCTGACGAATACAGGTGATCAATACTGTTGGTTCAATAGAATAGCAGGTACATGCTTACAACTGCTATAGACATATAAAGAATAAGCATACCTTGACCTATTTATTATATGAGAATGGAAAAATAGTATCACGATCGCAAAATCGGTGGCACAATTAGTTAATCATTGGCATGCAAGATACCTCTTTTTCTCAACAATGAAATTAGAACTCAACGAGTGGTGGAAACCTGAGATTGACCCGGGTGTCCTAAAAGAGTTGACCTATCGCAGGGATGGATACGCCTGGGCTCATATTATCGGCTACTTTCTCTTGCTGGGCATCACAGGATATTTGGCCTTTCTCTGCTGGGGAAGCTGGTGGGCTATTCCGGCATTTTATATTTACGGGACCGTGTATTCCTTTAGCAATCCGCGCTGGCACGAATTCAGCCACCGGACAGTTTTCAAGTCCCGCCGTGTAAACATGTTTTTTTACGAGATATTCAGTTTCCTTTGCTTCTACGAGGCCCAAACGTTTCGTTGGACACACACCAATCATCACAGAAGAACGATACACACGACCGACCCTTACGATTATGAGATTCAGGTTCCCTACGGCAATAGCCCCATCAAGTCAATTTACGAATTTTCAGGCTTAAGACCTATTTTCTCGGAGTATAAAAAACTGATATTGCACTCCTTTAACATCATGACGTCACCAGCAAAGGACTGCGTGCCAAAGAATCATTGGCGAAGGACCGTGCTATCTAGCCGAGTGTATCTCGGACTGAGTATTTTTCTTCTGGCAATCTCGATCTATTTCGGCACCGTATTACCTCTGCTATTCGTGATTACTCCAAATCTTTATGCAAGATTGCTCCTGAATTGGATCATCGGCTTTCCCCAGCATGCTGGGCTAAAAGAAAACGCGCTTGATCATCGAGAAAACACCCGGAACGTCATGGTAAATCCTTTTTTCGGTTTTTTGTGTATGAATATGCATTATCACCTTGATCATCATATGTTCCCACAGGTCCCTTTTTATAATCTCCCCAGACTTCACGAGAAAATCAAAGAACAATTACCAGAGGCCCACCCTAGTCTCTGGTCATGTTACAAGGAACTCGTACCGTTACTTCTGAGACAATATAAATCAGCTACCAAGGTGACAATCTAGCATCTAACTTTTATTGCGAAGTTTTGGGCAACAAACTTGTTTCAGAAAAAACACCACTTTACTCATCATTAACCACAGATGTGACTCCAAATGATTCTGGCTCGTCCTCGATGATCCAGATCTCTGATGTCGGCAATTCAACAAAGATTTGATCGCCCTCTTTAACGGTTGTCGACGGAGGAGCTTGGACATGCCAGGTCGCATCTTCCAACTGAACGATTAATTGTGTGTGCGTGCCCATGTAAATAGATGTAATGACGGTAGCCGCAAGGCTGTTTTGTTCATTTAATCCGCTTGATAACCGCAGTGTTTCCGGTCTGGCCGTAATCACGACCGGTCCGTCGCCCGTGTCAATAACGCCGTCACTAACAACGAGATCACCAGCACCTGTGGCAACGATATTTCCACGACGCTGACCAGAGAGAAAATTTTGACTACGAAAAAACTTTGCTACACCTGCAGTTCGCGGATGCCGATAAAACTCGTCTGGTTGACCAACCTGCTGAAGTTTTCCATCAAACATTAGAACGATACGATCTGCAAGCATCACAGCCTCTTCCTGATCATGTGTTACAAAGATTGCCGTAGTTCCCAGTTCACGCTGGATCGAACGAATAAGTTGTCGCATGGTAATTCGAAGATTAGCATCTAGATTTGCCAGTGGTTCGTCGAGTAGAAGCACCTTGGGACGCGTAACGAGACCACGAGCCAGCGCGACGCGTTGTCGCTGCCCCCCCGAGAGCTCATGCGCCTTCCGATTGCCAAATCCAGAGAGCTCAACACGATCGAGCATCTCATTGACACGACTAAGTATTTCAGCCTTGTTGACTCCTGCCATCTTAAGTCCGAATCCCACATTTTGTGCCACAGTCATTGTGGGAAAAAGCAAGTGTTCTTGAAAGATTAGTGCTGCACCGCGCCGCTCAGTCGGTATGTCGACCACTGACATACCGTCGAACAATAAATCTCCCGATGTCGGTCGAAGCAACCCTGTGATCATTCTTAATGTGGTTGTCTTTCCACAACCCGATGGACCTAAAAGAGCAATCATTTCACCAGACGCAATCTCCAAATCTAGTTCTTGAACGGCCCACTCGTTGCCAAATGCCCGAGATAATCTTTGTATCGATACCGCAGTCATATTTTTCCAAACCCCCCCATTACTGTTGAACCTCGTCCTAGCGATCTTGAGGTTAGAATTAACACTAATATTGCTGGCGCGACAAAGATCAGTGTAATTGCAGATCCTACAGCTGCATTTCCTCCCCCTAGAAATGGGAAAAGTACAAGCGGCAAGGTAACAAATGTGCCGCTACCAATCAGTAAGGTAGTCACATATTGCGACCAAGAGATCAAAAATGTAAACAAACTTGCAACCAGAAGACCAGACGATATGGCCGGAAAGGTTACATAGCGGAACACGCGAAATTTGTTAGCACCGAGCGAGCGGGCTGTCTCCTCCAGAGCTGGGCTGTAGTTTGCGAATACGCTGGACATCACAAGAACAAAATACGGAGTCGCAGGTATCAGGTGTACTAAAGCAACGCCCCATATAGTTCCAGTTAGGCGCAACTTAATAAAAACGATATGAATCCCCATAACCGCAACTAGGACCGGCACAATAATTGGGGTAAGTAGAATCCATTCGACGACTTTCTTGCCTCGAAAGTCGTGCATACCGAGAGCGCGGGCGGTAGGCAAGCCGACGATCATCGCTAACATAGTGACTAATAGCGCAACGCCTACACTGTTCAGTAAGGCCTCTACGACTCGAGAAGACTCGCCGAAGGTATAATCCCAGGCCCTAAGGCCCCATTGGCCAGGCAGAATATCAGGAAAGAGCCAACGAAACGCAAACGATCTAAGAAACAGTGCGGTTAACGGTAACACCACCACTATCCAAATAACGCCTACCGTGACCCAACGGGCCCAGTTCAATTGATGACCTTTGGACAGACCTCTGCCTTTTCCTGTTTGTTCTAAACTTTGCTGGTCTCTGCGTGATGACATAATAGTTTCTCTACGCTCTTGAGTATCGAGCTAATCGCCGGTATGCAACCAACAATACAATTGTGATCGCAGCAATAACGGTTGCAATAGCCATCCCTATTGGTCTAGAGGTAAGTTCAGGCTTTTGAAATTCTTGGAAAGCTTGCACTGGGAGTGTCTGTGGAAACGTTTGGCCTAAAAGTAGTGGAATTTCAAAATTCGCAAAAGTGAATGCAAATACAATAATCCAAGTAGACAGCAGGCCTGGCATGATGAGTGGTAAGAGCACATACTGAAGTCGTTGCCGTTTGTTGGCGCCGAGCGTTCGCGCAAGTTCCTCATACTTTGGGCCTACACTTTGCAAAACAGCGAGCACTACAAGTCCAATGAAAGGAACCTCCTTCCAGACAAATGACAACGTAATCCCTACACCAAGTTTGTCGTTAATCAATACGGGAAAACCAGACGGTGCATCAATGAAGCCCAACGCGACCGCTACACGGGATATCAGACCACTTTGAGCAAACAGCAAAATGACGGCACTCGCCGCAACCAAGTGCGGAACAGGAAGGGGAATCTGGAAGACGAATGTTGTGATTCGACTACCTGGGAACTGCTCCCTTAAGATAAATGCCATCCCCACCGCAATGACAGTTGAGAGAAGAGTGACAATGAAAGCAATACGGAAGGTTACCCAAAGAGAACGCAAAAAAGTTGGGTCGGTAAGTACGTTAACATAGTGACTAAATGTGAAGTCCGTAAGACCAGCCACCGGCAGGTAGCCCAGACTCTGAAGCAAACCAAATACCAGCCCCCCTCCAAACAGTAGTACGATCACAGCCATCGAAGGGAAGACCATTAAAGGAATCTTTAATCCTTCTTTCAGCGAATAGCGATCTATTTTCATGCTTTAAAACGAGGTTGAGATAGCATTACAACCTGAACCGAGCACCCCTAAAAGGGAGTGCCCGGTCCAAGGCTACTTAATTACCGCTAACTTACTTCTTAAGAACGTTCTCTATCCAGCCATTTTCCATATTAACAACCCATGATGCATGAGGTTCAGGCAGACCGGCCTCCGCAAGTTCACCAGGAGGTAGTGTGGCAATTCCCAGCTCATACGATGCTAACTGTGCTCGCTCCGCTTCAGTCCAAGTGCTAATGTCAGTCGGAATACCCCACCCCCACCGGCTTGGGTCAGCCTGAACCAACTGGTGTTCCGTACTAAGCATATAGTTCGCAATAACCATCGCCCCCGCGGGATTATTTGCCGCTAATGGGATTGTGACGTAATTCTTATTGGTAAGAGTGCCCGTATCGTGAACAAATGTACGGATCGTATCTGGGTATGTTCCATTCTTGATGAAATTCGATGTTCGTCTCGGATTAAGTGCCATACCGAAATAAACCTCACTGTTT
>JAZAGZ010000024.1:0-23513 GCA_036231525.1 Pseudomonadota bacterium | reverse complement strand
AACGTCAATCGTAATGCCTACATCCCAATCGCCTTTTGCCGAACCGTCACTACGTTGAATATATGGTTTAAGTTTTACGATAAACCCGATTTTTTTGAGCGCGCTCTGGAATTTGATCTGTTTATCATCCCCACGATCTGTTGCGTAAGCAATTGCGGTAACTATTTCACCTTTCTCACCAATGAGTTGCCATAATTTCTGGTAATAAAACTGACGTTTAAAAGCCTCGCGGGTTGTGTAATATATATTCTGGACGTCAACGAAAACAGCAATTTTTTTCACGTTCACACCTTTGCATTAGCTACTTCAGACCGCCTTTCCTGCGCCCTTGTTGAAACGAATGAATCCCAGTAGCGAGTATCACCACACCGCCGCCCAATATCGCAAGCGCGCCAGGACTTTCGGCTAACAATAGCCACGCCCAGACTGGGGAGAAAACAGGTTCCACTAACAGTATCAATGAGGATTCCAGGGCAGGTATATGTCTCATACCTTCCGTGATCAACACGTAAGCCAACCCAATCTGGAATATCCCAAGATACAGGACAATCAGCCAATTAATCGCTGATGAATTCTGGACTGGAAAAGCAAAATAAACTGCCACTAAACTTGCAACGAAACATCCTGTCACGACTGCCGCTTCCGGCTGCTCATCGTGTTCCCGGGAGCGAACCGCCAACCAACGAAGACCAAGAACTGTCAGGGCCCAACTGAGCCCAGCACACGTAGCAAGTAAGTTACCCAGTTCAGGGTCGGTCGCTGTCTCCAGCGGCTGATGAACCGAGCTGAAAATTAAACCAAGCCCCACAATAAGCGCCAACATCAACGCAACATCCTGTCGACGAATACGCTCACCCAGCAATAGTGGGCTCAACAGAAGTATGTAGAAAGGCGCAGTATCCTGGAGAAATATTGCATTTGCTGCCGTCGTAAGTTTGTTAGCCAGCGTGAAGAGCGTAAAAGTCGCTGCATAAGGAATAGCCACAATCAAAGACCGCCAAGACCAACCACGACGCGCCTTAGGTATCAGCACAAAAACGGCAACTCCAGCTACAAAACTGCGAAAACATGAAAGCTGCCAGCCGGTTAGTGTCGCGACTTTTATCGCTACACCACCCGTAGAAAAAAGCAGGGCGCCAATAATAAGATTCAGTCTGGCTTTAAACACAAAAAATTCCAAAAAAGACCTGATTCTTTCTTAACACAACACCTCTCAGACTCAAACTGAGAGTTTGATACATCTGCCCATTTG
The DNA here is from genome assembly GCA_036231525.1 of Pseudomonadota bacterium. Classification (GTDB taxonomy): domain Bacteria; phylum Pseudomonadota; class Gammaproteobacteria; order Steroidobacterales; family Rariloculaceae; genus UBA6522. The sequence continues at coordinate 22,261 of JAZAGZ010000024.1, read as the reverse complement.
TCATTGCGTGAAGTATCAGCTTATGGCAAGGATCTAATAAACTGAATAACTGCAGCAGCAGCTGCATCCCAATTTTCTGCTCGAGTGTGCCCGGAGCGTTTCCGGGGAACCAAATCATGATCCCCGTCTGACAGCCACTTAAGTTGGATGCTCGAGGAGAGGTTATAGCCTTTAACCTCCTCAACTCCTCCCTGAGGATCCCTTGTCCCCTGACAGATGAGTGCGGGTTTTTTGAACTGTTCGAGATGGTCAGTCCGTAGCTTCTCGGGGCGACCTCGCGGATGAAACGGATAACCGAGACAAACCAGAGCGGCCACCTCCGCATCATCCGCGATCAGGCTCGCCACACGCCCCCCCATTGATTTGCCTCCTATGACCAACCGATTAGCCTCACTGCCCGATGCATCAATAGCATCAAGATAAGATCGCTGGAGCACAGGCATCTTGTCCGGGAAATACATCTTGCCCGTCAGAGCCCTCCGCTTCATGTATGGAAAATCGAACAATCCGAGGCGTAATCCCCCGATCTCAACCCCCCTCTGAAGCAGGCGTTCAGAAAACGCAGTAAAAAAATTTGAAGTTGTACTAGCCCCCGCTCCGTGGGTTAGAAGGAGTGTCCATCGCGCATTCACAGGCCCATTAAAGCTTAGGGAATCGTTCAAAACATGGCTCCAAACCCGCATATAATCTCGATTACTGGATTACAGATATTGTCACTCATTGCTCTTATCGTGCAGCTTTGTTAGAAATCCAAGTATCTTAAAGACCGAGAATCTAAAGTGAACCTCAGAATAATTAGCATTGTCGCCATCATCGTCGGCGTGATTTTAGAAATTGTATTTGCCGGAGCACAAGTGGGAAACGGGATTGCCGCCATCGGCATTGTTATATTCGTCTACGACTTCTTTCGAAAACGCCAGGGTCCGAAATTTTAAGTGGGAATCTTGAAGGTCTACTTTCGGATCTACAAAAACACCTCAAGAACGCCGAACGGTACCAGTTCGGTCTCCGGTTAAAACCACGGAAAGCGTAAAAACGATCATGCAGGCAAAAAACCACCTTCCAGTGCCTGAAGATTGGTTATCTGTCTTTGTGCTCAGCCTCACGCTGGCGGCCTGTGCGCCAGAAACACCCCCTATTGAACCCCAGGCACCATCTTCGCAATTGAACGCACAAGCGCAATACATAGGAACCCAACAATGTGCTGCGTGCCATCTAATCGAGACGGAGCTGTGGGAGGGGTCTCACCACGATTTTGCGATGCAACCTGCAAACTCCAGTACCGTTCTCGGCGATTTCTCCGATACAAGTTTCAGTTATAACGAGGTTGCGAGCGAATTTTTTACTCGGGATAGTTCTTATTGGGTCCGAACGGATGGGCCGAGCGGGGAACTAACAGAGTATGAGATCACCCACACTTTCGGAGTAGATCCGTTACAGCAGTATCTCATCCGCTTTTCCGACGGGCGCTATCAGGCATTGAGCATTGCGTGGGATTCGCGTCCCTTAGAGCAGGGAGGTCAGCGCTGGTTCCAGCTTTACCCGGACGACGCTATTGATTATACCGATCCACTTCATTGGACCGGTGTCTATCAAAACTGGAATAGCGCCTGCGCTGAGTGCCACTCGACTAATTTACAAAAAAATTATTCTTTTGAAGAAAACCAATTCGATACAACCTTCTCCAGTATGGATGTGGGTTGCGAAGCCTGCCACGGGGCTGGCTCACTCCACGCTCAGGCGCCGGACACTTTTCACTTAGTACTACCCTCGAATACGCAGACCAGATGGTCATTCTCTGGACAATCCAGTATCGCGCAACGTATCCCAGCGTTAGAAGATCAACGTGAAATTGAAGTTTGCGCTCAGTGCCATTCGCGCCGCAGCCAGCTTACCGATGACCATCACCCGGGCGATCCGCTACTGGACGGGTTTAGCCCCTCGCTGCTCAATATCAACCTCTATCACTCGGATGGACAAATTCAGGACGAGGTCTATGTGTACGGGTCATTCATGCAAAGCAAGATGCACGCCGCTGGTGTGACCTGCAGCGACTGCCACAACCCACACAGTACAGAACTGCGGTTTCAAGGTGATGCTCTATGTGGCCAGTGCCACCTGGCAAGCGTTTATATTAGCCCATCACACCATCACCACACTCCAGAGAATCCGGGCTCAGCCTGTGTGGACTGTCATATGCCGACAGAAACCTACATGGTGGTGGATCCACGGCGAGATCACAGCTTTCGCGTACCTCGGCCAGACTTATCCGTGAAACTGGGCACACCAAATGCCTGCAATGGCTGCCACAGCAACGAGAACCCGCAATGGGCAACAGGTATTGTTGAGGAGTGGTTTCCAGACGGTCGTTCCGGTACCCCTCATTACGGTGAAGCTATTCACGCGGGACGCCAGTGGACGTCCGACCGAGGGCCACTCTTGCTGGCACTGATCAATGATCCCACGGCATCCACAATCGTTCGGGCATCAGCCGTCCGCCTCCTGACTGCCCAGTTGGATGATGCCGGCCTAGACGCCATTACGATAGTCCTGGAAGGCAATGAGCCTCTCGTCCAATTGCCCGCGCTGGATGCGCTGGCCAGCATGTCGATTGAAACGCAAATCGATTTAGGGCAACGATTTCTTACTCACCCACTGCGAGCACTGCGTATCGCAGCCGCCAGGATGCTACTACCCGCTCGCCTCGAATTGAGTGAAAGAAGGCGTAACGACCTGGATACCGCATTGGCAGAATACTGGGCAACACAACAGTTCAACAGCGATCGAGCAGAGGGTTTATTCAACTCTAGCACCATACTAGCTCAGCTCGGACGACTCACCGAAGCCGAAAATCTTCTGCAAACAGCAATCGATCGGCAATCTCATTTCACAGCAGCCTATGTCAACCTAGCTGATATATATCGACAGACGGGACGGGAGACTGAAGCTGAAAATGTGTTGAGGTCTGCCATTACAAACAACTCACAAGATCCTGCCGGTTACTTCGCACTAGCCCTTTCTCTAGTGAGGTCACAACAACTGACAGCCGCGTTAGAAGCGCTTGAAAAAGCTGCATCGTTGGCGCCCAATGACCCCTATTACCAATACGTTACGGGTATTGCACTTAACTCAATCGGTGAACGGGAGTCCAGTCTGAGCAAACTTCACGAGACCCATAATCGATTTCCCGGCCACCGAGACACTATCTTTGCACTAGCGACCATCTATCGTGATGGTGCAGAGTTCAATGAAGCCGAACGATTTACCAGAGCATTGCTTGCACTCTCACCGAATGATGCGGCCGCTCTGGTACTGCTTGAGGAAGTGGAAGCGGCAACGGAACCCTAGACAAATACCTCATGAGCACTTTATGCAGATTGACCACTATAAATAGCATGCACTGATGCCAGTCATTAATTATTCACCGGACCTGCTCCAACCAATACCCCGATCGGAGGGACGTTCTCGACTAGGCATCAGAGGGGCAATACCTTTCTCGGGTGTCGATATCTGGAATGGCTACGAGCTGTCCTGGTTGAATGAACAGGGCAAGCCTGTAGCCGTTAGCTGTGAATTCCGTTTTCCAGCAACCTCCCCCAACATCATCGAATCAAAGTCTTTAAAGCTTTACCTCAACTCCTTTAGCGAAACCCGACACAGTTCGGTGGAAGCAATCCATTCAATTCTTCACAATGATCTCGGCGACACCAGTGGCGCAGACACCACCATCCAGATCAGCAGCGTCACCTCATCCAGGCCACTAATTGAAAGTGAACTACTGGGAAACTGTATCGACGATATTAGTCTGGAGACTTCTACCTATGATCTTGACCCATCACTGTTATCGGGCAGCACCGATACAAAAATCCATGTCACAGAAACGCTATATTCACACCTGCTCAAAACTAACTGCCCAGTGACCGGTCAACCTGATTGGGCCAGCCTTATTGTTCGATATAAAGGAGCACAGATCGAACAAAAACAGCTACTAGCCTACCTTGTCTCGTATCGTAATCATGCTGAATACCATGAACAGTGTATCGAGCGAATATTCATTGATATTCAAAACCACTGTCAGCCTGAGGCGTTGACCGTTTACGCGTGCTACACGCGCCGTGGTGGTTTAGATATCAATCCATTTCGTAGTAACTTCGAAGAAGTGCCGGAAAAATTTCAGTCCTTACGCTGATAACTCTATTACTAGATTACAAAAACCGTATAGCAAACCGCTGTGAGTATAGCGGCGCCGGCTAAGTTTAGAATCAAACCCTCGCGCACCATCGCACGAATTGGGACATGCCCAGAACTAAAAATTACCGCATTCGGTCCTGTAGCAACAGGCAACATAAAGGCACAACTTGCACTCATTGCTGCGGGAACCATCAGCAGCCTTGGGTCCAGATCGGCACCGATCGCCGCCGCTGCAAGAATTGGCATGAGTAGCGCCGTTGTCGCCGTATTACTTGTGATTTCAGTAAGGAAGGTAACGCATAGGCAAATCACCAAAAATAGTAACAGCGGGTGTAATCCACTCAACCCCGCAAGCTCCTCTCCGATAATCTGGCTGATGCCTGAACTAACAAAGGCACTCGCTATGCAGATACCTCCTGCGAAGAGAATCAGAATCCCCCAAGGGATTTTGACTGCTGTCTTCCAGTCCAGCAGACGTCCACCGTCACCACTGGGGACTAAGAACATGATCACGACCGCAAGCAATGCAACACTAGCATCGTTTGCCTGGGGCAAATCAAGCCAGGTACTCCAGCCGCCGAATGGATCCCTACGGGTCATCCAGGCGAAAGCTGTGAGTACGAATACCGCTAAAGTACGTTTCTCCTCAGACCGCCACGCTCCGACTTCGGGTACCTGAATTTTGGGGATACCAGCAAATCCACGCGTGATCCACAATCCAATGATTGGCACAAAAATAATCACAACTGGAAGCCCCCAATGCATCCAATCAATAAAACTTAGTTCAACGCCGGTATTTTCTTGGAAAACCTGCATGAAAATCAGGTTGGGTGGCGTTCCTATTGGGGTCCCAATTCCCCCAACATTGCACGCGTAACAGATCCCCAATAGCAGCGCCAACTTCAATCGTTTCTCTGTAACATTTTCGAGAGTTGCAAGAGCGATGGGAAGCAGCATAAGACTGGTTGCGGTATTGGAAATCCACATACTCAGCAAAGCTGCGGCAGCCATGAATCCGAATACCACCCCACGTGCATGTCCAGTCCCATCTCCGCTCCCACGCCCGAAGAGATTGACCATACCCAGAGCGAGGCGCCTATGGGCCCCGCTTTTTTCCATTGCCATAGACAACATGAACCCGCCCAGATAAAGCAAAATCAGAGGACTTCCGTAAGCCTGGCCTACCTGGGCAGGCGTGAGCACGCCCACCAAAGGGAAAATAGCAAAAGGTAGCAGCGCGGTAACCGCCATCGGTAATGCTTCGGTAATCCACCACACTGCACACAAAAGAGTTACGCCTGCTGTCCAACAGATTACCCACGGCTGGCCCGCGGCAGCTAAACCGAATCCGAGCGCTAGAGCAGCGCCGAGGCCTATCAATAAGCTATTGCGGTGCACAGATTCTTCTTAGTGGTTCAAAGTGCGGGTGGGCAGTGAGCTTACCCGGGTGATGGGTAGTGGGGCAATCACATCATCTATTTTTGGTCCGTATTAACTCCTTGATGGAAAACGAACGTTCGTATAATATTCTTAGAGTGAGCAAAGGCGCTGAAACACGATCTACCATCCTCCGACAGGCCATCTCTATGGCTAGCGTTTTTGGCTTAGGAGGCCTCACTATCGGCCGCCTCGCGACCCAAACCGGTATGTCAAAGAGCGGGCTCTTCGGTCATTTCGGCTCCAAGGAGGCCCTGCAGTTTGCAGTGCTTGAAATGGTGACTGAAGACCTCACAAACAAAGTAGCTCAACCTGCGTTTGAGGAACTCACTGGTGAGAGGCGTCTCCGAAAACTCTTTTCAAACTGGATGGAATGGATAGGTACTGATCAACACCCGGGAGGATGCCCTTTGATGAGCGCATTCGTTGAATTAGACGATCAGCCGGGTGAGCTGCGAAATTTCCTGGTTGAACAACAAATCGAGTGGCTCGACTGCATCAGACGAATGGCCCAAAAGACCGTATCCGAAGGCAACTTTCAGTCGGGTTTGGATACACGCCAATTTGCCTTTGAGTTTCACAATATAGGCTTGGGCTTTAATTTTTCCTTACGACTACTGCGCGACCCAGACGCTCTTGATCGCGCCAATATCGTTTTTAATAATCTGATCAGAAAGGCAAGGTCCTAGTTTCTCCAGTATCAACTCAAAGGTAAAAATACGTCGTCCCAGACAAATTGAGACCTGTAATTTAGTACCTGTAGTAGTCCGATTTATACGGACCTTTAACAGAAATACCCAGATAATCCGCCTGACGCTGAGACAATTGCTCCAGATTGACCCCAAGCTTGGTTAAGTGCAGACGCGCAACCTTCTCGTCCAACTCCTTAGGTAACGTGTATACGCCCAACGGATAGTTCTCTGGATGATTGAAAAGCTCAATCTGAGCTAGAGTCTGGTTTGTAAAGCTGTTAGACATTACAAAGCTAGGGTGTCCTGTGGCACAACCTAAATTCACCAAACGCCCCTCAGCCAAAAGGATCACGCTATTACCACTCGGGAAGGTGATCTTATGGACCTGGGGTTTAATTTCCTCCCACTCATGCTTACGAGTCTGATCTACCTGAATCTCGTTATCGAAGTGTCCAATATTGCATACAATGGCATTATTCTTCATCTGGCTCATGTGACCCTCAGTCACTACATCCACGCACCCTGTAGCTGTCACGACTACGTCGGCGATTTTGCACGCGTCCTCCATTGTCATGACCTCATAACCTTCCATCGCCGCCTGCAGGGCGCAGATAGGATCAATTTCCGTGACGATTACCCGAGCGGCTTGAGACTTGAGCGACTGACAACAGCCCTTACCCACATCACCATATCCTGCAACAACAGCGATCTTGCCAGCGAGCATGACATCGGTAGCTCGCATGAGCCCATCTACTAATGAGTGACGACATCCGTAAAGGTTGTCAAACTTGGACTTCGTTACGGAATCGTTGACGTTGATAGCTGGAAATAGAAGCTCACCACGCTCCAGCATTTGATAGAGCCGATGGACCCCCGTCGTCGTTTCCTCTGTTACACCACGAATATCTTTAACGATACGATGAAATCGCTGTGGATCATTCTCAATGGACCTACGAACAGCAGCGAACAAAATGCGCTCTTCTTCGCTCTCAGGCGTCTTATCCAAAACGGACAGATCATCCTCAGCCATCTGCCCAAGATGGACAAACAGAGTGGCATCACCCCCATCGTCCAGAATAATGTTCGGGCCAAGACCATCCCCCCAGTCAAAGATCCTATCGACATACTCCCAGTACTCTTCCAGTGTCTCACCCTTCACTGCAAATATCGGCGTACCATTAGCCGCAACCGCAGCTGCTGCATGATCCTGAGTTGAAAAAATATTGCAGGTCGCCCAACGAACCTGAGCACCAAGCTCCTCAAGAGTTTCTATAAGGACCGCTGTTTGAATCGTCATATGCAACGACCCTGTGATTCGAGCGCCCTTCAACGGTTTTGAATCCCCGTATTCTTCTCGTAAGGCGATCAACCCCGGCATTTCGTGTTCTGCTAATGCAATCTCTCGCCGACCGAAATCAGCAAGCCCGATGTCCTTAACAACATAGTCCTTGTCAGCTAAATCAATGGCCGCCACTTGGTTACTCATGAGTCTTGTTTCCTAAAGGTACTTCCTTACCCCATTGCACTACCGAAACTATCCTTGAATCGCTTCTCAAAATCTTGCATTGAAAAGAAATGATTCTGCGTGCCATAACATTCTATCTTAATGGCACCCATCAAGCTTGCGACACGACCAATGGTCAACCACTCCCATCCATGCATAAGACCGAAAAGCAATCCGGCACGATACGCATCACCACAACCAGTTGGATCATTCACGATATTAGGCTTCACGCTAGGTATATGGATGTCTTCATCCTTTGTGTAAATTGTTGATCCATCCGCACCCCGTGTGACGATGAGTGCTTTTGTACGCTCTTTCACTGCATTGGTATCCCAACCAGTACGGTCCTTAAGCATCTCCCATTCGTAATTATTAACAGTGACCCAACTAGCCTGCTCAATAAACTGCCTCAGTTCATCGTTTCCAAACATTGGCAATCCCTGACCAGGATCAAATACAAATGGGATACCAGCCGCCGAAAACTGCGCCGCATGCTCCAACATTCCAGTACGACCGTCGGGTGAAATAATCCCAATCGTCACCCCTGTCGCATCTTCGACCTTATTGACATGAGAGTGCTCCATCGCGCCCGGATGAAACAAAATAATCTGGTTGTCATCGATATCAGTCGTGATATACGCCTGAGCAGTGAACACATCGTCAAGCACCCTGATATGCTCCCGTCGGATACCATGCTTGTCTAACCATACCTGATAGGGTGCGAAGTCCTGTCCCGCCGTTCCCATGGGTACAGGTTCACCACCCAAAAGTTTTAAGTTATAAGCAATATTCAGTGCACAACCGCCAAATTCTCTTCGCAACTTAGGTACGAGAAAAGCGACGCTTAAAATATGAATTTGATCAGGGAGAATGTGATTCTGGAAAGAATCATCAAACGCCATGATGTTGTCATAGGCGATGGAGCCACATATCAACACTGACATGGAAAACCCTCAGGTCGGGGTATCGAGACTAAGCAGCAGCATCTACCTTAAGCGCCTCAGCTTTCTCGGTACTTTCCCAAATAAAATCGTGGTCATTACGACCAAAATGCCCGTAAGACGCAGTCTTCTGGTAGATCGGTCGCAACAAATCAAGCATGTTGAGAATCCCGTAAGGCCTCAAGTCGAAATGCTCCAACACAAGAGCTGTGATCCTTTCTTCAGGTACGTTATTTGTGCCGAAGGTCTGGACCGAAACCGATGTAGGTACAGCCACTCCTATGGCATAAGACACCTGAATTTCACATCTATCTGCAAGCCCCGCTGCAACGACATTTTTAGCAACATAACGAGCTGCGTAGGCGGCGGACCGATCCACCTTTGATGGGTCCTTGCCGGAAAAAGCACCGCCACCGTGCCGAGCCATACCCCCATAGGTATCAACAATAATTTTTCTTCCCGTTAGACCACAATCACCGGCAGGTCCACCGATTACGAATCGCCCGGTAGGGTTTATGTGATATTTGGTCTCAGCACTTAACCACTTCGCAGGCAGCACGGGCTTAATGATGATTTCCATGACTGCTTCCTCCAAATCCGCCCGCGAAATATCTGGGTCATGCTGTGTCGACAACACCACAGCGTCAACTGCGGTTGGTTTGTCATCCTCATATCGAAACGTTACCTGACTTTTCGCATCCGGCCGCAACCACACCAATCCACCCGACTTGCGGATTTCTGCTTGACGCTGCACAAGTCTATGCGCATACATTATAGGGGCCGGCATCAACACGTCCGTCTCATTGCTCGCATAGCCGAACATAAGCCCTTGATCACCAGCGCCCTGTTCCTCAGGAGCATTACGATTCACTCCCTGAGCAATATCGCTTGACTGCTCACCCAACTCATTTATAACCGTACAGGTGTTACCGTTAAAACCAACATCGGAATTGTCATAGCCGATGTCAGTGACTGTCTTACGCACAATCCCCTCAACATCCACGTGCGCACTGGTTGTAATCTCACCTGCCACTATCACTAAACCAGTCTTAGTCAGTGTCTCGCAAGCTACTCGCGCACTTGGATCATCCTTTATGGCCGCATCCAGAATCGCATCAGAGATCTGATCGCACATTTTGTCGGGGTGACCTTCGGAGACTGATTCCGAAGTAAATAGATAACTATTAGCCATGCTGGCTCCTGAGGCCTCTTAATTGGACTGAAAGCGGTGTTGCCGTGTGAAAGAGCAGCTTGCCCAAATTATCAGGGTCACGCAACTAGCACCTGACTTAGCGGACTTACTCTACTACCATACCGCCGCTGGGAGATATTATGGCTATAGAACACCACCAACTTATCATTCTGGGCTCCGGACCCGCAGGATACACAGCAGCGGTATATGCCGCCCGCGCCGCCCTTGAACCAGTTGTTATTACCGGCATTGAGGTAGGAGGCCAGATGACAACGACAACGGACGTTGATAACTGGCCTGGCGATAACGAGGGCGTCCAGGGCCCCGAGCTCATGGAGCGCATGAGGCTTCACGCTGAAAAGTTTGGCACCAGACTGATTTATGATCACACCAACATGGTGGAACTCAAAGATAGACCGTTCCGCCTTGTCGGAGATAACGGCGAATACTCGTGTGATGCACTCATTATAGCTACCGGAGCATCTGCCAAGTACCTGGGGCTACCTTCTGAGACAGCCTACAAAGGCAAAGGCGTTTCCGCGTGCGCTACTTGCGATGGATTTTTCTTCAAGGATCAGTCGGTCGCTGTGATTGGCGGTGGCAATACCGCGGTTGAAGAAGCGCTCTATCTCTCAAATATTGCATCTGAAGTCAACGTCGTACATCGCCGAGACGCATTCCGAGCAGAGAAAATTTTAAGTGCTCGCTTACTGGAAAAAGCAGAAAACAGCAATGTCTCCGTGCACTGGGACCATGTACTTGACGAGGTCCTTGGCGATGATAACGGAGTAACTGGTGCGCGAATCCAACATACTCTGTCAAATTCAACGCAAGATATTCCTGTTCAGGGCATTTTTATAGCAATTGGACATACGCCTAACACAAGTATCTTTAAGGGACAGCTTGAGATGAAAGATGGCTATATCCTACTTAAACAAAATGAGACTGGAATGGCTACGGCAACAAGCGTCAAAGGTGTATTCGCAGCGGGCGATGTCGCTGACCCCATCTACAGACAGGCTGTTACTTCGGCGGGATCTGGCTGCATGGCTGCTTTGGATGCTGAGAGGTTTCTAGCCGAGCAATAGCGGCGGTGGCTATCTTAAAGCAGCTCATCAATCGAGTTCTTTTTGACTTTCTTCGCGGCTCAAAGTGCTGTCAATCAGGCTCAAGGTCCGATCGAGAGCACCTCGATTTTCTATAACCAATTTTCGTGCCGCGTTGCCTGCATTTTCCAGAAGGGCCGGCTGCTCAATATAGCTAGCAACCACATCAACTAAACTTTGTATGCCTTCCACCTGATGGCCCACCCCTCTTCCCACTGCAGCAGCACTGATTTCCTCCATATGAAACATATGTGGACCGAAGATAACGGGGACACCAACCGCGCATGCCTCCAAAATGTTATGCCCACCGATCCGCACCAGACTCCCACCAATAAAAGCAATATCTGACGCAACATAAAATTTCTGAAGCTCTCCCATCGTATCGCCTATCAGTACTTCTACCTCGGACTTCAAAGCACCATCTTGCTTGCTATAACGAGCGACGTTAAAACCAAGCTTCTTAGATAGTCTGGCGACACCATTGAAACGCTCCGGATGCCTCGGTACAAGAACTAGCAGCATCTCCGGATACTTTTGTCGTAGTTGATCGAAAGCAGCAAGAATGAGCCGCTCCTCGCCGCTGTGCGTGCTCGCCGCAATTAGGACAAAGCGACCACAATCCCAATCCTCACGAAGCCTTTTACCCTCTAAAATAAGAGACTCCGCAACCGGTACATCAAATTTTAGATTTCCCGTTACATGGATAAGATGCCTGGAAACTCCAAGAGTCTCTAGCTGCTGAGCATCAATTTTCGTTTGCGCGCAGAGAAGATTCGCATTCGAGAGCATAGTATGACTCGTTCTGGGCACTCTCCTGTACCCCTGCAATGAGGTCTGTGACACCCGCACATTAACCAATAGCAGTGGGATATTGCGCCTCCGACACTCACCGAAAAGGTTAGGCCAAAACTCTGTCTCAGCAATCACTGCGAAATCAGGATCCACTCTATCCATGAATCTTCGAGTGGCTGTAGGTAGATCGTAAGGCACATACGAGTGGCTTACACGGTCACCAAATAAATCTCGTACTTGCACAGATCCTGTCGGAGTCGTCGTCGTAACAAGTATTCTGTGCTCAGGATAACGCTCAACCAGTGAATTTATAAGCTCCGACACTGCTCGAACCTCGCCAACTGAAACCGCGTGAATCCACACTGTCTTTTTATCCCGTATAGACGTGACATATCCAAATCGCTCCAACCAGCGATTCCAATAAGCCGGATACCTTACTCCACGCCAGAATAATGTGACCAGGGCATAGGGCAGAAGGAAATAAACAGCAATAGACCAAATAGAAAAGCGAGAAGGAGTCGAGCGATCTTTTATTGTCTTAAGTAAGGGGGTCAGCAGTTCGTAATTTCGATCAGCAACCCCTTGGCTTTTCAGAACTACTTCTTTCGCACGCTGGCCCATCTCCAACCGTTTTTGCCTATCCGTTACAAGCGTTCCGAGCTCCCCTCTTAATTCAGCTGCATTAGCTACCTCAATGCCAGCATTGGCCTCAAGCAGATCACCAACAGTGTCCGCAAAACTAAAATTGTAAGGTCCAAACAAAATTGGAATGCCAAAAACCGCGGGTTCAATGAGATTGTGTCCACCTTTATTGCTACCTCTGTAAAACAGGCTACCGCCGACAAAAGCAATGTCAGCAATACCGTAAAATGCTCTTAACTCTCCAATTGTATCGACCACCAAGACCTCGTTTTGCTCCAGGGCTGACCTCTTGAGCGCATCCATTTCAGTCTTCCGAGCTGAGTTCAATCCATTCTTTCCAAGAACACCCTGAATACGCCCTACATCGGTCGGATAACGAGGCACAATAATCAGCGATACATTACTACTCGCGGTCACCAGCGACTTAAAACTCTCAATAAGTACCTCATTTTCATTATCGTGGAGACTGCCACCGATGATAACGACATCATCTGCGGTATAACCAAAACGTTCTCGCAGCCCCCTGATGGTTTCATCTTGATCTGACATGCTCACCAAATCATATTTCATATTTCCCGTAATCTTCACGCACTCGGACGAGACTCCAAGTTTCAAAAAACGGGACGCATGCTCTTCATTCTGCGCAGCTATGATCTGTACGCGTCGTAATAGCATCGGAATAAGGCGAGTCTTAGAATGAAACTGGTATGACCTATTGGATATCTTGCCGTTAAGTACTGCAATCGGAATGTTCTTGGACTGAACTGAAAATAAAAAATTTGGCCAAAAATCAGATTCAACAATGATCACCAACTGCGGATCAAACCTACGCAAAAACCGATGTACAACAAAACTAAGATCTACTGGAAAAAACAGAACCCTGTGCTTGGAATAAACTTTTCTAGCAGTTTCAAAACCTGTCGATGAAAATGTTGTAATGACTAGAGATGTTTCTGGAAAATCTACTTCCAGTCGCTGCACTAATGGCTGAAGTAATGAGACTTCTCCCGCTGAAGAACCATGCAACCAGATAGATCCTGTTGCGGGGGGAGGCAGGCCCGTTCCGAGACGTTGTGGAATACTGCGCCAGTCCCCCCGTACGGTGATCCGATAGAGAAACCAAGGCAGCGTCAATAAAGCAACTACTACATAACCAAGATCGAGTAACAGACCCATCGCGAACCAGACTACCTAATAGGGAACGGTTAGTTAAAGTATCTTAAAGGTATTTCAGCTCAAACGTAGAACAAATCGATTTTTAAAATCCCGAGGTCGGAGTACCAAAAAATTTATGAGCTAGGCTCCCCGCAGACAGCATAAAGTATTAGTCTGATAGAAGCAGAACCAAGCCATTGCGCAAAAGTTATTCCAGTGCGGAAAGCGCTTCAAAACGAGCGCCCTCAAACTCATCACCGGGAACCCAAGTAGGCAGTTCGTCCGTATTGGCGATAACGAGCCCGGCCCAAAAACCAAAGCGAGCGTCCTGTACCATACCATCGAAATTCCAATCTTCAGAAAGTTCATCCGAGGGCTGATGGTAATTCTCCGTTGTGTAAGTGTTGATCTGATCCTTCCCCCATCCCGTCGGGCGCCCGATAAAATCAGTGCCTTCTTTAAGGTACAAAGCTGGCACGCCGATACGAGCAAAGCTGAACTGATCAGATCGGTAATAATATCCACGATCCGGAAACTGGTCGGGCTTGACAATACGACCTTGGTACTCAGCTACGGTTTGTGCGACACCATCCAAGCTGGATTTACCCTGGCCGATGAAGGTGACGTCCTTTGTCGCACCCCAGATATTAGGACTATCAAAATTTATAGCGCCCGCGATCCTACCTGGGGAAACGGTTGGATTAGCAGAAAAATACTCTGAACCCAACAGCCCCTGCTCTTCTGCACCAACGAAGGCAATCATAATGGAACGACGAGGAGGCTGTGGGAGTGATGCAAAGGCTTGTGCAATAGCGCTAACAACCCCAACACCAGCCGCATTATCTCGCGCACCGTTAAAGACTCGATCTACGACCTCGACATCGTCTGACATGCCTAAATGATCGTGATGTGCAACATATACGACAACTTCCCTTGATAGTTGGGGATCGCTTCCCTCTAAGATGCCAAGAACATTTCCGGAACGGATCCCTGATATCCGCGAATTCAAGCTGATGGACGTCGTTAAGCCAAGTGAGGTCGGCTCAAAATCTCTAGATTTAGCAAATTCTATGAGTGTGTCTAGTACCAAACCTGTGCTTTCGACTAGTTTCCGTGCGGCAGCTTCTGTCACCCATGCCTCCACCTGTAGACGAGGTTCGTCTCCGGCGGGCAACTGAAAATGTTCTCCTGTCCACGAGGTTTGGACAACTTGCCACGGATAGCCGGCGGAAGGCGTCGTATGGATGATAATCGCACCGACAGCGCCCTGCCGAGCGGCACTTTCGTATTTATAACTCCAGCGCCCGTAGTAAAGGCGTGACTCACCTGCAAAAAGATCAGGATCCCAGTCCGGATCGTTGTTCAGCATGAGCAATACCTTCCCGCGCAGGTCCACTCCTTTGAAATCATCCCAATCGTACTCTGGTGCCTGAATTCCATAGCCAACGAAAACAACTTCCGCATTTGAAATCGATGCTATTTCGTCTTGCAGCCCACTGGTTAATATGAACTCTTCACTTTGTATTAATTCTAGCGGAGTTCCTCCAATATCGAATACCCACGCCTCGGGCGGAATCGTATTTATTCCTGTTAAATCAAAATATTGTATCCAATCTCCTCCAGGGCTGGCTGGTGCAAATCCTGCTTTATCAAGAAGCGCAGAAAGGTATGCCTGCGTGAGAAAATCACCAGCAGCGCCTGGTAGACGCCCTTCATAGCGGTCCTTTGAGATTTCGATAATAGGGACGCGAATTAATTCCGCAGTCAAAGTATCAGCCGCGGCTACATGAGCTGGTTCATCAAATACTGAGGAGGAGCCCAATAACGCCCCCTCAAAATTGGAGGAAGAACAACTTGTCTGAATTAATATCAGGAACGAACAGATGATATTCCAATGAATGTTTTTCATAAACGTTCCCAAAATAAAAAATGCGGTTAGAAGAGATGCATCGTAAGCCATTCCGCAACAAGTGCGGGCTTAGATTCGTTCTCTATCTCGATTGTCACCTTAACCTTAACTAGGATCTGCCCCGAACGCTCCTTAACTTCGATAAGTTTAGCGGCTGCGCGAACCCGCCCATCAACTTTCACCGGAGCCGCAAAACGGACACGGTCGAATCCATAGTTGATTACCATTCGTACACCTTCAATCGATGGAACGAAGTTGTCGCAGAAGTGAATAATCATGGATAACGTCAGCATCCCGTGAACAATGGTCCCGTTGAACGGAGAATCAGCGGCTCGTATGGGATCCACGTGTATGAACTGATGATCTTCAGTCACGTCTGCGAACTGATTAATACGATCCTGATCAATTTGGAACCAATCAGATACCCCTAAATCCTGGTCAACTAGCTCAAATAATTCCTCTCGTGTCATAGTATCGGACATTCTGATCTCCGCCTGAATTCAGCTAGTTGCTTTTATGCCAGCACCATGGCGCAATAGCCCTATGACAACTCTTTTCAAAAAGATCATATGACCTACCCAAAAAATTTTACTCAATTGAGACAAGAGCATATCGAACCACCGAGATATACGCGAGTGGCTGTATCCAATCCATGAGTTCTAATCCCCGTATTGGCTTCGTAAGCTTGGGCTGCCCAAAGGCGTTGGTTGACACCGAACGCATATTGAGTCAACTCCAAGCTGAAGGTTATTCGACTGCTTCAGATTACCAAGGCTCGGACCTAGTTGTAGTTAACACATGTGGATTTCTTGATTCTGCAAGAGAAGAGTCTTTAGAGGCGATTGGGGAAGCTCTGACCAAAAACGGACAAGTAGTAGTAACAGGGTGCCTGGGTGCAGAGGCGGAACTAATCCGAGCTGCTCACCCAAACGTTCTGGCAATCACCGGTCCTCATCAATATGAAGCGGTTGTTTCAGCCATCCATGAAATACTCCCGCCACCCCATGACCCATTTATGGATCTCATTCCTCCCCAGGGCATCAAACTCACTCCAAAGCATTATGCGTACCTAAAAATCTCTGAAGGCTGTAATCACCAGTGTAGTTTCTGCATCATTCCTCAACTTAGAGGCAATCTTGTAAGCCGGCTAGCAGGTGACGTACTAAGAGAAGCAGAAGAACTTGTGAAAGCAGGAGTCCAGGAGCTACTAGTTATCTCCCAGGATACCAGTGCTTACGGCGTTGACGTTCACTACGTGAAATCTCAATGGAGGAATCGGCCGATTCCCACACGAATGACCGAGCTTTGTGCAGCCTTGGGAGAATTGGGCGTGTGGATTCGGCTCCATTATGTCTACCCTTACCCCCACGTTGACGAACTGCTCTCGTTGATGAGAGAACAAAAGCTGCTCCCCTACCTAGACGTACCATTTCAGCATGCTAGCAACCGATTGCTGAGAGCAATGAAACGCCCGGCTGCTGAAGCTCGTACCTTAGAACGGATTCGCGAATGGCGAAGACAAGTCCCTAATTTAACAATACGCTCCACCTTCATCGTAGGATTCCCAGGTGAGACAGAGGATGATTTCGAATTTTTGATGGATTGGCTCGAAGAGGCAGAACTTGACCGCGTTGGCTGCTTTCGTTACGAGGCTGTTGATGGCGCAGCAGCCAATCAGCTAGAAAACGCTATTCCAGAAGAACTGAAGGAAGAACGTTGGCACAGATTGATGGAGGCTCAACAGAAGATCAGCACAAAACGATTACAAGAAAAAATAGGTCAGGAGATACAGGTGATCATTGACGAGATCCGTGAGAATGAAGCTATCGGTCGCTCGGAGGGAGACGCACCCGAGATTGATGGCAAAGTTCTGCTCACTGGCAACACATTTAACGTAGGTGATATCGTCCGTGCACGAGTCGAGAAAGCTGGACCCTATGATCTCTGGGCAACCTGCGCCCTATAATTTAACAATGAATGCATTTATCAGACCCTTTACTGCGTTTCGCCCAAAGGCAGAGCACGCTGCTGACGTCGCGGCTCCACCATATGACGTGGTAAACACAGAAGAAGCCCGAGAGTTGGTAGCTCACCGCCCCAACAGTTTTCTACATGTTTCTCGACCTGAAATTGCACTCCCTCCGGAAACAGACCCCTACTCTGACATCGTTCATGCACGGGCACGTGAAAATTTAGAACGATTAAAAGCCTCTGGCCTGATGGTCAGGGACACGATGCCAGCTTATTACATATACAAGTTAAAAATGGCGCAACACGAGCAAACCGGTATCGCTCTGACGGCTTCTATCGACGCATACAAAACTAATCGTGTTCGGAAACATGAACTCTCTCGCCCCACGAAAGAAGATGATCGCGTCCGTAATATGCAAAGCCTGAACGCCCAAACCGGACCGGTACTCAGTGTCCACCAGGCAGACAGATCATTAAAAGAATTGCTAGAAGAAATCAAAACGGAATCCGCATTATTTGAAATCAAAGGCGAATACGACGTTGTACATACGATCTGGCGTGTTGAAGACATTAAAAAAATCACAACAATTTCTTCAACCTTCAATACTATGCAAGCCATATATATCGCAGATGGCCACCATCGCTCAGCAGCAGCGGCTCGTGTTGCAGATATGCGACGTACGCCGGAATCTTCTGGGCAAGAAAATTATAACTACTTCCTGACAGTTGTTTTCCCACATGATGAGGTACAGATTTTTGACTACAACCGAGTAGTTAAAGATCTGAATGGTCTGCCTGTATCAGAACTTCTACAACGACTTACCAAGGATTTTGATGTTAAAGCTTGTAACTCTCCAGTCAGACCAGAAGAACCGGCAGTGTTTGGAATGTTCGTTGACAATCAATGGTACCGACTTACGCTCCGTGCCGAGCTCATTCCAAAAAATGATCTGGTCGCCCAACTTGACGTGAGTCTTCTGCAAGATCGCATCCTTACAAAAATGCTAGATGTAGGGGATCCACGGACTGATCCGCGGATCGATTTTATTGGAGGTGTTCGAGGTCTGAAAGAACTTGAACAACTCGTCCGTAAAGGTAAACAAGCAATTGCCTTTTCCCTCTATCCCACCCGTATGGAGCAGCTGATGGCGGTAGCTGATGCTGAAGAACTCATGCCACCGAAATCTACATGGTTTGAACCAAAACTAGCGGACGGCTTGCTAAGCCACATTCTGGACTAGACCCCAACTCCTGACATTGGTGAGTTCACAAACTTGGTAAGTGCCTTGGCCGTATGAGATCCGCGTTTCCGACGCATAACACGCTCGGGAGCGCCCTGAGCAACAATACGCCCACCAGCATCACCGCCATCGGGGCCCATATCCACAATCCAGTCAGCCTCTGCTATCAAATCAAGGTTATGTTCAATAACAACCACCGTATTACCCGCATCAACTAATCTGTGCAACACCTTAATCAACTTTTCTATATCAGCCATGTGTAAACCAATAGTAGGTTCATCTAACACATAAAGCGTATGTCGCTGCAACAAGTTCAGCCGCTCGATACGAGGCCGAGCCTTAGCAAGCTCCGTAACCAATTTGATTCTCTGTGCCTCCCCTCCGGACAGGGTGGGGCTCTGTTGACCAAGTGTTAAATATCCAAGACCCACATCCTGGAGTAGTTGCATCATGTAGGCCAGCTTCGGATGAGCTTCAAAAAAATCAACAGCCTCATCAACACTCATTGCTAGAACCTGAGCAATATTTTTGCCGCTATATCTAACCTCAAGCGTCTCACTGTTAAACCGGCCCCCATTACATTGATCGCAGCCAACCCGAACATCTGGTAAGAAATTCATAGCAATTTTCTTCGATCCTTGACCTTCACAGTTGTCACAACGACCACCAGCCACATTGAATGAAAACCGTCCTGGTCCGTACCCTCTGAGACGAGCCTCCGGCGTCTTTGAAAACAACCCCCGGACTTCATCCCAAACCCCTATATAGGTTCCGGGACACGAACGGGGAGTCTTGCCAATAGGCCTCTGATCCACTTCCAAAATCCGATCAATAACCTGCCAACCTTCTAAACGCTCGCACCCGAAAAGGTGCGTCTCATCTGGTTTTCTTGCTAACAGCAACTTGAGGTTCTCAAAAAGCACTTTCTGAATAAGCGTGCTCTTACCACTCCCACTCACGCCTGTAACACAGGTCAGCACCCCCAGTGGCAATTCCAGATCGACATCTCTTAAGTTATAGCGTTTTGCACCAATCACGCGTAAACGTCTGAGCTTATCGCCATAGATACGCCGCCGTTTTCCACGAACCGGGTGAACAAGTGGATTCTTCATCATCTGACCAGTAAGTGAGCAAGGAGAAGCCAAAATGTCGGACAATTTACCCGCTGCAACCATCTCTCCTCCCCGAACTCCCGCACCTGGACCAAGGTCGATAATATGGTCTGCACGACGTATCGTTTCTTCATCATGCTCCACGACAACCACGGTGTTCCCTTTCGCAGTGAGCTGCTCCATGGTATCTAGCAATAGGTTATTGTCACGAGGATGTAAGCCAATAGTCGGCTCATCAAGGATATAGCACACCCCGCGCAAATTTGAGCCCAATTGCGCTGCTAGACGGATACGCTGTGCTTCTCCTCCGCTCAACGTAGGTGCTGCACGATCTAGAAACAGATATCCCAAACCAATATGCTCAAGAAACTTCAAACGACTTTTGAGTTCTTCCAGTACGTCACGAGCTATTTGGCTCTCCCGTTCATCAAGCCTCAGTCCCTTAAAACGCTTCAATGCATGTGTAACGGACAGAGCCGTATACTCTGCAATGTTACTTCCTTTGAAACTCACCGCGAGCGCCTCTGGTCGAAGCCGGCTACCTGCACATGCGCGACAGAATTCTAAATCACCTTCCCATCCTTCTAACCAGCGGAGCTCCTCGCCAGTCTGCTCATCGTCAAAACCCTCGACCTCAACCCCCATGCCGAAACAATGATTGCACCAACCATACTTCGAGTTGTACGAAAAAAGGCGTGGATCCAGAGATTGAAAACTACGGTTACAGCTGGGGCAAGCACGCTGGACGGAGAAAAGCTCCGCCTTTTTTCCCCGCCTACCTAATGGGAGAACTTGAACCATGCCCGCGCCATGTTGAATACCTAACTTCAGAAGATGCCCGAGTTCTTGCTCGTTTTCAGGCACAACATTGATCTCCCCCACAGAAAGCTCTATGTCATGTTCCTGGAAGCGATCAAGTTTTGGCCACGCGCTAGTAGAAAGAAACTCACCGTCAACTCTAAAAGTCTTAAAACCATTGTTATCGGCCCACTTAGCGAGCTCCGTATAATATCCTTTTCGACCAACTACCAATGGACTAAGAAAAACAACTTTCCTCCCCCGGTAACGTGATAACAACTGGCTGAGTATCGCTTCAAAACTCTGAGCATTGATTGGCACTTCGCAGTCTGGGCAAGACTGCACACCAAGTTTGACGAAGAGTAAACGGAGAAAATGATAAATCTCAGTCAATGTAGCAACAGTACTTTTGCGTCCACCGCGACTCACTCGTTGCCCAATGGCCACTGTAGGGGGAACCCCAAGTACCGCATCCATATCAGCACGACTAGCAGGCTGCACGAACTGGCGTGCATATGCGTTTAGAGACTCTAGATATCGACGTTGTCCCTCTGCAAAAAGAAGATCAAATGCAACCGTACTCTTCCCGCTACCGCTAACACCGGTAATAACAGTAAGCTGATCGCGTGGAATCGAAATATCAACGTTCTTCAGATTATTTTCTCGAGCATGCACGATTTTTATATCGCTGCAAGAACGTTTTCTGATGGGTACGCATGCTTTCGACGGCGCACTAGTCAAAGCATCAGCCGATTTTCTCTGCGCGGCAAGAGCACGCCCAGTGTGGCTCTTAGGCATATCTGCCAAATCATCTGGTGAACCCGTTCCGACAATATATCCGCCTTCCACTCCGCCCTCAGGGCCGAGATCAATAACCCAATCGGAATAACCAATTACATCCAGGTTGTGCTCTATCACAACGACAGAATGACCTTGCTCAATGAGTTCGGAGACGGCTAGAAGAAGCTTCTCGACATCAGAAAAGTGTAGCCCCGTAGTTGGTTCATCAAATATGAACAGAGTCGGTTCCTTCGCACGCTTTCTAGCCTTTGCCAAATGTCCCGCTAGCTTGAGTCGTTGAGCCTCTCCACCAGAAAGTGTCGGCACGGGCTGTCCTAAAGTAAGGTAGTCCAAACCAACGGCGTCCAAGGGTTGAAGTCCTCTAATCACGGCAGAGTCCTTGGCAAAGTAGTCGATGGCTTCCGCTACGGTCATTCCCAGCACATCCGCAATAGATTTAGCGCCCCTTCTGTGCAGTTTCACTTCAAGAATCTCCGGCCTGAAACGATCCCCTTTACAATCTCCACAGCGAATATAGACATCACTCAAAAACTGCATCTCAATGTGCTCGAAACCTTTACCAGAACACGTTGCACAACGCCCATTACCCGAATTGAAACTAAATGTACCCGCTGTATAGCCACGCTGGAGAGCTAGAGGTTCTTTTGCAAACAGTTTGCGTACGCTATCTAACACGCCCACAAAACTTGCTGGATTCGATCGCGTAGTACGACCTATCGGTGCCTGATTCACAGAAACAATATTGTCAATGTGCTCATCCCCTAGAATCTCAGCATG
>JAZAGZ010000023.1:0-24030 GCA_036231525.1 Pseudomonadota bacterium | reverse complement strand
TATTTCTAGTATCCGACTTGTGGCAGTGCTGGTCATGGCAGGCTCATCAAAGAATGGGATGAGCATGCTGTACTTCCCCGTGTAACACTGATCCGTTAAGTAAACAACGGCCGAGTTTTCAGCAAGACTTTTTATGAGAGCCCTCAGATTGTCCTTAGAGAAGAACTCATCGTAGCTTCTTGCCCGGCCTCTGCACATAAGCTCATTCATTAGTTTGTTTCGCATGGGGCGATACATTCCGGTTAATTTAGGACACAGCAGCCTCAACACAGGATGGATTAACTCCAGCGGTGTAAAGTGACCGCAAAATAGGAGCACTCCCTTACCCTTGCTTAACGCGTCAAAAAGATGCTCTTTACCTTCGATGCGAGTCGCATCCCGAACAATTTCCTCGGAACCAAACCACCCCATAGCCATTTCTGGTAAAGCCGCTCCCATTGATTCAAAGTGTTTGTTGCGGAGAACCTTTCTCTCCTTAGAGGAAAGCTCCGGGAAACACACTTCCAGATTTTTTAAGGCAGTGCGTCTTTTTTCCGGTACTAGCAGACTCAGAAATCTGCCGGTTCGTTTTCCAATGCAAATCTGCCAGCTCAAGGGTAGAAGAGCACTTGCTCGCATCCATCCAAAAAACAGCCACACTGGCCAATATCGGAGGGCCCAAAATTTCAGGAGAGTTGAGGGCTTGTGCGGCGCCATTATTAATACAAATTCAGAGGGCAGCTGAAATTCTAACAGTGTTACTCGAAAGTTTTGCTGATAAGCCTGCGCAAGTTCCCCTTGGCGGCGCCCAAAAGCTCCAAAAAACTTGAAATTGCTGTGGTTTTCCCTATTTTTAACAAATCAGGAGCAGACTGCGGCAAGGTGGTTTTGGAGGTGATATGAACCGTATTCTCTTATTTATAGGGACCAATATAGCAATTTTAGTTGTGCTATCGCTGGTGATGCAGCTTCTAGGCATTGAGTCGTTGTTGAACGAGCAGGGGACACAACTGGATCTACGGTCACTTTTAATTTTTTCCGCCGTTATAGGATTTGCAGGGTCATTTATTTCATTAGCTATTTCTAAGTGGTCAGCAAAGCGTCTTACGGGCGCGCACGTTATTAAAACACCTCAAAATGCAACAGAGAGTTGGCTTCTCAATACGGTGCAGAGGCAGGCTCAGGTAGCCGGGATAGGAGTGCCTGAGGTAGCTATTTACGATGCACCAGATGTGAATGCGTTTGCCACGGGTGCAAATCGTAATAGCGCTTTGGTGGCTGTAAGTACAGGGCTGATAAATCAACTCAGTCAAAAAGAGGTTGAGGCAGTTCTTGGGCATGAAGTGAGCCATGTTGCGAATGGAGATATGGTGACGCTTGCTTTAATCCAGGGTGTTGTTAACACTTTTGTGGTTTTTCTATCACGTGTCATAGGCTTCTTTGTTGATAGGCTGATCTTCCGAACAGAACGGGGCTACGGCCCTGGTTTTTTCATTACAAGCATCATTGCGCAGATCTTATTAGGTATTCTCGCAAGTACGATTGTGATGTGGTTCTCGCGACGTCGTGAGTTTCGTGCGGATAGTGGTGGCGCTAAGCTCGCTGGAAAAGAAAATATGATTGATGCACTTGAGCGTTTGCATAGTCTGCATCAACCTTCCGCATTACCGAAGTCTATGCAAGCATTCGGTATTTCCTCCGGACGTTCTGCTGGATTTAAAAAGCTATTTATGTCGCATCCTCCTATTGAGGAGCGCATCGCTGCGCTTAAGAGCGCGTAGGATTAGTTGAGTAGATGCTAGTGTGATTATTCAATTAGATTGATATTGGGAAATGATTTGCTTTAGAGTGCCGGGGCTATGAAATTATTATGGAAAAGGAGCCTGTTATACCTAATCCCCTTGTTCTGGCACGGGGGGCTACATGCTAGTGAGTTATCACCTCACTATGAGCAGGCGGACCAAGTAGTGGTTATAAAGTCCGAGCGCACACTTTACTTATTCAAGGATGGGGAAATTTTGAGAAGCTTCAATGTAGCACTTGGACTGGTTCCCGATGGACCGAAAAGGCGTGAAGGAGACTTCCGCACTCCTGAAGGGAGCTATTATTTGGAGACTAAGAATCGAGATAGCAATTATTTTTTATCCATTAAGATATCTTATCCAAATGCGGAAGATATCGTGAGGGCAAGGTCAACAGGCGTGAGTCCAGGCGGCCAGATCATGATTCACGGCCAGCCCAATGAACCCACGTACTCGGCAATTCGATATCAAGGATTAGATTGGACTGACGGATGCATAGCGGTATCTAACTCAGACATGATTGATATCTGGTTAATGACGGGCGATTCTACGCCAATTGACATTCGGCCCTGAGACACCTCCTATTCCATTTTCTAAAGTGAGCAGCCAGTAGACTTGAGCGATGGACGCGCGTATCAAGCCGGAAGGAAGCCTAGAACTTCTCTCTCACTTAGAAGTCGGGCAACTCCGAGACACAGGTACCGGCGGGCTATATGATCTCTGGAGACAGTGCGCGTTGGCTGTTCTTAAGCCAGGGATAGAAGATGGCCATGGTTGGAAAATTCCTGATCAGGACGAACAGTTCAACATTACCATCCTTCAACAGGAACGTGGGGTTGAATTAGAACTCACAAACGCCCCAGATTCTGCTTTCGTCGATGGTCAAATGATCAAGGGGATACGTGAGCACCTTTTCTCGCTTCTGAGAGACCTTGTTTATGTAGAAAATGAAATTTTAACAAGCCCAAACTTCGACTTGCGCGTTTCGGAAGGCATAACGGATGCCGTCTTTTATATACTGAGACATGCGAGAGCGTTGAAGTCAGAAGTTGAGCCTAACCTCGTCGTCTGTTGGGGAGGTCACAGCATTGGTCGGCAGGAGTACGACTACACAAAAGCTGTCGGATATGAACTTGGTTTGCGAGGAGCCGACATTTGTACGGGTTGCGGTGGCGGTGCTATGAAGGGTCCCATGAAGGGGGCAAGTGTCGGCCACAGAAAACAACGTATTGTCAATCCACGTTACTTAGGTATCACAGAGCCGAGCATTATTGCCTCCGAATCTCCGAATCCGATGGTCAGTGAATTAGTAACAATGCCGGATATGGAGAAACGTCTTGAGGCGTTCATTCGATCGGCTCACTGCATCATTGTATTTCCAGGTGGAGTCGGCACGGTTGAGGAAATTTTGTATTTTCTTGGGATTCTATTGAAATCTGAGAACGCCGAGATGAATTTACCGATGATATTTACTGGACCTGAAGGCAGCGCAGCCTATTTTGAACATCTGCACGAGTTTATTGGTCGAGTACTCGGGGCCGAAGCTCAATCTCTCTACCGAATCGTAATTGCAGATCCTCAGCAGGCAGCAGAGCTGGTCGTTGATGGGTTTCAGGCGGTTAAGGAGTATCGTATACAGCACAATGACGCGTACTTTTTCAACTGGTTGCTGAAGATAGATAGAGAATTTCAGGAGCCCTTTGTTGTAACACACGAGAGTATGTCTTCGCTTAAGCTTTATAAGGACCAGCCCCTAGAAGCGATTGCGCTAAATCTGCGCTGCGCGTTATCCGGAATCGTCGGAGGTAATATTCGCAAATCGGGTATTAAGCTCGTCGAGGAACATGGCCCATTCGAGCTCAAAGGTGACCCGACCATCATGAGAGCTTTGGACGAGCTCTTGAAAATCTTTGTTGCGGATCGACGGATGCATATTAGAGGGTCGGCGTCCTATGTACCCTGCTACCGCTTATCGGGATGAATGAGCACGTGAAAAACACCCTAGCCATTACGTAGAAATAATTAAGATACTGTGCATAAAAATATAAAGTACCCAGGGTTTTGATCTAGCTTGCATGGATCCTTGGGTTTATTGCCTGAAAGCTTAATAACTTAGGTGCGGACTTTTCTGCCCAACCCCGTCTTAGTCCCTTGAAATCTCCTGATTGACACCCCATTTAGCCCCATAATTCGGGTACTTTTGGAGTAGCAGATGAGTGGTACTCACGAGCCAGAGACGTTCGATTTTCAGACAGAGGTGAAGCAGCTTCTTCACCTGATGATCAACTCCCTCTACAGCAATAAGGAAATTTTCCTGCGGGAGCTTATCTCCAACGCATCAGATGCGAATGACAAACTGAGATTCGAGGCTTTGGAAGCACCTGGACTTTTGGAGGAGCAGCCTGATCTTGAAATCAACATCACTTTAGATGCGGAGAAAAATATTCTAACAGTTGCTGATAGTGGAATAGGAATGAGTCGTGATGAAGTTATTGAACAACTGGGAACCATCGCCCACTCAGGGACAGCTAATTTCTTAGAAGGCTTGAGCGGAGAAGCTAAGAAGGACTCTCAACTCATCGGGCAGTTTGGAGTGGGATTCTACTCAGCCTTTATTGTGGCGGAACGTGTTGAGGTTTTGAGTCGACGTGCCGGACTTCCCGGCAGCGAGGGTGTTCTCTGGACCTCTAGTGGCGATGGAAGCTACACAGTGGAACCCGTGGATAAACCGGAACGGGGTACTGTCATTACGCTCACGCTGAAACCGGAGGAAGCTGAGTTTCTAGAGACGTTCCGGTTAGGGGCACTAATACGGAAGTACTCGGATCACATTGCCTTCCCAGTGCGACTAAAAAGTGTGGGTGATGAGGATGATACCGGAGAACCTTTAAATAGGGCGAAGGCTTTGTGGGCTCGGCCCAGAACAGAGATTGAGGATGAAGAGTACATTGAATTCTACAAGCATATTGTCCATGACTTTACGGATCCCTTGATTTGGAGTCACAACAGAGTAGAAGGAAGGCGTGAATACACGAGTCTCATTTACGTACCTGCAATCGCTCCTGTTGATCTTTGGAATAGAGAGACACCTCGAGGAGTAAAGCTTTATGTCCAGCGAGTCTTTATCACCGATGAGGCAACCCAGTTTCTTCCACTCTATTTGAGGTTTGTTCGCGGCGTAATAGATTCTAGTGATCTTTCACTGAATATCTCGCGGGAGTTGTTACAGCAGGATCCTACAGTTAGTTCTATTAAGAGCGCTTTAACTAAAAGAAGCCTCGATATGCTCGACAAACTTGCGAAGGCAGATGGGGATAAGTACAAGACATTTTGGCGTGAGTTCGGGGCGACGCTGAAGGAAGGGTTGGCAGAGGATGCGGGAAACAAAGAAAAACTTGCTGAGCTGCTTCGATTTAACAGTACGTGTTCGGAAGGCCTGAATCAGGATCGATCTCTGGACGGTTATATTGATGCAGCTGGCGATGGTCAGAACACAATTTACTATTTAACTGCTGAATCACCAGTTTCAGCGAAAAACAGCCCTCACTTGGAATCGCTGCGTGAGCACGGGATAGAGGTTCTTTTGCTCTCAGATCGTATCGACGAGTGGGTTATGCAGCATCTCACCGAATTTAAAGGGAAGGTGTTCAAAGACATAACTAGAGGAGATTTCAGTCTAGGTGATAGGGAAGTTTCTGAGAAAGTGGAAGCTGAAATCACAAAGGAACAAAAACAAGCACTAAAACGGGTGAAGCGTGTGCTGAGAGAGAGAGTAGACGAAGTTCGAATGAGCGATAGGCTGAAAGAATCGCCTGTTTGTCTCGTGTTAGGTGAGCAGGATCTAGGCTATCAGATGCGAGAGTTACTCAAAGCGACAGGGCATGACGCACCTGAAATTACTCCTTCGTTGGAGCTTAATCCAAATCATCCTCTTGTCCAGCAGTTAGTGGGAGAAAATGAGGATCAAAAGTTTGAAGACTTGTCTTGGGTATTATTAGAGCAGGCCACGCTTATCGAAGGACAGCCGCTGGCAGATCCCGCTTTGTTTGCCCGGCGCGTAAACGCGCTGATTATTGACGAGAAAGTTGTAAAAGAATAATTTTTTGTACGGAGATCTGTGCTGATCTAGTGCTGCTTAGATACAGCCTGAAATTTGATGATCCCGCTTATCATTCACGTAAGATAGCGTATTGGAGGAGTGTTATGGGTAGCAAGCTAAAATCAACTGAAGAGGAGCTGCGCGCTAAACTGACTGAGGAACAGTTTCGAGTCACACAAGCGGCGGGTACGGAGCCGGCCTTTACTGGCGAATATACTGATAACAAAGCGTCGGGGGTCTATCGGTGTGTTTGTTGCGATAGTGAGCTTTTTCTCTCCACCGAAAAATATGACTCAGGTTCTGGGTGGCCAAGTTTCTGGGCGCCTGCTGCCGAGAGCGCTGTGGCAACGGCCGAGGATACTAGCCACGGAAAAACAAGGGAGGAAGTTTTATGCGCGAAATGCGATGCTCATCTGGGCCACGTGTTTTCTGACGGCCCGCAGCCTACAGGGCTCCGATACTGTATAAATTCCGCCTCCTTGGGTTTTGATCCTGAGAAATAGACTTCAAGGTATCAAAAAGTCCCAATGCTAAAAGAACTCCGTGAGATCCTGAATAAGACGCTGGAGAAATCCAATGAGAGCAATGAAGACCGTGATCATGGTCTTCGCCTAGCAACCGCTACACTGTTAGTAGAGATTGTTAGAGCGGATTATGAGGAGGATCTGGTTGAAGGTGAGGCTGTCTTCGCACAGCTCAGGGAGTTTTTCAGCCTATCTGAGGAAGAAACAGGGTTGCTAGTACAAGAAGCAGAGCGAGAGGCGGATCATGCGGTTTCTTTGCAGGAATTCACGCGAGAGCTTCACGAGCAACTGAGTATTGGCGAAAAACACTCTGTAATCGAGATGCTCTGGAGAGTTGCCCTTGCTGATAGCAAACTCGACAAACATGAAGATTACTTGATAAGGAAGGTAGCAGGACTTCTTTATGTTCCCCACAACGACCTAATTCGTATTCGGAATCGAGTTAGAGGTGATAGTGGGTGATCAGAAATTATCGGTTACCTAAGATAGCCAGGTAGCGGGATTGCTAAAAGACCTGCCTGTATAAGTATTAAAACTAATAAGGGTGAGAGATCTAATCCAGCCAGGGGGGGTAGGATACGCCTAAAGGGACGGAGTAAGGGTTCATTCAACTCACTGAGTACGAAAGCAATGGGGTTGTAACCACGTTGACCGATCCAACTCAAAATGACATAAATAAAAATACTTATTGAATAGAACCAAAGAGTCAGGCTGATAACTCTGTACAGTACTAGCAATGGGAGAGGATTGAGGGTCATAGAGACCCCAGAGATATAAACGAGTACCCATGTCACGATCGTCTCTAAAAGAACTAGTGTTACTAGAGTAGGAATATCCACACTGTTGGAGGTGGGGACAACACGCCTAAGAGGGAGAATTAGAGGATTCGTAATTTTGACGATACTCTGTGCAAAGGGGTTGTAGAAGTCGGCTTTGACCCACTGCAGTATAAAGCGTAGTAGAAACGTCAACAGGTAAAAGTCCGCCAGAGTCTTAGTGAGGAAAATAAGTGAGCCGCGCATATAAATGACTAATGTTTAAAGTCTTTGAATAAAGATATCATGGTGTGGTACTGGAGGCTTTTATTTATTTGGGTTTTTTATTTTTAGTGTCCTAGGCCCAAAGATGGCGGTTCCGATACGAACTATGGTGCTACCTTCTCGTATCGCAATTTCAAGATCTGATGACATGCCCATGGAAAGAGTGTCCATAGGGATACCTTTAGTTACCAGCTGCTCCTTCAGGTTGCGTAATTTGGCGAAGAACCGGGCGTTATCAGCAGGATTTTGGGTAGTTGGTGGAATGGTCATGAGCCCGCGTAGCTGGAGGCAGGGCAGTTCTATAATACCTCGTGCAAGGGCTTCCACACTGATTGGATCTGCACCACCTTTCTGAGGTTCTTTAGCCTGATTCACCTGGATACATACGTTGAGGGGAGGTAAATGGTGTGGTCTTTGATCGTTTAGGCGTGTAGCTACCCTCATTCGGTCTACGGTATGTACCCACTGAAATTGCTCGGCGATATCCCGAGTCTTATTAGATTGAATGTGTCCGATGAAATGCCAGTCAATGTTTAGATGATCCAGTTTTGCAATCTTCTTCGTCGCCTCCTGAACAAAGTTTTCTCCAAAGTTGACCTGACCAGCTCGAAAAAGCTCTTCAACCGCGGTGATGGGTTGTTGCTTACTTACAGAGAGAATGGTGACTTCTCCGGGCTCTCTCCGTTCTTCAAGAAGCGCTTTTTGAACCCTGTGTTGGACTTCAGTCAGGCAATCCCTAACTTGGGACGCGTTTTGCAGGGGGGGTTGTGCCATATGAGTTCGGAGTCTAATAGACTTGGTAAGCGTCAAAGACCGGACCATCCACGCAAACACGCTTCATGGTTGGTCCTTGTGGGGTATGTAAGAGTACCGTGCAGCCGGCACAACCACCGACTCCACATGCCATGTACTCCTCGAGAGCTAGCTGACAGGGAAGATTAAAGTCTTTGGCTAGTGACGTAGTTGCCTTTAGCATGTCCGTTGGACCACACCCTAATATCTGCACCTCTTGGAGTTCTTGAGCCGATAACCTTAAGAGCCAGATGCGAGCAAGTTCGGTCACAAAGCCTTGGAAGCAGCCTTCATAGCCTGCCTTACTGGCAACACGTGAGGGAGTGTCCCATTTTTCTAGCAAAGTAACGCTGTATGACGTCGTTGGGGGTATTCCGGATACTGAGATCTCCGCTTCACTTAGTTCGAAAGGAAAAGGCACCTCGGATCCCATCATAACCAGCACCTTGAAACGGTTATCACTTTGTAGGCTTTCCGCGAGAAAGATCATTGGAGGGATGCCGACACCGCCACCGATTGCAAGGATGTTAGGTCTGCTAGGATCTAAAGTGAAACCGTTACCGATAGGCCCTAGCAGGCTCAACGTTTCACCTGAAGTTCGTTTCTTGAGATGCTCTAAGCCAGCACCTACTGGTTTATAAAGGAATTCTAGCCATCCTTTTCTTTGATGGGCTCGCATAATGGATAGTGGTCTGCGCATAGGAATAGTGGTGCTGCAGGCTAGATGCACGAAACTTCCAGGTATGGCACAGGCAGCGGAACGTGGCGCATGGACTCGTAAAATATATTGGTCTCCAGGGAACGACTGTTGAGATATTATCGTCGCCTCCTCAAGGCAGATTGTGTTTTGAGTTTCTGGATTGTTCAAAAGGCGGTTCTCCGGATATTTTCCATATATTCAATCTATAGCACGTTCGCTAAGCATAGTGCTTATCCACTGCTCAGCTATCAGACAGGCGGCGCGGCTGTCGATATGTTCCTTCCGCACCCGTTTCCTCATGATTCCCAATTCTCTGTTTTCCCTCAGTATTGATTCCGCAGCACGCGAGGTTAGTGACTCGTCTACTCTGGCGACGGGGAGGTTGTAGTGCTTTTCAAGGTTATTAGCGAATAATTCAGCTTTCTTGAAAATTGCGCCAGAGCGCGCTGGGTCTGGTATTCCCACTATCAGTTGCCCAGGATTCCACTCCTCCATCAGTACATTTAGGCGATCCCACGGTAGTTCAGGACCAACACTTAGAGTGGTGAGTGGTGCTGCGGTTTTTGTAAGCAAATTTCCTGTAGCGACGCCTAGACGACGCAGGCCGAAGTCAAACGCAAGTAAGATTTTGAAATTAGGAGGGACGGTCAAAGCCAGTGACCCTTGGTGTGGTTAGGCATGCCCAGCGTAACTTGAGAGTTGGCTGGTGCTGACACCTAGGAGTGCGGTGGCAGCTTCCCAGCGTTTATCGAATGGGGTGTCAAATAAAATAGTCGGGCTGGCGGGGACGCTCAGCCAGGCATTGGCGGCAAGCTCTGCTTCTAACTGACCTGGATCCCATCCCGCGTATCCAAGTGCTACAAAAGCCGACTGGGGCCCCTCACCCCGAGCCATGGAGTTGAGGATATCTTGGGATACAGTGACCTTTATACCGATGTTGTTGGGGTTCAGTGTCTTGTCATAGGTCTCGGTTGACTGATGTAGCACGAAACCCATTTCTCTTTGGATAGGTCCACCACCAAGGACAGCTTGTGCTGCTTGGTGTTCATCAACTACGTCGAAGGAAAGTTGGCGAAAAATTTCTGCAACCTGCATATCCAATGGGCGATTAATTATGATGCCCAGTGCGCCGTCTTCATCGTGTTTACACAAATATGTCACTGTTCCGTTAAAATTCGGATCATTCAAAGCAGGCATGGCAATCAGAAAATGATTGTGCAGCAGCATATTCACTTCATATTTTGTTCAGTCTAGATGTGGGTATTATCTCATCCGATGGGCGTCAGTCGCTATGGAATTTAACTGAATGAGACTAGTTCGTAAGGGGTGGATTCGCTTTAGTCGATTTCCGAAGTGTCTGCCCCCCCTCTAAAGTCCCATTCGTAAGCGAATTTCAGGACGTCATACTGTGCCCGTAAGGATTGGGGCAGAGGATCAAAAGGTGCAGCTAGGTATAAAATGTTTAGGGCAGCTTGATCAAGCGCGGAATTGCCCGAAGATTTTCGCACCACACTGTTCTCTAACTGACCGTCGGTCCCGATTGTCACCTCCAAGATTGGATTGGTAGAAGTAGTGTGGGCTTGGGCTGGAAAATTTGCTGTCCCAATATGTTCAACCCGGCGGCGCCATGTATTCATATAGGCGGCTAGGGTTGACGCGCGAGTGTCTGGGCTGGCCAGTAACGTGTCTTCCTCTTGACGGAGAAGCGACGCAGTGAAATCTACTTCTCTAGCGAGCGTTTGTGCTGATGCGTTTTGGATTGGAGTTTCCGTTGTTTGTGGCAGCTCTGTTGAGAATATATCGGTTTTGGATAAAACATTTGCTTTCTCCGGCAGAGGGTATCTGGTAATGAGTGCCCTAGGTGTGTTGTCTATTGGGTCTTTTCTTGTTTGATCGTTCGCTTGTGTCGACAGTTGAGTTGAAGCTAGAGTTGTTGTCGGGCGATTACCCAACTCTCGCTCACCAGTACCCCTTTGATTCCTCTGCGCCAGGTACTCAGCATCTTCCGATACAACGTCCAGTTCATTTGCGTCTGTGATTAGGGTAATTTTCAGAGTTGGTATGATGGGGTTTTCTCCCAGCGGTCCAGCCGAAAAAGTTACCCCCAGTATTACGATGCCGTGAAACAGGGTTGCCACAAACAATGTGCAGCTGAGCCTATCCTCAACAGTCGCTATTGTTGATTCTTTTGTCACCGTAAAATCATTTCCAGTATGGAGTTCACTGCGTGCCCCGAGTTTCAACATTACAATGATTTGGCACTATATCTGGAGAGTGTAAATCAATCCGAAAGTTTGTTTTCAATAGTTATAAATAGCATATCGCTTATGTCAATATTGTACTGTTGATCCAATTCACGGATTCCCGTGGGGCTAGTTACATTTATCTCTGTCAAATAATCTCCGATAACATCTAGGCCGGCGAACAGCACCCCTTTACTCTTTAGTATCGGTCCTACCTCACCGCACAGCCATCGGTCACGTTTGCTGAGTGTACGACCCTCGCCTGTCGCGCCCATTACGAGATTTCCCCGGGTTTCTCCAGGGGCAGGGATTCTAGCGAGTGCATAATCTATGGGCTGGCCATCCACCAAAAGAATACGTTTGTCGCCCTCAGTGATTTCTGAAATATAGCGCTGAGCGAGTACGAACCGTTCCCCATACTCGGTTAATGTTTCTAGAATGACATTTATGTTGGGCTCCATTTGAGCAACAACAAATACTGATCGACCACCCATTCCATCAAGAGGTTTTAGAACTATTTTCTCCTGTTCTTCTAAAAATGTTTTGAGATCGTTCCTAGATCTTGAGATTAGGCTAGGGGGCGTACAGTGGGAAAACCAAGCGGTATAAACTTTTTCGTTGATGTCTCTCAGACTGGAGGGCTTGTTGATAACGAGAGAACCTCGGAGCTCTGCCAGCTCAAGGATGTAGGTTGTGTAGACGTATTCCATGTCAAAAGGAGGGTCCTTACGCATTAGGATCACGTTAAGCTCTTCTAGGGCACCCTCCCAGGTTTCGCCCAGTTTGAACCATGAATCAGGACTATCTTGTACCGTTAATTTGGCGCCTTGCCCCAAAGGAGCGCCGTCTCTAATAGCCAGGTCTTGTTGGCGGAAATAGATCAGATTCCAGCCTCTGCGCTGGGCAGCGAGGAGCATGGCAAGTGTTGAATCTTTTTTTGGCTGAATGCTTTCGATCGGATCCATAACAACACCCAATAGACGACCATTTCGACCCATTATCTGCTCCTTGTGTATGTCTCTCGGAACTACGGATAAGTCCGCAGCCTCTCCCAGCACGAGAAAACTAACATAACTGGAGTGCCCAGCATGGATTAGCTGCTAGTAGATAAGCTGTGGTGCGTTCTTGAAGCTTGCCACCTATGGGGTTCCAAAGTAATTACTTCGTTGGAAGGCAGCCTGTCAATATGATAAAAGTTGCCGTACGGAGGGACACTTTCTTTGAGCTTAAATACACTGAACGGACAACCACTTGAGCTTCTTGTGAAGTTCGAGCGACGAGCGCGTGCAGCGATGGCAGAGCGCGGGGGTCTTGATGCCCGTGGTGATGAGTGGCAGTGGGTAGAATTCCACTTGGGATTGGAAAGGTTTGTGGTTGAGCGTTCGAGTGTTCGGGAGATACTGCCGCTTTCGGAGCCTGTTATCCGAGTGCCCAGAGCCAAGCCCTGGCTCCGTGGGGTCGCTAACGTTCGGGGGCAGCTGTTTACTATAGTGGATCTCAAGATGTTTCTTGGGGGAGGTATTTCCATGCCAGATTCTCGAACACAAGTGATGGTTGTCGTAAGCCGAGAGATAGCGACCGGGTTGATGGTTGATGAAGTGACAGGATTTCGGCGGTTCGACAAGGGGGATTTCAAAGGCGACATTCCGGATACTGTGATGCAGTGTGAGGATTACCTGGATGGAGTCTATAGAGATGGCTTTGAAGCATGGACATCTTTTAATCTGTTAAGGCTGCTTGAGGATCAGCGATTTCTTTCCGCCGGCGAGGAAATAGAGACTTAGATCCATTTTTGCTGATGTGGATATCTCTCCAATGAATGATTCAACAGTCAAATCTCCGGATTTCGTTAGTTATAAATTTACGAAAACGCTTGAGGTTGCGAGAGCTCATCTTGAAGAGTATGTCGGTGGACCATCAGGTCGTGAGACGCTTGCGCGCTGCGCCAAGCTGCTACATTACTTTTGCGGTGAGCTAAAGAGTGCTGAGATACATGGAGCAGCTCTGTTCGCAGAGGAGATGAAAAAGGTTTGTCAGCATCTGGAGGTTGTGGAATCCCAATCGGAGGTTGATAAGGGCATCGAAGCGCTCAAGAGGGCAATGTCGCAGCTTGCAATCTACTTGGCACACTTGCTTGACGGGTGTCAAGACGCTGTTTTAGTCCTTCTTCCTTTACTGAACTATCTCCGCAAGATTTGCGGGAACCCTCTGTTGTCGGAAGACGCCTTAATATTGCTCAACAACCCACACCACCCAGCTGAGATGCCAAACGGGCAGGTGTGGCATGAAGGTTCTGATAGTCACAAGTTCCGGGATGCAGCGCAGGCGCTTAGACCAGCGTTCCAAGTAGCACTATTAGGTTGGGTTCGAGATGAAAACTCTACCGGGGATCTGCTTACACTTGCTCGTATAAGCAGTGCGCTTGAAGAAGCTGCCACCACTGATGTAGTTCATCGATTTTGGCACATCTTGACCGGTGTGTTGCAGGGGTTAGCAGATCGGAAACTTGAGGCAACAGTTACTTTGAAAGGGCTTCTAGGACAATCTGATCGACAGCTAAAAAGACTGACTAACGAGGGTGAGGCAGCTTTTGCAAATTCTCTACCGATTGAGCTGATCAATAATCTTCTCTATTACTTCGAAAGATCTGGAGGAAAGAATGGGCGACTGCAGGCCATTCGCTCAGAGCACGTTCTCACGGATGCAATTACGGCAGAGGAGCAGTTGCTCAAGGCCAGATTAGATTTTTCAGGCACCAGCGCCACGCTGATGCAGATAGTCTTGCAAGCTGTGAAGCAAGATCTCACCAGAGTTAAAGACGCTCTTGATGTTTTTACTCATATTGAAATGGAGGACGTTAATTCATTGAAGCCCCAGCTCGAAATCCTTAAGAAAATAGGTAACACTTTGGGGATTCTAAATCTTGGTGTTCTCCGAGACGATATTCAGCGGCAGTCCAAGGCGATAAGTCTCATCATCATGGGGCAGAGTGTCCCCGATCAGATAATGCTGGAAAAAATAACCGCAACGCTTTTGGATGTGGAGAGCATTCTAAGTCGTGGACTTATAAATGCCGCAGTGCCGAAAAAACGGGAAGGTTCGGAGTCTGATAACAATTCTGAGGGACAATATTATCAGGGCGCCCAATCCACTACAGATGAGTGCATTTTAAGTCTAGCCAAGATAAAAAAAGTGGTTATTCAGCTTGTGGATGATCCGAGTGATGTACATATTCTTGACCAGATTAGGCTACAACTGTGTGTAATTACGGCTGGATTGTTAGTGCTTAATAAGACTCAAGCCGGTCGGGTGGTGGAGCGGATAGGAGAAGTAATTGCTAGTCACTTAACTCCTGGCGAGACGCTGTTGCGACCAGAACTATTGGAACTTCTTGCCGACAGCATTGCTAGTATTGAGCACTACATGGAAACCGTGAGTGTGGGGCGCGATGACCAACGATACGTGCTCGAATCTGCCGAACGATACCTAGATGCCTTAGAGCTCATACCTACCCCAGACGTACACGTTGGACCTTCTGAGCAGCAGGAGCGGATTGTGGGAGTGCCCCGAGGTGCTCCGTCTAAGGTCACGGGGTTCCACCCAGAAGTCATAAAGATGGGTCCGGACAGCACGCCAGCATTCATGGGGGCCAATGAAGCACACTCCGACCCTGAACGCATTGAGCTGTTCATCGAAAAAGCGAAGGAAGAGTTCACCAATATCAAACGCAACTTGTCTGCTTGGCGAGAAAACCCCGATTACTCAGAAGCACTTATTTGTATTTGGAAGTCATTTCAAAGTCTCAGGGATAGCGCCCAAGTAGTGGGTGTGCCACTCATCAGTGAATACGCGCGGGGTGTCGAGGGTCTACTGGCCCAGATTGTCAACCAAGACCTTGAACCCACTGAAGCTATAAGAGAGTTTGTGGGGAAGGCTGCGGCAGCTCTTCCAGAACTGGTGGAGCAGCTGGAGGTTGGAACTCCACCTCACGTAGATATTCAATTACTTTTGCGACAAGCCGACGCTTTTACGGAGGGGGATTCTGGAACTGCAAGTCTGGCGAGCGATGCTCTCCCCGGTGTTCAGGTCCGAATGTCTGCCTCTGTTATAGAACCATCACGTGGGTCCGAGACTACGGACGCGCTGATTGTCAATGTTGGCGAAGAAACCTTTGCACTTCCGCTACCAACTGTGGAGGGGATTACGCGGGTACCAAAAGATCGATTGTTGCAGATGCTTACCAAAGATGAACCAAATATTGAGCACAGTGGAATTAATTATCGCCTTCAGCATCTAGGTTTTTTTGTTGGTGCGGGACCCTCTGCTTTGTCGGGTGGCGAGAGTTTGGTCTCTTTGGTACTGGTGAGAGCTGGGGAGAACTCGACGGCATTAATCACGGACTCATTGGAGGGTAGTCAGAAGGTAGTAGTCGAGGCTTTGGGGTCGCATATCAACAGCATCCCGGGTGTTACAGGCGCAGCCCGTCTTGGAGATGGGCGCATTGTCATTATTCTCGAAGTTCGCACGTTAGTCCGTTCTCAACGAGATGACGGGCTGAGGATGAGGACTATGCGCGTGCAGCCAAATGAGCTTCACAGTCTGTTAATACCTCTCCAGAGGGAGAGACTACTCGTGCCTCGTGTGTGCGTTGCCGAGGTCATCGCGTTTACAGAGCTTGGGTATCCAAGGGAGGGTGAGGGGCTGCCAGAGTGGTACCTTGGCTGTGTGGACTGGAATACGAGACGCGTGCCCATCGTTTCTTTCGAAGTCATGTCCGGAAAAACTACTAAGAAGAGGGCGGGGCAAACGAGAATAGTAATTTTTCATGCACTCAGTGACAGACTACTGAGTGGGTATTACGGGATAATTGCACAAGGACTGCCTCAATTGGTGCGAGTGGATCCCGATATCTTATCTGCTGATTTGGAGAACCCTTGGGCAGAGGAATTGCCCGTTTTGTGTCGCACACGGATGAACAATGAGCAGCCACTGATACCTGATATGGACCTTTTGGAAGAAATGCTCATTGAACTGATTGCCTAAGTTATCAGATCCCCCCACAAGGCCTGAGCAAGTGTGCAGGCGGCTAGAGTGGCTGTTTCTGCCCTCAGTACCCGCGGTCCTAAGCTAATTTTTTGAAAGCCTGATTCGTCCGCCTGTTTTAGCTCCGTCTCGCTTAACCCTCCTTCTGGCCCCGTAAGTAGGCAAAGTTGTGAAATGCTACCCACATCTTGGAAAATATCATGGAGAGTATTAGTAGCCCTAGGGTGCAAGGTTACTCTAACAGCTTCTGAAGCAATGTTTGCTAGCCCGTCCGACAGTCTTTGCGGGGGGTGTATGGTAGGTGGGTAGTGTCGACCAGATTGCTCACAAGCTCCCTGTGAGATTTTTCGCCAGTGATCTGTCCGACGAGAGGCTCGAGAGTTATCTAGTTTAATAACACTGAAGTCGGTTAATACCGGGTATATTGTGTGTACCCCAAGTTCTGTTGATTTTTGAACGATTAAATCCATTGCATCTGCTTTTGCCACCGCCTGCACGAGCGTAAGCTTCAACGGTGATTCAGAAAGCGGCTCTATAACCCCTGTAATGTTTAGTCTGCCATGCGTGCGCGCTAGCATATCGATAAGCGCGTGCCTTTCATCTCCCAGACCGTTAAATAATACAACAGAGTCTCCGGTTCTTAGCCTAAGAACATGTTGGAGGTAATGGGCTTGACGGTTATTTAAATCGACCAGGTTATTGTTCAAGTCCTCGCGCAGGAACAGTCGAGCAATACGTTTTCGGTTAGGTTTCATGAGTAGCACGGTCCAGTGGTTAGCCGAAAAAGGTTAACTATAGTCGCGAGTTACGCACCTGCGATCAAATTTTTGCTAACACATACTTTCAGTACAATTGTCTATTCTGCTTGTTCAGATGCGACTACGAGCCTATTCTCCACTGTCTGGTAACACGATTACGCTATGAAACTCATTGCCTTGATGCTTGGTCTAATGCTTGAGCGGTTAGCCACTCGGGCGCTTCATTTACGCGAACCTAAATGGCTCAATTCCTATTTTGATATAGGACTTATTAGGTTGAAGGGCGCGAATATTTTGTTTGTCTATCTGGGCAGTATCGTCTTGCTTTTTGTACCGTTGATTCCGGTTTTTTTGGTGAGTGGCATACTCATTGGTACCGGGATTCTTTGGGATCTGCCATATCTTTTATTCGCGGTCTTGGTTGTATTTTTCTGTTTGGGCCCAAGGGATCTTAGCGGCGAAGTGGAAGAATATTGTATAGCCCTTGATAGTTCCGATGATGCAGAGGTCGAACGGATACTTACCGGGTTTTTTGAGGTAGAACTCCCAAAAGTACACGAGATAGTAGCCGTAGAAGAGGTTATATTCGCTCAGGCAACGAATAGGTTTTTCGGGGTGGTGTTTTGGTTTGTCGCGCTCGGACCGGTTGGAGCATGGATGTTTCGGATTAGTGACCTGTTAAGGCGACGCGTTGTTTCCATCGCGAGGCGAGATCCAGAAAGCGTACGGATGACACTACCGGTCATTGATATTATCCATGGAGTTCTTTCCTGGATCCCCGCACGGCTTGCGATCATTGGATATGCTTTAAGCGGAAATTTTGATGATGCGTTTAATTGTTGGCGTAATTATCAATCCAAATCTGATTCGCCGTTTCATCGGAGTAATGATGAGGTAGTCGCATGTGTCGGCAAGGCTGCTATGTCAGATCCCATGGTAGATGGACCAGAGGAACCCATTGCTGCGCCGCGTCGAGCTATGCAGTTGATAAATAGAGCGTTGTTCGTGTGGATTGCTGTAATTGCAGCGATGACTCTTTACGGCTGGGCCGTTTAGTAGAACATGTCTAAACGCTTATCGTTCATGCTTCCATAAGATTTCCGCCGTCCCATTTTGGTGGGCGATTGCTCGTGCAGCCACAAAAAGTAGATCTGATAGTCGGTTTAGATACTTGAGCAAGTCAGGGTTAACCGTAGTCTGTTCCGCCAGAGTCCAGGTAATACGCTCGGCACGGCGACAGACCGCACGGGCGAGGTGACAACTAGCGGCACCAAAGCTGCCACCGGGCAGAATGAATTCTTTCAGCGAAGGAAGATTGGAGTTTAATTTATCTAGATCAGCTTCAAGTTGGAGGACATGGTCTGCGCTGATGGTGCTGTACTTTGGAAGCGAAAGTTCTGCGCCCAGATCGAATAGCTCGTTTTGAACTCGGAGTAAACTAGACCGTAGGCCTTTCGGGATATCATCTGCGCTCAGTATTACTCCGATGGCACAATTCGTTTCGTCTACTGTCCCCAAAGCCTCAATGAGAGGATCATGTTTTGCAACACGATCGCCACTTGCCAAGCTGGTTAGTCCGCCGTCTCCGGTACGGGTATAAATTTTTGTGAGTCGGTTGCCCATATTTTTGCTCCGCAGCTAATCATACCTCTCAGCGAACTTTAACGCGGTGAGAACCAACTAGTTTTTGAGATAGCTTTCCAACTAGTCATTCCTTATTAATCTGCCACAGAAATTACCAACTGTACGAAAGTCAGGATGTGTGGGGGCAACCAGTCAAAATTTTCTTAATACTCAATGGAACTTTTCGTTGGGGATCTCTACCTAAGAAGAGGTGCAAACACGGACGCTGTTACAGACATATTTCAGACAGTGTTGAAGTTTTTACGTTGGCTAAAAAAAACCCGACGGTGGGAGCGCCGGGTTAGATTATTGTTGTTATCGGAGTTTACGGTTTCAAGTATGCGGCCTGACTGTTGGTCTTAGCGCCCTAGTTATTGATTTTTTAAGGCGATCCAACCCTTTTATAGTTGTTATCACAGCCGTAACGTTTTCTTCTTATTCTCTTTCTTGTTCTTATTCGGACCGTCCAATCTAACAGAACCACGCCTAATTTCGCAAAGTTTGATACTTGATCTT
Organism: Pseudomonadota bacterium; assembly: GCA_036231525.1. GTDB lineage: Bacteria > Pseudomonadota > Gammaproteobacteria > Steroidobacterales > Rariloculaceae > UBA6522. The sequence continues at coordinate 4,911 of JAZAGZ010000023.1, read as the reverse complement.
GCGTGGTACCTTTCTACTATTCTGTTATAAAAAATGGATAAGCCATTGTTTTTATTCGCGCATAGTTTTACAAACCCTCTATCCGAAGGAGATCTTACTGACTCTAGGATAACGATCTCCGAAAATTCAAGGCTCAGCAAGGAGCTCATTTCGCGCGGTCCATAGCCCGTCTTTGACCACGGCTTCAATGCGAAGGCTGTCTTGGATCCGTGTCAGAGGGTTGCCGCTGAGGACCACGAAATCCGCCAACTTGCCGGGTTCGATAGTGCCCAGGTCTCGCTCAATACCGAGAGCCAGAGCTGCCCCTGAAGTCACGAGGCGCAAGATTTGATCGTTGGGGATGCCAGCCTCGCTTAATAGGGCAAGTTCGGCGTGCAAGCCTAGACCATAGGGTGAGGTTGGTGAATCGCTTCCAGCTGCGACACGTCCCCCCGCCTGTATCAGTTGTGCGACTATTCTTTGCAGGTTAATAAGCTGTTCCCGAGAATCGACAGGGGCCTCCCATTGGGCTCGCTCAGCGGGAGAAAAGAGCCTCACGTAAGCATTATCCCTGGCCCAGGCCGGGTCATTTTCCACAAGGGCCTGAAATCCACCGAACGCGACCAGTGCGGGTATTACCACGGTTCGTGTCTCGATTAGGACGCTGAAGATATCTTGATAGCTTCGATTTAATTCAGAGCGTTCGAGACTGTAAGGGCGCTCCGCCGTGGAGCCAATGTGCTCTAGCCCATCGATGCCAAACCGGGCGGCTGGGAAGAGGGTTTGTCCGAAAATTGGAATACCCAACTCCCTAACATTATTTATAGAGCGTGAGGTAAATTGTTCAGGCTGGCCGCGGGAAATTTGAAACACGGCAAACTCGCTACCCAAATCTATCACGGGCTTATCAGATTGGGTTATCACCGGGGCCGTAAGAATCAGTCGTGGCCCTGCTCGGGGATTTGCCGACCAGGCGGGCTGACGATTACTACTAGCTTCCCATTGGCTCGGATTGGTTTCTACCTCGCGTATGGTTGTCACACCATATGACAGCCAGGCTCGGCCCAAACGTTCATCTGGAAGATTTGTCGTATGAGTGTGGAGGTCAATGAGCCCTGGTATGAGGGTATAGCCCCGCGCATCAATGACCCTGCTGGGTAAAGGTTTCAGCCCCCTGGTTACGACGTCTGTGATTCTTTGACCATCCACATGAACGTCCATATGTCTACGGTACTGATTACGAATCCCATCAAAGAGACGGTCCACCTGAATCACGTAGGGTTCTGCGGCCACTGCGCCAGATCTTGGTCGGTCAAAGTCAACGGTTCGGCGAGGATAGGAAGGACGGGTGACCGTAACGCCGGCAAAGAACTGAATGGCCTGTCGAGTAGTGCTAGCTAGACGACGCCTCCAAACTCCGCCATCGGCGGTGTAGACGAATTCGCCAGGGGAGAGCCATGCAGGACGAAAGCCAAATACGTCTTCTCCGCTGGTCAACGTTTTTGTGAGTGGATCAGTGTCGAGCAAAATCATCATCAAATTGCTTTGACCTGGATTAGGTCTTTCATTAAATATGATGACGCCTCCACCTGGGCGCCACGAGGGTGCACGCAGCGGATAGCTCCTGCTAAACAGTTCTGTGGAAATCTCCCCCCGAAGCAACTCTAAAGACCAGCGCCCATTTCGCTCATTCACGTAAGCGATTTCCCCTCTTTCCGAAACACTGGGGAACGACGCTTTGCCAGAGCTACTTGTGAGCTGAGTCAAATTTCCAGACTCAATATTAATTTCCCAGATGTCATAGCTACCAGCTAGATTGGAGGAAAATACAACCGAACTTCCATTTGCTGAAAAATCAGGTTCTACTTCGTTATGAGGGGTATTTGTCAGTTGGTGTTGTATTCCTTTTTCAACATCCAGCAACCAGAGATCCCACTGCGAGGTTTCTTCACTCTGGTAGACGAGAAAGGTTCCATCCGGTGAGAAACGAGGATTACGTGCGATAGCTGTCGAGGGCGTAAGTGGGTTAGCTGCACCTCCACTTAGGGGAAACTGCCAGAGCTGTCCAATCAGGTCTATAACGAGTGTGTCACCGTTCGGTGGCAATGCGACCGCAATATTTGTGCCCTCGTGGATGTTGGCGATCCTATTTTCACCCAGGCATGTAGTTGAGAGAAGTGACAGAAAACTTGCCAACAGGAAAGAACGCAAGCTCATGTCTCTCCCTCTGTACGCGTCTCTAGTTCTGTCACTTTCCCAAAATCCATCTGATAACGAATCAGGATAGGACGGCAGCACACGAAGCAATCCTCAAAATACTCTTGTGCCGGGGCTGAGATATCAAGAATTATGTCGATCCTTTCTCCACAGTACGGACAAAGAATATTTCGCTCTACATTTAGCATGGCCGTGTCTTCACGGTTGCAGGCGTTGTGAGTTCCAAGGTCCAGCCCGAAACGTGTGGGGATCCAATGGGGTAAGTGTACGTGTATAGCGTATTCGATCATGGAAGCGGTCCGAGCCTTCCATCCAAAGCTCCACGGCAGTGAACCACAATCGGTAGCCTCCCCAAAAGGAAGGGCGATCTAACGAATTTCCAAAGCATTCTGATGGTTCTTGTTTCGATTTTTCTGAGTCGAGAGTGAAAGATTCCGCGGGATCCGGTAAGTCTAGCTGTCGAGCCTTCTCTCTAGCTCGTTGTAACAGATCTGATGGATCACTTAGTGGTTGGCTTTGCTCGCTGACCCACGCATTTAGTTGGCTGCCCAATGAACGAGTTGCGAAATAGACATCGCTTTCTTCATCTGGGCTTCGTACAGTGGGCCCCTCAAGCCTCACTTGCCTTCCTAATTTGTCCCAATGCATTACAGCTGCCGCCAGTGTGTTGTCGGTCAGCTCAATGCCTTTCCGCGAGCCGTAGTGCGTATGAAAAACAGCGAACCCCTGTGTGACTGACAAATCCTTTAATAAAACGACGCGGGCAGAAGGCTGCCCGGAGGGGTTGGCTGTAGCAAGCGTCATTGCATTGGGATGGCGCTGTACATCTTTGTTGATAGCCTCATCAAGCCATTCTTGTATGACAAGAAGAGGGTCCTCAGGGGGAGGTGTCGAAAGAGAGGTATTCACAGCTAGACCTTCGAAGTTCTCGGTGTGCAGCGAGATCACGAGGGTAGCTTCTGTGTCACACTTTGACCAGATTCAATTGTGATGGGTAACAATCCGGGCCCCTCCCGCGCGGCGAGGATCTGCTACGGCCTCCAGCTTCTCGCCTTCGGCGCGCGCCGCGCCAACGCCACCGAAGTACATGGATCTCTCGGCAAACGGGCGCATCAGTAGTGAGTCTGTTGGAAGACTGATGTTCGGTTCGTGAGCGAGCTGGATGCGGTTTCGACCATATTCCAGATGGATCCGCGGAGCTCCTATAGCCTTTTGAAGTGGTATATCTTCTAAGAGGTGACGGTGGAGTACTTGAAGCAGTGCAGTAGTAATACGGTCTGCGCCCGGTGAGCCGATGGCAAGCGTGCAGCCGCGGTCATCTCTGGCCACGGTAGGAGCCATATTGGAAGGTAATCGCTCTCCAGGGATTCGACCCTTTAATCCCAGAGGGTTCAACTCTAGTTCACCCAGGCAGTTATTCAGCCAGATACCGGATTCGGGAGCCATAAGGCCAGAGCCGTAACCGGTGGACATAGTAATGGAGCAGGCCAGGCCGCCAGTATCGACCGCTGAGGTATGTACGGTTGAGGGAGACTCAAGAAAGGAGAGATCCCCGAGAGAAACAGCATTCATGAGCGCCCCAAGATCACGAACCAGTTTGGTTGTTTTGTTTAATCTGTTTTGGCGGTATCCAAGAATCAATTTTTGGATAGCAATCTGTCGTGGGATACGAGCCTTTGGCAACGATGGATGCTCACTTGCAGTGAGCGCCAACATAGCAGTCAAGATGACGCCACCGATCGCCGGAGCCGGGTTGGTTGCTATCTCCCACGATCCAAGAGGCGTAACCAGAGCTTTTCTGGTGATAGGGCGGTATTGCGCCAGATCTTCTCGATTCAGGTTACCCCCAGTTTCGAGCACGTGATCAGCTATACGTTGACCAAGTTCGCCCACATAAAATTCACTTGCACCCTGTTCTGCCAGCTGTTGGAGGCTGGTTGCAAGGTGGGGTACGTGAATGACATCGCCAATTTTCTTGAGCTGACCGTCATTGTCATGGAGACATTTCCATCCAACGCGGTCCTGACCGAAGATGCAGTCTCCCGAGTGGAGCAGATAGTCGTAGCATGCTTTTGACAGGGGAAAACCATGTTCCGCGGCCTTGATTACCGGTTGAAATAACGTATCCCATGGGAGGATCCCGTAACTGGCTGATGCCTCCCCCAGCGCAGCGACACTACCTGGTACAGCGACTGAGCCTGGGCCCACGATTGAGCGGACACCTCCGCCATATTTTATGAAGATCTCCACCCCCCCCTTTCCAAGACGTTCGACCGAAAGACCGCGGCCCGGAACCGCAGCGTAACCATCAATTGTTACGGGCTGTTCTCCAGCGCGCCATATGGTGGTGAAACCGCCTCCGCCCAACCCGCAAACACCGGGCTCAGTATTCATGGAAGTGAGTGCCGCGGCTATTGCCGCGTCGACAGCATTTCCCCCTCGCTCAGCAATCTCGGCTCCCGCATCTGCGGAAAGTTGAGATGAGGAAGCAACAGCTACTGACCCCTTCATAGACGTGCCTCGGGTTTAGAGCAGGGCTTCAGCATGAAATCGCAGATGGTCCCCAATGAATGTGCTTACGAAGAAATAACTATGGTCGTAACCCTCACGCTCTGTGCAGATCAGTTGTTGTCCCGAAGCTTTACAGGCCGACTTTAGGTCGCTCAATCGTAGTTCTTTTAGAAAAGGGTCTGCGCTACCCTGATCGACAAGTAG
>JAZAGZ010000022.1:0-14950 GCA_036231525.1 Pseudomonadota bacterium | reverse complement strand
ATCAGTTTTGCCTGCGAGGACCATGCCTTCTCTCTGATGGATATCGAAGAGTACATTGGCCATGCGCTGACACGTCAGGAAATCTCAGAGGGCACGCTGGAGGCTCCGGCGCCGGGCACACCGTCCGAGACCAGGAAATCCCGCGAACCTAAGGAACGCGACGACGCAAAAGACAAAAAAGACGAGCCGCGTCGACAAGCGCGCGCTAACGGCGGACAGAAACCCTCCGTATCAGTCAAATCTGATGAGGGCCACCGTACCTCGGGTTCGGCGGAAAAAAGTCCAGCCAAACCAACGCCATCCAGTCCCGGCGCCGGGCGTTCACCGGAAGCCGCAGCAGCGGTGCCAAGCGCCCCGCCGCCCCGCCAGCGCCTGCGGCCTAAAGTGGAGATTCCTGCTGTGGGCTGAACAAGGCAACCCGCAACAAGTAAGGAGGCTTTTCTGGTGGAAGAATTGGTGTTTTCTCTGGCAGCTGTTCCAATACGGCGCGTCATGTCAGCCGGCCTGTCACAGTGGACATCCCGATCGTGACTAGACTCACCATTGGCGTTAAAGGGGCGCTAGCCGTGTTTTTCGTAGCGGGTCTTTATTACAGTCTAGCCGCATTGCACTTACCCTTAGGATCGGGTACAGACGCGCCCGCAAATTATGCTGCTGCAGCGTTCTATACCCACCATCACCGTCTCGCCGTGTTTCCTAAAGATGAGAATGATCCCTACCTTAAATATTCACCTTATGGAACTACTCGACTGTTGCGACCACCTTTATCTTTTCTCGCTTCCACTATCGTATCGCCGTTCGTACCTATAGGGAAAAGGGATCAACGTACTTCTATCGGATCACATGAGTGGCATATCTCCTTGCGTTGGGGCTCCGTACTGCTCTGCTCCCTTACAGTGGTTTGGATCTTCCTTGGGCTGTACTGGTACTTCGCGAATCCATGGTACGCCTTTCTTGGTAGCGCTTTGGTCGGGTTGCTACCACAGTTCACGTTTATCGCAGCCCACCTAAATGATGACAGCAGTGCAATATTTTCGGCGAGTATGCTATTCGCCGTTCTCATCCTGGTATACCGCCAGAGAGCAAATCTGCTGACCGTCCTTTTGCTCGGTATAAGTATTGGGCTGGTCTTGATTTCGAAATTGTCCGCCTGGATTCTGCTGCCCGCTATTGCGTTGGCAATGCTTGCATTTGTTAGATTTGAAATCAGGAAGTGGCTAAGCTACCTACTGGTCTTTTCCTTTGCCGTACTCCTGGGCGGGGGCTGGTGGCCCCTGTTCAACGTAACTCACTATGGCATCGATGACCCTCTAGCTCGAAATATAAATCGTGAGATCGCGAGCCGCCATCGGACCATGCCTCTCGATGAGGGTCGCGGATTTATCTCTCAGGGCGTCGGACTACGGCAATTGATTGTGACCAACCATAAAGACTTTATCGGCGCTTCAATCAAATCCACGATTGGTAACTTGGATTGGTTAAAAATTCGCCTTGGCCCGTTGCAATACAGTTTTTATGTCAGTGTAGCCATTATCGGATTAATTTATTTTCTGATGCGAGCACTGTTTATCTGTATTCGCTTCTGGACGGGAACCTTACGACAGCAGGATGTTCGGCAATTTCTTTTCGAGTGCGTGCTGGGTTTTGCGATTATTTTCCAAGTACTTGTATATTCTTGGCGTAATGTCTATGAAGACATTCAGGTACAAGGAAAGTACATACTGCCGGCGATGTTCCCAATGCTGATACTCTTTATGTCAGGGACCCGAGCAGTTGCACATAGCATTCAAGACAAAATCGGCGCACCCGGCTACGGCAGAATAGTTGTTAATCGCCGACAAGTGTTTCGGATTGCAGCTGCTTCACTCATCCTGGTAACAATCCTCGTGCACGTGGATGGATTGTTACGTTTTGTACACCCGTTTTACTGGCCACCCGCCTATCGAATGTCGATCTCGGACGTTGACTATCTCGATCTGAAAGAACTGACCCCGGCTCAAACAAACGAAGATCTGTCAATTATCTTGAAGGAAGGCAAGTGGGTTCTCACTTCGACCGGGCAAGATCCCCAGTTATTCTTACCGTCGCGGATATGTGGTAGCTATGGAAAGACCTTCCTAGTTCAAGTGTCACTCAATGCTCAAGAGCGGGGTAAGTTCCAAATCTTCCTAGATGATGGTACCGGTTATAGCGCTGGAACATTTGCACCGACCGACGTAGCTGTATACGGCACCGGTGAACAGACTATTCTGTTAGGTCTTTCTGCTGATCGGTGCCAGTCTTTGCGATTAGACCCTATGCTTGGCCCAGGGCAGATAACTATCGAGTCAATAGGGTTTTTGCGCATGTCGATCCGGGCACCACGCTATCCCGGGTTGTAAATTCGACGGCATCGACTATGCCGGACTCTTTGCCAAGCCTATTTTTTAAGACCAAATAAAAGATGAAGACCGCCTCCAATCAGCGCGTCCAATATTGTTTTTCCCCGCATCAACAACGCGGTCGAAAGACCCAAGACCGTGCCCAGACGGATTGCTTCAAAACCCTGGGTATACGCCAACTCCATCAGTCCGATGCCACCGATTGAAATGGGGAGATTCATTACAACCATGATTGTCGGCACTGCAATACTGACGTCCCGTAGTGGCACAGCATCCGCGAACACCAATGCGCTCACCCATACATTAATGATGGAAAAAAAATAGAATAATGCGGAAAAACAAAACGCCGGTACCATAATCGAACTGGTGCCATACGCGAGGATGGTCGATCTAACTTCGATCATCCTACTTGATACTCTCTGTAGAAATCGGGCGCGTGCGGACATGGATTCTAGGGCCTTAGCGGAACTGCGCCCCAAGAACAGCCAGGTCAGACCTACCGCCGTCGCAACGGCTACAATCATGCCCGTGGTGGAAACCAGTAGTCCCGGTGGAGCAAAGCCCAAAGAGAGGGTCACCCCTGCTAGGACAAAAAGCGTAATCATTCCTGTAAATCGATCGACGATGACCGATGCTGCTGCTTCAACGGTTTGCCCAGTGCTCGTACCCAGGCCGTATACCCTGGCGATATCACCGCCGACGCTGGTGGGAAGGAAGAGATTGTAGAACTTCCCGATGTAGTACAGTGCCCAAATGTAAGTAAATGAAGCTGGCACTCCCCTGGCCCGAAGCAGGATCCACCACTTCAGAGAACTCAGGAAGTTCAACCAGACACCGATCAACAAAGAAACGATCAGGAAAGGCATACTCGTCGCCACGAACATGGCGAATAGCTCGTCACGCCCTGCCGATTCCAATAACTTAGTCTTGTAAAAGACGATCCAGATCAATCCAAAGGAAATCGAGGCCCTAAGCAGTATCTTTGAGATTTTTGACATGGAAAATCTTTTCTACTTCCGTGCTCCGACTAGACCAAGCAGTGGTGATTATTGCCTGGAAAAAAATGGATAGGATGGCAAACCGCGTTCACCCAAATCCCTCTCTCTGAAGGTGAGGGACACGAACGCAGAGGCGGAAGAAGTTTAGCACTGATGCGGCCTTGCAAGTCCCGAGATCCCATTGAGCCTGAGTCGAACAGGTTATCAACCAAAAGACCTCGTCATCTCGTTTTACACAGAGAACCGGAACGGTGGCTCGCTGGAAAAATCTCTCTTGAGGACTTGGGATTCGCAGGACCTGAACTACGTTCAAAGAACGCTTGTTGCTGTAGCCGAATCGTCTGAGTTGTGGGATCATTAAGCGACATAATTGGCAGTTACCCCTTCCCTCTAATGCCTAACGCTTCGCCTGCGGGTCGTCGTCCAGACCCGAACGCGCTCTCCATCGCCTTCAGTAACCGATCCCTCTGTACACGGAGCGGAACCTGTATAGGTGTTTGTCCTGAGGATGCTATATCTCTAGATGAGCACTATTACCCAGTTCTGGATGAGTCTCTTTGTACATCCTGTGGCAAATGCGCCCAAGTCTGTCCAGGAGGTTCGGTGTCATTTTCAAAGCTGGCAGACCAGGTATTTGGGCAGACGGGAGATGAAACAGGCTTTGATGGGAGAGTCCTCGATACATACGTCGGTTACTCTACAGATGACGAGATTCGTTCAGGCGGTGCGGGGGGAGGAGTAATCACGGCCCTGCTTTACGACCTCCTCAAACATGGAGACGTCACTGGCTGTGTAGTGACCCGTATGTGCCCAGAAAAACCTTGGTTAGCGGAACCATTCATTGCGACTACCAGAGAGGACCTAGTTCGCAGTCAAGGCTCTCGGTATACCGTCGTCCCATTGAATAGGATATTAAGACTTATACGGACTCAGCCCGGACCTGTGGCGGTAGCTGCACTACCTTGCCATATTCATGGCCTGCGACAGGCGATGGCACATGACCCCGAGATCAAGAATAAGCTCTATGGCATCGTAGGATTATTTTGCGGCGGAGCGCTAGAGGTAAACGTGGTTCCCGAACTCCTCAGCACGAAAGGTATCCGTAAGGAAGAAATCGCTGATTTTCAGTTCCGTGGGGGCGAGTGGCCAGGAAGAATGCGCGCTGTCTTGAAAAGTGGAGAGATTCGAGATTTGCACTATTCAAACTATAAGGACGGGGCCTACAACTATTTTATTGGTTTATACATGCCCAGCCGCTGTCAGCTATGCATCGACGGATCAGGTGAGTTCTCTGACCTATCCGTGAGCGATGCCTGGACTCGCGATGAGTCAGGCGAATATAAGTTTAAAGGTCAGTCCCGGATCATAACTCGTACTGAGAAAGGCCTATCTATGCTGGCCGACGCGATTCGTCGTAAATCCATCATCGCAACGAATCTCCACAACGATACTCAATATCGCACGCACAAAAATCAAACCCGGAGAAAGGGATTAAATGCCCCGCTACGCGTTGCGCGATATCACGCAAGTGGTAAATCTAGCCCGGTGTATGACCGGCAAACCCCGCCGGCCTCTTCCCGAGACAGGTGGGTCGAACGAGGTGTTTCAAGCCTTCTATGGCTAGGGCGTTACAAGTGTTTCCGGTATCCGTTAATCAAGTTCCTTACGTCAAGATCCGCTATTCCACTTATCACACTCAGGGTATGGCTAAAGCGCAGAAAATACCAACGTGGATGAAACTGGTTGGCGCCAGCGACTCAACGAGTTTTAACTTTACAGTCTATGAAACGTTGCTTCTTATCTCTCGATGACACTGATTTTGATGCCGTCATTGTGGGCGGGGGGATTCATGGTGCAGCGGCTTTTTCGCTGCTTGCCAGCCAGGGCTACAAACTCGCACTTATAGAACGGCAGGATTTTGCTTCGGGAACATCTGGCAATAGCCTCAAAATTCTTCACGGAGGTCTCCGCTACCTTCAAAACCTTAATTTTCCCCGATTCCGAGAATCCATCCGCTGCCGTCACGTATTCACTCAAATAGCGCCTCATCTGCTTTCCCCGCAGCGCTTCATCACGCCATTGTATCGAGGATACAGCCCGCCACTCACGCTGATCCGAGTTGCGCTCAAAATCAACAACTGGCTCGGGCGAGACCGAAACCGAGATTGCGCGCCAGAATTAACGCTCCCTGGAGCCACACTGTTATCCCGCGATCAGTGCTTAGCTGCGTTGCCGGACATATCTGAGAGAGCACTCCTAGGGGCAATTCAGTGGTTCGATGATGTTATCGATGACACGGAAAGAATGACTTTGATGTTCGTAAAGTCTGCGTTAACTCAGAATAGTGGAGCCGTTGCACTGAATTACGTCAATGCCGATAGCTTACGGATACAAAATGGAACGGTTACGGGTATACGGGCAACAGACATGGTGACCGGACGGAAGACGACCATCAACACCACTAACGTAATCATTGCCGCAGGGGCAGATGTGAAAGCACTACTTCCAGATGATGTCCGCAGCAAATCCCACGGAACGTACACGAAGGGAGTTAATCTGGTTATTGACCGAAAGCTATTCGGCGAATGCGCAGTCGGGCTTTCTGGAGTTGCTGCGGGCCCCATCGGAGGTACGCCGCAGCAACACTCGAAAGAACGCTTATATTTTTTTGTTCCTTGGTATGGAAAAACACTCGCTGGCACTTACTACAAGATAAACGGGGCAGCCGGAACCCACGCTCAAAGCGAAGAAGCAGATGTCCAAGCCTTGCTAAACGAGCTCAACAGGGTGTATCCAGAAGGCTCGCTCACGAGAGAAGATGTCTGCTTCTGGCATACTGGATATTTAGAGACAGCTCATGAGTGTAAGGCGCGGGACTATCCTACGCTTCAGGATCGCTGGAGGGTAACTGATTACACCTCCGAAGCCCTTTCCGGCGTGCTCTCAGTTAGCGGTGTCAAATATACGACAGCCCCAGAGGTTGCACGTCAAATTAGCAACTGGTTGAACAACCGGTGCCGGCCACCCAAGAATGGCCAAGTCATCCCTTCGCTCCCATCCAACGCAGCTAACGTGGTTCGGTCTGATCTAACCGCCCTCATAGAGCGCCACTCGCATATCCTGCATCGATACGGAGCCGATGCGAGAGCGATTTTAGAAATGATGCAATCGGAGCCGGTCCTAGAAGAGTATCTTGATACGAAATCATTTCTCACGGCAGCTGAGGTCCTATTTTTTATAAATGATGAAATGGCTGTACATTTAACGGATGTTGTTTTTCAACGTTGTAACCTTGGTAGCACTGGCTCGCTCAGCGAAGCGGTTGTTAAACGCCTCGCCGATTTCATGGCTACGCACATGGGATGGAGCCAAGAACAGAAACGCCATGAAGTTGAGGAACTAGAAAAGCGTTTTCAGCTCGAGCTCCGTTGAACTGCACCGCGATCCGATCGAGATGGGTTGTACAACCACTTGAGCCGAGAAGATAATCACTCAATGAAAATCCTTGTTCTTGGGCCTCATCCATTTTTTCAAGAGAGGGGGACTCCCATCGCTTTACGCCTGTTGCTAGAGTCCTTAGCCGAGCAGGGACATATGCTGGTCGCATTAGTCTTCGCCGAGGGAAAACCAATCAATATTGAAAACTGCTCGATCATCCGTACTGCCCGTGTACCGCTCATGGGGCCGGTGAGACCAGGGTTTTCGGTTAAGAAGGTGCTTTACGATTTGCTACTGTTTTGCAAAGCTTGGAGCTTGCTAAAACAGAGCTCTTTTGATGTCATCCATGCGGGTGAAGAAGCAGTTTTTCTTGCGTGGCTCCTGGAAAAGTGGTTTCGGAAACCCTACGTCTACGATATGGATTCTGCGCTACCCCAACAGATTGTCGAGAAGTATCCTTGCCTGAGATGGAGTGCGCCGATACTGGAGAGGATTGAGCGGAACGCTATAGCCAACAGTGCCGGCGTTCTGCCGGTATGTCGCGCACTTGCAACCCGGATTCGGGGAACTGGCTTTTCAGGACCGGTCCAAGTGCTTGAGGATATCTCACTACTGGAAAAACAGCCTATCATATCTAGCCCATTTCAAAACGACTTGCCCAGTGCGGGCGTTATGACCACCATTATGTACGTTGGGAATCTCGAGTCTTACCAAGGGATCGACCTGCTCCTTGAGTCTTTCGCTACTGCTCGAAAGACCGTAGATACTATTCGCCTTGTTGTTATCGGCGGATCAGATTCTGATATCAGAGACTACGCTTCGATTGCCGACAAGATGGGGCTTTCATCGGATGTGCTATTTCTTGGGAGTCGACCTGCTGAACATCTGGGCCACTATCTGTCGCAGGCTGACGTTTTGGTATCCCCCCGAATTAAGGGAGTAAACACCCCCATGAAGATCTACTCGTATCTCGATTCGGGCCAGCCGGTACTAGCAACTCGACTCCCAACCCATACTCAAGTACTCGATAAGGAAATAGCCATGCTCGCTGATCCGGAATGCCAATCTTTCGCTGAGGCTTTGGTCACTCTGGCAAGTGATCCTGATCTCCGCAAACGTTTGGGGAAGGCAGCAAAGAAACGAGTGGCTGAACAGTATTCGATCGAAGCATATAAGGAAAAACTCGCCAATTTTTATGCGTCGTTACCAATAACCACAAACCCTAAGCGCGCATGAAAGTGCTTGTTACCGGGGCAACGGGTTTCACCGGCGGAGTTCTTGCCCGAAAACTTCATGAACACGGGGCTTCTGTGCGAGTCCTGGTTCGAGACCGAACTAGACTCGACTTACCTCCTGGCGCTTATGAGGGAATTGTAGAGGCTGACCTAAAGGACCGTGATGCCCTGGCTGCCTCAGTACGCGATATTGACCGGGTATTCCACATCGGCGCTCTATTCCGCCAAGCTGGGGTTCGGGACGCGGAATATTGGGACGTCAATCTGCACGCCACTGCACATCTGCTTGAAGAATCGTGTGCTGCGGGTGTGGCTCGTTTCATTCACTGCAGTACGGTCGGAGTGCATGGTGACATCGAGAACCCACCGGCCGATGAGAATTACCGTTTTGCGCCTGGCGATATTTATCAAATAACTAAACTCGCTGGGGAGAAAAAAGTCCTCGAATTCGGACGACAGACCGGATTTCCTGTCACGGTCATCAGACCGGGGCCAATTTATGGTCCAGGTGATCTGCGCCTGCTCAAGCTTTTTCGTTTGGCTGCAAAAGCGATCACCCCGATAATCGGCAACGGCCAGATATTTTTCAATATGGTCTATGTTGACGACTTAGCTGACTTATTTATCTTAACCGCATCGAGTGATCGGTCGGTGGGTCAGGTATTTCTCGGCGCTGGACCGGAGAACATGCCATTGAATCATATAGTGACTATGATTGCGGAGATACTGGGCCGCCCAACATCAAAATTTCATATTCCTGCTCTGCCCTTTCAACTGCTGGGATCGGCTTGTGAGAAGGTCTGCATTCCTCTTGGAATCGAACCTCCAATTTATCGACGCCGCGTTGATTTCTTCACCAAGAGCCGTGCATTTTCCATCGCAAAAGCGCAGGAATACTTAGGGTATGAGCCAAAATATGGCTACCAGCGCGGATTGGCGTCGACCATAGAGTGGTACCAACGTAAGAATTTGATCTAGAGAGTTTTTGGGGGCATAGCAGAGCTTAAGTAACACCCCCATCTCCTTATTTCGTCAGGAAGGCTCACCAAACGGCGAGGAATATTATGAAGAAAGTAGGTGTCATCGGTAGCTTTTCGGGAAGAAATGCCGGAGATACAGCCATTCTCGGTAATTTGCTCGAGGACTTCAGCAGGATCCGGGACGATATTCTCTTTGTCATACCCACCCTAAATCCAAGTTTCGTTAATGAGTCTTTCGGGAAATATCGGATCCGACCAATCGGGATGATGCCTTGGCACTTGTCACTCAAAGCGCTTGGACTCGCAAATCTCCTTGCAATGACCCGTACCGATATGGTCCTAATTACAGACAATGCTTTGTTCGACCGCAAACTTTATAACCCTCTCGTTAACACACTATTCACCATCGCGTTGTTGGCTCCGGTTAGTCGGAAATTGGGAATTCCTATTGTTTTCTACAATGCCAGTATTGGACCAATCGATACGAAAGCCGGTCACCGAATGCTTCAAAAAGTTCTTGACGCAACAAAGTTGCTCACGCTGCGTGATCCAATTACTCAAGAACTATTACGAAATCAACAACTCTTGTGCCCATCGGTTCATCTAAAAGCTGATTGCGCCATTAACACCGAGGCCGCTTCCGAAGAAAGGGTAAACCAGATCTGTAGGGACGAAAATGTTCCAGACGCAGAGAACCCCGGATTCGTCTGCTTCAATGTCAACGCCTACATAGATAACTGGAGTAACCAGGGCACCCTCAATCGCAGTACTTTTTGCAAAATGATCGCTGGCGCGGCAGACAGAGTCATAGAGCAACTCGGGGTAGGTATGGTCTTTATTGTGACTCAGATCATGGATCGCACGATTACTCGCGAGTGTATAGATCAGATGAAAAACAAGGCTAACGTAGGCCTCGTCGGCAACGATCACTATAGCTACAGCGACATTGCCGGGGTTCTGCAAAGGGCAGGGACATTCATCGGACTCCGGACACATGCCCTCATTTTCTGTGCAGCTGTAAACACACCAATGATTTCGATTAACTCTTATCCAAAAAACGCGGGTTTCATGCGAAGTATCTACCAGGATGAGTGGATGATCGAATTCTCTGAACTCACAGAAGATGCTATTGTCGAACGGGTTTCAAGCTCCTGGCGACATCAAGACCAGCGCAGAGACGAGTTGACAAAAATCGTGCCTCGAGAAAAATTGAAAGCGAGAGAAAGCGCAGACTTGGTAAGTGACCTGCTTGACTTACTCAGCTAGGCAATCATAGCCAAGTCAGAACTTTAGGTTAGTGTCGCGTGTTTCCAAAGTGAGTAACGTATTTTGGGGAGATCTTCTTATTTAAATTTTGTTTTACTCGCAGTAGCATATCAACTGCCAGAGAAATCTCCGGCTAATCGAGCGGTGATCGCGATGAAAGTTGTAATTAAATCTCTAAGGCGCTGGTGTGGAAGAGTCAGTATCTACTTTTTATTACTGGCATTGTTCGGTCTTTCCTATACGACCAGTACGAGGGCCGAAGACGCCAATACGGCTACTACGGTTTCAGATGATACGACCTCAACTACCGATACTACGACCGATGATACCAGTTCGACCACAACCACCCCATCAGCGGGAATTACTGCAATTATTGACACTGGTATTCTGGAAGGCCGACTCCTTGAGGTACGTGACGAGGGAGTCTTGGAATATGACTTCGTCAACAATGACTCGGTAGCCGATGATGAATATGACACACGGCACGGGACAATAATGGCTGAAATTTTCAATTCCGTTGCACCAACGGAACGAATCATGCCTCTAAAGATCACAGCATCGCCTAGCGATTTAAGTGGTGCTGAAACACGACAAAACGCGGCCGTCACTCTTGCAAACAGTACCCCAGGAGTCTCTGTTATTGTTTTAAACAGTATTCGTCCCGTGAGTAGCGAACTACTTAGGGTAGCTGCCGATCAAGGCAAGACGATTGTTATCAATGCTGGCAACCAGGGCGCCCCCAACCCCACAGGCAGTGCAACGATTATTCCCTCGGTACCAGGTGGGATAATCGTAGGGGGGCACGATGAGTTAGGAAACATTGCGGCAAACAGCAATCGCGCTGGATTACTCAAGGACTACTACATCACTGCTCTTTACACCGCCAAGGGTTCTCCTCTAAAGGGTAATTCTTGGGCGTCTGCTCGGGTCGCCGCAGTGGCAGCCTTGGTTAGAAAGCAGAACCCCGCGTTGACCCACACTCAGATTGCCGAGATTATTTTCAAGACTGCGACGGATGCTGGCGCCGCTGGTGTTGATGACGTGTTTGGCTGGGGAAAATTAAATAAAGCCCGTGCGCTGGGCCCGATTGGAGACCTGATTACACCAGTAGATACGTCAGAAGATGAAGATAAAGCCAGCGGTGCAGTACTCGCACTTGGCGCGCTTTCACTAGGCGCAGTCGGCTACGTCTTAATCAACCGTAATCCTGATCTTAGAAACATTCTTATTTTGGATGAATATGAGCGACCTTTCGAGTTGGACCTAACAACAGAGACCACAATCCCCTCCTCTGTTCATTCTCCGAAAACCGTGTTGGAAAATCTTAACTCTAGTGAGGAGTCGGAAACTCTGATAGAGCGTAGTGATTTCCAGTTGACCGCCCGCTACCCGTTGGCCGATCCATACCATTTTTCTCTGAGACAACAACAACTGCTTAGGGAAGATCCTGTGGATCAACCAGTCATCATGTCTTTACTCATGACGGACAGCAACGGCAGACGTTTCGCCATAGGATTGGATGATCGTCTAGACGACTTTTTTGACGATCGATCAAGTCCGCAGTTACAGATTGATCCACTTAACTTCACGAGAAGTACCGGGTTTCGCTCGACGACCCCTCTCTCCTTTTCGGAGAAGGGTTTTCACAGCGCTCTAGCAATCCCTTTAACAACGAACTGGCAGGCTGGTCTATCACTCTCCAAGATCGATGATCTTCAGCCAAACGGGGTCAATAATGACACCCTAGCCGTACACACGAGGTATCGTAAAGGCTTCACAAGGCTTGATATAAGTCTAGGGTTTCTCCGGGAACATGGAAACTTGCTCGGTAGTACTTCAGGCGGCGCACTTAGCGTAAAGAAAGCCGATACCCTGTCCGGCGCTATATCTAGCCAGATCGATCTTGCTTCAAACTGGACCTTACAAACGAACTATTTTCATGGTTTAACAAAAGCGAGTCCGCTTACAACCAGCCTTATTCGCGATCTGAAATTTATGAGGGTAGATCAGACTAGTGTAGGCCTCACCGGGAAAAATTTTTTGGCACAAGGTGACGCTTTAGGATTTGCATGGTCTCAGCCCTTGCGCGCAACATCGGGAGAGGTCACTATGACCGTTCCAACTGCGATAACCAACTCGAGGGAGATACTCTTCAATACGCGTCAGATCGATCTTGGCACTCATCGCTCCGAAACGTTGTTTGAAGCTGTTTATCGACGACCAATTGTGCGCAAAGCCTCACTTCTAGTTTATATGTCTTACCACCAGAATCCTGCACACAACTTGTCTAAGGAATCCATGGTAACTTTCGCGGTGGGAGTCTCACGGCGTTTTTAACTTAGTCAAGCTGACTACTTAACTTGAGAGGCTGCATCTACTAAGTGAGCTAAAGGTATGATTCCGACCCCTCTTGGCCGCCTCATTGGGCTAACCCTTCCGTTAGAACGCATTCCTTACGATTCTGCTTGCAACACTGCCTATATTTCCTCTAGAGCCTACAGATCGCGTGTCGATCTGTTTATTCTTCAGAAACCCGCTGATTAGCTCGCTTGGTTGAAGCTTTGGTCCATCCCAGCAGAGCTCCGTCATGTAAGAGCCCAATCGACATTCTTCGCCTGGAAACGGCAACGGATCTGAACCACATAAAACTCTGTAGCCGGCGTCCAATGCGGACCTCATTAACTGAGGCGTCGACCAACCGACAGGTCTTAAGGTCGTATCACCGATTGCAATTTCCTTAGGGCCAAAGGTCTCGAGCACTCGCTCAATCACTGCTTTTCGCTCGAAGAACCACTTACCAGGTGACCAAGCTAAAACCGGAAGGGCTCCCAGATCAACAGCGCGCTTGACAGTATCGACAGCGGGTAAACCACTCGGAATATCATCTTTCACATTAAGCGCCAGAACTTCGATATTTTCAGCGGTGACAACTTGCCTCCCCGGAAGCAAATAGCATAAGGGAGACGAATTCACCGACTCTACCCGCAAACAGCCGTCATCCACTCTTATCATGAATCCATCATCCCCTAAATGCGGGAAGCGGCTCAGCTGCTCGAACACATTGCAACCCGCCGGCTCCGCCAAGCAAATTACTCGCGGCGTATTTGGGTGAGAATCGTGCAACGCGTTTGTCGCTGCCTGTAGAGCCATATGAAGACTAAATGATGGGTAGATATGCGCATGCCCATCCACCAAAAAAGCAGGGTTTCTCTGCATCAGTAGATACGCCGAGTCAATGCGGAATACCGGAAGTCCGGCATCAGGCTAGTTGATTCTCTGGGCCCCGTTGGCGATACGGTAGTTTGTAGTCCCAATGCGCAAAATACAGGGTTTGGGATAAGCGCCTCCTGCCTTACCGAAACGATACGTACAGCGGTTGCCGTTAGTCCTCTTACAACTACTTCCCGTTTCAATCAGGGTTCCGTCCATCTGGCGGATACTGATTGCCATCGCACGCCAGCTATTCGGGGTCAATATCACCAACTTATGATCCTTTTCCGACTTAGGCTTCCATACGGTACCAGTAGGCCCCAGTGACTTGTAGGACACAGTGGTCGAAGAGGTCGAGGCACTCGTAGTTGAACCTGTAGAGGTTGTCGTGGTGGGGGTGGTGCAATAAACCGATGCATCAAGAGTGCGGCCCTCACTCTTGCCGAACGCGCAGTAGTGAGTCTGCCCAAATGCGCTTTTCGTTTGTCCACCTCCGCTTGCCGTGTAGTGCACCAACAGATCGGGATACCTATCTACATAGGCTTCGTACACGCCAGTGGAGGCCGTTGATGTCGTGCCAGACGAAGAAGCACTCGTTGCGGCAGAGGCTCCTGCCAGAAACTTATCACCGCCACCCCGGTTAAGAGTTATCGAGTTCCCGCCGCCGCTCGACGTATCACTACTGCAACCGACGAGAAGCGCTCCGAGAAAAATAGGCAGGATAATTGGGTTTATTTGTTTCATCGTTTGATGATACCGTAATTCCGATAGAGGTGTAATGCTTGTCGGTGAAGTCGTGTAGCCCGCCTTTCTCGCGAGACCCGAAGATGCAGTAGCACCAAGCGTCACTGGCTGACGGTAGCGGAACAACTGTGTATGCAGTGCCCAAATAGGTAAGATATGCGTATGAAAACAACGGAAGCTGATCCCAGTAGGCGGCTTCAAAGCTCTTGACAATCCCCAATCGAGACTATGGATCATGAATTTCAACGTTGATCCGGTAGGGCATGACTTGCGAACTAATTAAGTGTAGTGTTCTACGAAAGGAAAAAACGATAGCTATTTACGGGTGTATTCCTCCGGAAATATCAAGTAATTCTCCGCCTGATTAAGGAAATCAAATGGCAGATCTGCGATTAGGGATAGATGTAGGAGGGACGTTTACAGATTTTGTCCTTGCAGATCCTGAATCGAAAAAGTGGATTTTCCATAAAGAGTCGAGCACGCCAGACGACCCCTCGCTTGCGGTTGAAATTGGACTCAAAGAAATTTTTTCCCACCATTCCCTTTCCCCCGATCGGGTCACTCTGGTTGTTCATGGAACAACCCTTGGTTTGAATGCAATTCTCCAACAAAAAGGGAGCGAAACTGCTCTAGTGGTCTCACAGGGCAATCAAGACGTACTTGAACTTGCGCGAGGAAGAATGCCCTCTCCCTACAAC
>JAZAGZ010000021.1:0-16414 GCA_036231525.1 Pseudomonadota bacterium | reverse complement strand
GCAAGAATTGGTTCGCCTACATAGCAAGGTTCATTGGTCAGTATCGGGGTCTGAGGGGCGGGGGGTACCTGAGCAGATGGGATGTCATCCGCCGTCAGAACGGCAAATACACCTTCCAGCGCCAGGGCAGCCGTTGTATCGATGCTGCGTACTCTGGCATGTGGCATGGGACTTGTCAGCAGTTTGCAGAAGAGCATGCCCTCAGCACGGAAATCCTCCGCATATTTTGCTCGTCCTGTGACCTTGCCGCGCACATCTGGCGGCGTGAAGTCCTTACCCAATAACTGATATGCCATGACTACACCTTTACTTGTACCGATTCGACTTGCAATCGACGTTATTGCTTCTGCGTTTACGCCACTGATAAACGGAGGTTACCACCGTTTCGCTGACCACTCAGCATTCTCATAGATAGCCTAGTTTGTGGCTACCGGGACAAATTTTTGTACACGTTTCCCTGTGTTTACCTCGGCTGTATAGAGATTGCCAAAACTGTCTGAGGTGATGTTGTGCACCCAGTTGAACTGGCCTGCCTGTCTACCGCCGTGCCCAAAGGATCCGACTACTTCCATATCTTCCCGGCGCAGAATCCATACTTTCATGTTGGCCCCATCCGCAGCAAAGACCCATCGTTGGTCGGGGTCGCTGGACAGCTCGATGTCCCAGGCGGCACCTTGGACGGTGGTCCACGGAGCAAACACTCCTTCTTGCACGAATGTTCCGTCTTTATTGAATACATGAATTCGGCTGCCGCCACGGTCTGCGACGTAAACCAGACCATCATTCGCTATACGGACAGCGTGCACAGGGTTATGCCAAGATTCTGTGGTGGGTGAAAGAACAGAAATATCAATGGAATCATCCGGGGCGTTTCCGTAAGCACCCCAATGGCGTTTGTATTCTCCCGTGTTTGCATCGAAGACAATGACTCGGCGGTTGCGATAACCATCAGCGATGTAAACCTCATTAGTCTCGATGTCGACCGAGATGTCGGCAGGGCGCCCGAGGAGTTGTGTATCGTTGCTGCCGCGAGTTTCATTCCATTGTCCAATCGTAAGAAGGTGCTCACCTTCCGCGGTAAATTTTAGGACTACATGATCATTGCTGCCGTTACCGCCGATCCACACATTATTCTCATGATCTACGAAGATGCCGTGTTCCTGTGCTGGCCAATCTTCAGGTAAATCCCACCCAGCGGCCTCAGCCACGTTTGCTGAACCATAAGATGTATCAAGAACTGACCGCTCCTGATTCCAGGTAGGGCCACCCCATGCTTGGACAACTTCGCCAGCAGGATTAAAGGCGATAATTGAAGGGGCTGGGTAGCAGCATTCAGTTGCCGGTGGATTTTGTACGGCTCCAAGTTCGTGAGCGGTGAGTGTGCGCGGACGCTGAATGATCCAGACATTATCTTCACCATCGATAGCAATCCCCGAAACCTGCCCAAGGATCCAGTCATTCGGTAGCGGCTGTGGCCAGGATGCATCAACTTCATACTGAGGCGAATCGCTGGTGTTGCTCACAGCAGCAGCGCTCAGCTGCTCCTGGGGCATGCTCTCAACAGCGCTGTCAGGCGAGCAGCCTGTTAGTAGGGCAAGTAATCCAAAGCCTGTGCCGAGCCACTTCAAATATTCCATTCTCATCGCGGGATCCCCATAGCGGTCAGGTCTCAGGTGCCCGACCTTGTTCTACGTGTGCCCAGCCTAACCGAAGCGGCTGCGAGCGGCAAAAACGAGTTTGATCCTATAGATGATTTTGCGTAACTGGTTGAATTAAATGTCTGTAACTGAGCTAGTACTCGTACTTCTGTGGGTAGAATAGGGGTGTTAGAGACGCATTTTCCGCAGAATGCTAGCGTTCTAGGAGGAATTCAATGAACGGAAAGGCCGCGAATATCGTTCTTCTTGTGTCAGGGGTGCTGGCATTGTCAGTAGATGCTTTGGCTCATCACGGTGCGGCAGCCTACAACACCCAGGCGACCGTTGAAGTTGCTGGGAAAGTGACTCAGTTCGAGTTTGTTAATCCCCACGTGTTGATCTATATGTCCGTCACTGGGGAGGATGGAAGCACCACAGAGTGGTCAGGTGAGATAACTAGCCCAAACCGGTTAGCGCGTAGCGAGCGCAGTACAGTTAGATGGAGCAAGGACCTCCTTCAAATTGGTGATGAGATAGTGTTGATAGGTAACCCTGCTAGGAACGGCGCACCATCGTTGCGTTTGTTAGAGGTTGTTGATTCTGATGGCAGGGGTCTTCTGGGTAGTGATTACTGGTCCGAACGACGCTAATCATATGCGTATGATTATTAATGGAGAGTTTCTATGAGTAAGCCCATGATTGTGTGGGCCGCTGTCTATGTGGCTGCAGTTTACTCGCCTACGATCCAGTCTCAGAGTGTAGGACACGGGGCTGACTTTTCTGGTGTTTGGAGCCAGGACCGAGGGGCACAACCTGAACGATTTCGGAATTATGCCTTTACTGAAGAATTGCCACCGATGACTGAGTGGGCTCAAGAACGCTTTGATCAGTCAAAGCCGACCTTCGGTCCTCGTAATGTCCCAGTGTTGGAAACTAACGATCCGGTTTATGAGTGTTTTCCGCCCGGAACGCCAAGGGTTTATCTGCATCCGTTTCCCATGGAAATTGTTCAGACCTCCGATCGTGTTTTGATGGTGTTCGAATACGATCACTTAATTCGACAGATTTACATCGATGGTCGGGGGCACCGAACGGACCTGGCTCCCATGTGGATGGGTGACTCCACTGGTCATTGGGAGGGTGACGTGCTTGTGGTTGAGACGGTCAACTTTAATGATAAGACTTGGACTGATCGACGAGGCGTACCTCACAGCGACCAATTGCGTGTAATAGAGCGCATCCGACGTATCAGCGATGAGAATCTGCAGATAGATATTACTATTGAAGATCCCGTTGCCTTCACCGAACCCTGGGTAGGAACCCGTATATATCGCGCTGTTGATTGGGATGTAGAAGAGTTTATCTGTATGGACAATGTGAATTTCGAGGCGTTCGAGCGAGAAGTTTTAAACTATGATGGAGGTGTGAACTAGTAGAGGTCATTTTTATAGGTATTAAGGTTGTTCTACACCTCTCGCAAGTCTTGCCTTTGGAAAATAAACGCTCCTAGTGAGAGACCTTCTTCACTAGAGCCCGGGCTTTATTACCAATGTGTATACGAGTGTAGATGAAGTTCGCAACTGGCTTCATCGAATAGGTCTCCCAGCGTATCAGTTCGAAGCCACTTTTCCGCAATAAAAATTCGAATGATGCTTTGCAAAACTCATTGCAGTGTCCGGGCAAGAAATCTTCATCGAACCGCCTGCGATGCCAGCCAGCATTCACAAGCAGTCGTTTTAATCGTTTATCTAAGGCTTCGATATTGGGCATCTCGAATAGAGCGTATCCGTTCGGCTTTAATCTCGCGTTGATCTTCTCCAGTGCCAGTATCGGGTCGACCAAGTGTTCGAGCACGTGGCGTAGTGCTACCAGATCATACTTGACGTTTTTTGGATCGATGGTTAGAAAATCTCCAACTGTGACAGGCATGCCGAGTACATCACGCGCGAGTTTGGCAGCTTCGTCTGATAGTTCGAGTCCGCAGGCATCCCATCCTGCTCGGTGTGCCAGATAGAGGAGTCGGCCTGTACCGCAACCAACATCAAGAAATGCCCCGGTCCCCGGCAGCCACCGTTCGATAAACCTCCAGGAAGCATCTTTGTCATGATTCCGTATTGCATTATTGTCTGTTGGGTCTGTTAATTCGATGTACTGACGCTGGTCAAGCCCGCCGCTCAAATCGTAGTTAACGAGTGTACAGGTGGGGCAGCGGAAATATTTAAACTGGTCGTGCTGACCAAGACAATAGTATGGGCTCAGTGTAGCGCTACCGCACAGTCGGCAGGGGAAATCGGCTTGGAGTTGATTCAATGCAATAGCCACCTATACATTATATAGAGAACCCTCTGGTCCATCGGTTGATGATCAACAGTACACAGACAATGCATAATAAAAGCGTCCGACAAGGAGAACATGTAATGACCAGGGTTTTCAAACCAACCTGCGACCTTTATGACGAGCACCTTGATTCCGCACGTGTGCTAACAATTCCATTAATCAACTTCGGCGGCGTAAGTGAGTTTTGTGGAACTGCTGTTACGGTCAAGTGTTTTGAGGATAATTCTCAAATTAGAGAACTCGTCGCAATGGCGGGCAAAGGAAGAGTTTTGGTAGTGGATGGAGGGGGTTCTCTTCGTTGTGCCCTGGTAGGGGATGTTCTTGCTGGCGAGGCGCAACGTAACGGTTGGTCTGGTGTTATTGTGCATGGGTGTGTCAGAGACAAAGCAGCGCTTGGGGAGCTTGATCTCGGAGTGATGGCGTTAGGAGTTACGCCTCGAAAATCAGTGCGCCAGGGTGAAGGGCAGAGAAATATCCCAATTCAACTTGGGAATATCTGGTGCCATCCTGGTGACGCTGTTTATGGGGATGACGATGGCGTCATCTTGTTGGATTCTCAATAGAAGTCCACGTTCTCAGAATAAAACCCCTAAAAAGACCTTTAAAGCTCTCATTCATACATAGTAGTACCGCTTTTCGTTATCTCATGGCTGTGGTCTGCATACTCGCAAGACTAGCCATCATCAGTTTCACCTCCGCAAGTTCAGTCTTGAGAACCTCTAGATCTGCGACTTGATTTTGGAGATCCGCAATTTCACGACGGGCAGATGAAAGCTCACGCAAGTAGGTAGCACTCCTATTACCTGTGGAGGATCTGAACGCTGTGTTATTGGGAATGGACGAACCAAACTTAACACTCACTCCAGCCCTGACCGCTGTGCTGGGCATGCTGCCTAAATAGTCCGAGCCTGAAGGCAAAAAAGAAGCTGCAGCATTTACAGACACATTAAAACGCTGACCACGTATAGCCAGGTTGGGCAACCGCATGGCACAACCAGATGCAATTGCCGTTTTCCCATCATAGGCTCCAAAACCCACTCCACATTGGTATCGGGACTCTTCGGAGTTATTCGGCACTGATGAAAACGCAGTTGACAAGGCGGTTAGTCCACGGATGGATCCCATAACGCTCGCACCATTTACAAGAAGGTCTGACCCGTTTGCAACGTTAAGGTCAATCGCACTACCTGCTGAATTCGTCGCGTAAATTTCCTGCTTACCACCAAACTCTCGTGTAATGAACGAATTGGGTCCAAGATGTACTGAGCCATCACTACCTTTTGTTATCATAGACTTGGTGCCACCTGGCAGTGGTTTTACAAAAACTGTAGTGCCCGATTCTATTCCACTCGCACCGACGCCCTGGGTGATGCTGTCATTTTCTATATCGTAAACTGTGTATGTGTTGTTGCCATCGTATAACCATAACTCTCCGGTCATTTCATTTACATAAGAATTACCTGCATTCCAATTTCCACTTTGAAAGGTGAAGCTTTGTTTTAAGGTAGAAGTAATGTTAGCGGTGTCTATCGACCAAATCTGGTTTTGTCCGAGGTCAGCGTTCCAAGTGACCCCGAGAATATTCTCGTCAGAATTTGCCGTTTCTTGAATTGGCAAAGAAATTGTTGATGCAATCAGGATGATTTTGAATGTTCTGTAGATGGTTTTTTTTGAAAGATTTAAAAAAATTCTTATTAAATAATTACATCTCATTTTTAATGCCTTTTTTTTGAATTGTGAGAAAATTTTCTCAATCAACAGATTATTTATTAAACATTCCTGGTATTGATTGCACTGGGATTACAGTAGGTTTGTCATCCCAATTGAGCGAAGTCCGGGCAAAAGATCCCCAAGATAAGCGGCCGGCCACGGCACTCTCAGGAGTTGATGGAATAGAAGGTACGAGACCATCCAGGTGCTAATTCCCACAGTGAGGGTGATTGTCCAACTTTCTTTTGCCTCAAAGCGTAGATAGCCAATCAGAAAGATCAGCATTGCTGGTAAAAGTCCTACGAGTGTTGCTGCGATTAAAACAAAGAAACACCATCCGAAATACCGGACTGCTCGACGCTTAGCCTCATCAGGTGGCAGCACAACCACATCGGAATCCATACCGATTGTCTGTGTTTTTAGATTTTCAACCTCAACAGATTTCTTGGGAGTGGGGGAATATGTTACGAAAATTGTCCACGCAAGTTGTAATCCGCTTAGACCAAGACCTATCCATCCCACCACCTGGGGCACCAGTTTTGCTCCTAAGTCCCATCGCCAGGAGCCGACTATGCAAGCCAGGAAGAATATGATGATCGAGATGTTAAACCAGCTTTCAGGGCCAACGCTGTTTGGTTTAAAGCCGAAAACAAGTGGATTTGTGATTTCTCGGCGACGCTGAATAAAATTTGTGACGATTGGTTTTAGCAGGCTGTATAGGGTTACCGCAAAAACACCTATAACAATTGGTCGAAAGAGCCAGTCTGTGCCGTATCGCTGAAACGAAATAAACATATAGCGTTCCAAAAGGCCACCAAGGACCAGACCGAGCAGTAATGGAGGGCGAGGCCAGTCTACTCGCTTCATTACCCAGCCAAGCAGCCCGAATCCAAGGAGTGCAACTAGATCACCCCATTGACGCGTAGCTTGAAAGGCACCGATGAATGTAATGGAAAGCACTACTGGTGCGAGGATACCGATCCTAATTTTTGCAATTCCAGCCAGTTGTCTTGCGAATGTGAAACAGATGCCACAACCGAGTACGTTCGCAATAGCCACAGTCCAGACTAGGGTATAGCTGACGTCGAGGCGCGTTGTGAGCATATCGGGGCCAGGCGAGAGGCCGTGGATTAGGAATGCGCCTAACAAAAGTGCCATTGCCGCGGTAGCTGGTACGCCAAACGCAATGGTGGAAACCAGTGCGCCCCCCTCTTTTGCGTTATTGGAGCTTTCTGAGGCGATGACGCCACGGACGTCGCCCTTACCAAAAGACTCCGCAGCACCTTTTTCTGTCCGCATAGCATGCCCATATGCGATCCAGGGAATAACTGCCGCCCCAATGCCTGGTACAGCACCGAGTACACTCCCGATCCCTGAACCACGTAGCACGAGAGGTAGATTGGCTAATGTGTCCTTAACACCGGCAAGTTGCCCCCAGCTGGTGGAGGCACCGTATCCCGTTCTCAGAGTCCGGCGTGCTATAGCCATATCAGCAATCTCGGGGAGTGCAAACAGGCCAAGTGCGAGAGGTACCAGCGGTATTCCTTCAAGGAGGTAGAGTGACCCGAATGTCCATCTCTCTATCGCGGTGTTTGGTTCTTCACCAACAGTTGCGACCACTAAACCTATACCCGCTGCTGCAAGACCTTTAAGTTGATTGCCACCACTCAGAATTCCGATTAAGGACAATCCGAAAACGCAGAAAGCCAGGAGTTCTGGAGAACCAAAGCTGAGAATGAATGGTCGTAAAAGAGGGACGCTTAAGGCGAGAAATAGAGCACCAAACAAGCCGCCTAAGACCGATGCGGAGAAGGCAGCACCGAACGCTCGCGCGGCGAGGCCCTGCTTTGCCATGGGATGCCCGTCGAGAATCGTGGGAGCCGAGCCAACTGTGCCTGGAACGCCAAACAGTACGGCTGGTATGGTATCTGATGTTGCAACAACAGCTTGTAGTCCAACGAGGAACGCGAGTGCAGTAAATGGATCCATGTCGAAAGTAAATGGTAGGAGCAACGATAATCCGACGATGCCACTAAGTCCTGGAATAACACCGAGGGATAATCCAATCACTACTCCAAGCGTGACATACATCAGCCGGGTTGGATCGAACACGATCTCAAGTGCGCTGAGGGCCATTTCAAACATTGAAGATTACTGATCCAGGCCTAAAATATTTTTCGCCTCAGATAGAACACTATCAGGGGTATTTAATGCCTGGTTGACAAATTCGGTGAGTTCATCGCCTATGGATGGGTTCACTCTTGCTCTAATAGTGTTTTCGATGGCATTTAAAAAATCTGGGTCGACTACTAGTGCGGAGAATGCTGTACGCAAATCTTTGATCTGATCTACAGGAACACTTGGTGGTGCAAACAACGGCCAACCTAAATTGGAACCGATCTCTATAAATTCTGTCAGCGCTTTTTCACGTTCGGTGGAGACTAAGTCATGGAGATAGGGGACGTCAGGTAGTGCTAGTGAGTCTGGAGGTCCCACGTAGAGTAGGTGAGCAATTCTACCGTCGGTCAACCATTTAGGTCTCGAGACAGCCCAGTATTGGAGACTACTGGATTGACCATGTACCTCACCTCTCTCCATAGCAAGTACAACATCGTTACTGCTTTCATACCCTGTGATTATGTTGAATTTCAGACCAAGTAGTGCCTGTGCCATAGCAGGGAACTGATAAGCAGGAGAGCCGCGTCCTGTTGAACCAATGAATAGCTCGGTGTGTTTTGTACCCTCTAAGTTTGTTACAGGGGCTGTATGTAGTACGGAGATAATGCCCGTATACTTCAACGCAGAGCCGATCCAGTTGAGTTCTCGACCATCATATTTTGCTCGTTCCGGTTCCATCAATTGCGCCGTAATGATGCCCGGTAGGGAATAGCCGAGAACCGTACCGTCTCGAGGCGCTGATCGTGCAATATGGTTTGTCATGGTGACACTCCCTCCACCAGGCATGTTCTGTACGATGATGGAGGGATTGCCGGGAATAAATTTTTTGATGTGTTGGGCAATGAGGCGCCCTGTGAGATCTGTAGTGCCACCGGCGCCCGATCCGACGAGGATGGTTATGGGTCGGTCAGCATAGAAGTCGTTACCCACTTGGGTAAACCCAATATCACTCAGTATGAGTGTAACGAGTAGCACATAGCACTTTCGTAATGACAAGTAGGGCCCTTCTTGTACACGTATCGTTCGGGATAGTTTATTGTTCCCTTTTTTGCTGGGGAAGGATAGTTTTTAGGCGATGAGCGGGAGTCGAACCATTAATCTAGCAGGTCAGAATAAATCCGGGTATCCAGATTTTCAGGACCATTTAGTTGAGCTTGAGTCGCGAGGGTTGTTACGTAGAGTAGATCGAGAGATCAATAAGGACACTGAGTTACACCCACTAGTTCGCTGGCAGTTCCAGGGTGGATTGCCTGAATCAGAGCGATCAGCATTCTTATTCAGCAAAGTTACGAACGGTGATGGACAACTATACGACATGCCGGTGGCGGTCGGCGCATTGGCGACAACGCCTGAGATATATGCGATTGGAATGGGCGTTTCCGTAGAGGAAATTGGCGCAAAGTGGTTGCATGCCATCGCAAATCCAGTTCCACCTGTGAGTATCGAGTCTCCACCTTGCCAGGAAATTATCATTCAGGGGAAGGCTCTGATAAACGGTAGTGGCCTTGAGACCCTTCCTGTTCCTATCTCGACGCCGGGCTACGATGCTGCTCCCTACTTGGTGGCAACGTTGGTCATTACTAAGGATCCAGAAACAGGTATCCGTAATATGGGGACCTATCGTGGTGCACTGAAGGCGAATGATAGGTTGGGTGTTCGCATGGCCACACGTGTAGGGGGGGCTGGCGGTTATCTGCACTGGCAGAAGTATCAGGAACGAGGTGAACCGATGCCTTGCGCCATCGCGATCGGTGTGCCCCCAGCAGTTGCTTACAGTGGCCCACAGAAACTTGCCGTGGGGCAAGACGAGATGGCGGTGGCAGGGGGCATCGTGGGTGCCCCTATTCGAGTTGCAAAGGCGGTAACGGTAGATTTAGAGGTCCCTGCAGATGCGGAGATTATTGTTGAAGGGGTGATAGACACAGAGTTGCTCGAGCCAGAGGGTCCATTTGGAGAAAGTCACGGCTATGTCGCATTGGAAGACTTCAACATGTCTATGCAGGTGACCGCAATAACAAGGAAGCGCTCAGCTGTTTTTGCGTCTATCGTGAGTCAGGTAACACCGAGCGAGTCTAGCGTTCTTAAAAGGGTTGCGTACGAGCCGTTATTCCTTTCCCACTTGAGAGATGAGTTACGGGTTCAAGGAATTCTCAGCGTAACCATGCACGAACCATTGACAAACATCAGGCCGGTGATTTTTCTACGTTTCGAAGACGACACACCTCGTGAAGAGATTTGGCGGGGGCTCAAAGGAGCTTCAACTTTACAAGCTCAGTGCGGGAAAATTGTTATTGCTCTCAGTAGTGATATTGATCCATTAAACACAGACGCAATCTTTTGGTCTCTTGCATACCGAATGAACCCTGCCAGTGATTTGCGCATCGTGACAGGGCGTAAGCGCGGGCATGGGCCTAAAGGAGGACAGGACGAGGAGTCCGGTATCCTGGTAGATGCAACACGAAAGATAAAGATGATGCCGCTGGCGCTTCCAGCACAGGAATATATGGAGAATGCTCGAGCCATCTGGGAGGAACTTGGGTTCCCAGAGTTATCACCTACCGGACCATGGCACGGTTATTCAATGGGTGATTGGAGTGATACTTGGGAACAATTTGCGCGTAATGCTGTAGAGGGGCGCTGGGCAGAGAACGGGGCGCAGACAGTGCAGCGCAAGCGTGGAGGGATAGTACCGGAGACCCCTACGCGATCAGTTGAGAATGATGAATGAATGGGCAACGCCCATGAATATTTCTCTGGATTGCACAAGCTTCAGATCGATTGGGCAACCTGTTCCTCGAAAAGAGGACGATAGACTTGTTTGCGGTGAGGGTCGGTTCAGCGATGACTTTAATCTCCCGGGGCAGGCTCATGCATCGATAGTTCGCTCGGTGTACCCCCACGCACGCATTCGCGATATTGATGTAGAGACCGCGAAGTCTATGCCTGGTGTTTTAGCAGTTTTTACAGGTAGTGATTGCTGTGAAGATGGTTTGGGGGTAATCCCTCATGATCCAGTTCCTTCGACGCGGACAGACCTAAAACTGACAGCGCCCGATGGTAGCGATATTTTCACAGGGCCCCACCCGCTATTACCCGTTGACAGGGTGCGGTATGTTGGGGAGCCAATTGCTATGGTAGTGGCCATAAGTCGCGTTGAGGCTATGGACGCCGCAGAGGCTGTTTCCGTTGACTACGAGCCGATCGAATGGGTAACGGACAGCTTGGAAGCTACACGTGTTGATGCTCCTATTATTTGGAACGATCTTCCAAATAATGTCTGTGTTGATACGATCTTTGGCGATGAAGCAGCAACGGATGCTGCATTTGAGGTGGCGGCACATGTCATAGAGATGGAGTTTGATATTGGACGAATCACAGGAGTCCCATTAGAACCTAGATCTGCGTTGGCAAGCTTTGACACCAAAACCGGAAGATACACACTCTGTGCAGGTAGTAATGGTGCGGTTCGACACAAACATCAGATTGCTGCTGCGTTGCGGGAAAATCCAGAGAACCTTCGAGTCTTGTGTTTCGATGTTGGTGGGAATTTTGGTACGAAGAACCGAGTCTATTCGGAGTTTGGGCTCACGCTATGGGCTGCGAAAAAGCTCGATCAGCCGGTTAAATACACAGCCTCTCGCTCGGAGTCTTTCTTAAGTGACTACCAAGCACGCGATCTTAAGACGAGTGTGCAACTAGCTCTGAGCGCCGATGGACAGTTTTTAGGCTACCGAGCCTCTAATCTCAGTAACGTTGGGGCGTGGATAGTATCTCTCTCCCCGCTTGGCAAAGGGATTGCGCTCGTCACTGGGGGCTATGCGATCCCAGTCGCGATGGCTAGAGCCAGAGCCGTTTTTACGAACACGGTGCCAACTCAGGCTTATCGAAGTTCGGGGCGTCCTGAAGTCTGCCATCCTCTAGAACGAATAATAGACACAGCGGCGTACGAGTTCGGATTCGATCCAATCGAACTGCGTCGGAAGAATCTCATCCCGTCTGATGCGATGCCTTACAAGAATCCGCTTGGTGTGACTTATGACAGCGGTGAGTATGAAAGGAATATGGACATCGCGTTGGACCTTGTTGACTGGTCGGGATTTCCGGAACGGGAAGTGGAGGCTCGTGCACGGGGAAAACGGTTGGGTCGTGGGTTTGCAAATTATGTTGAGTCCTCCATTGGTGCCCCAGGAGAGCGTACCGATATTACTGTGAAAGCAGATGGGGTCATTGAGATCGTGATAGGTACTCAGCCTACTGGCCAGGGTCAGGAGACCAGCTTTGCGCAGGTCGCAGCCGACTTTCTGGGGGTTTCGGTAGATGCGATAAAAATCATTGTCGGGGATACAGACATCGTTAAAGCGGGCGGTGGATCGCATTCAGGGCGTTCCATGCGGCAGGCCGGCACGGTTATTTATTTAGGCTCGCAAGATTTGATCGAGAAAGCAAAATGTATTGCTGCGCTGTTCTTCAAAGTAGATGAAGCTGAGGTGGAATTTTCCGACGGCGTGTTTAGTGCCACTGGACTTGAGCAGATCTTAGACTGGTTTGATCTTGCTCGTGCAAGTACGACTCTTGATTTGCCAGCAAAACTGTCTGGTGGATTGACCATAACTCGTGAAAATCAGATGGATGTTGCAGTGTTTCCGAACGGTTGCGCGGCTTGCGAAGTGGAAGTAGATCCCGAGACCGGGTTTGTAAAGGTTACCCGCTACGCTGCGGTAGACGATGTCGGACGGGTTATCAATCCGCTGATCGTTGATGGCCAAGCCCATGGCTCCATTGCGCAGGGTCTTGGGCAGGCGCTCTGGGAACAATGCATCATTGACCCTGATTCGGGTCAGCCGATTTGTGGTTCGTTAATGGATTACACGCTACCTCGTGCTGATGAACTTCCCATGTTTGCGACGGCGTTGAACGAAGTTCTTTCTCCGACTAATCCCTTAGGCATTAAATCAGGTGGTGAGGGTCCAACAACCCCCACGCTTGCGGTAATCATAAATGCCCTAGTGAATGCGCTACGTGAGTATGGTGTTCGTGATATTGAGATGCCGGCAACTCCCTTCCGGGTCTGGACCGCCATTCGCGAAGCTCAGAGTCGGATGGGAGAGAAATAGAATGGGTGTGAATGAAAAGCTTGACCTAATTTGTTTCCCAGGTGCTCCAAATCTACCGCTTTTCGCGGCACTGAAGTTCGGGTTTTTCGCTGATGCTGGAATTGACGTGAGGT
Source organism: Pseudomonadota bacterium (assembly GCA_036231525.1). Classification (GTDB taxonomy): domain Bacteria; phylum Pseudomonadota; class Gammaproteobacteria; order Steroidobacterales; family Rariloculaceae; genus UBA6522. The sequence continues at coordinate 3,325 of JAZAGZ010000021.1, read as the reverse complement.
TCAAAACAACACCGAGTTCGATTTATCAGATCAAGAACCTTGCTCAAGGCGTATTCCAGATTGCTGGAACGGCTTTCGATAATGTTGTGGCTTATCAGGAGGGGCAAGGTGCTGTTCAGCTCCATGAGCCAATCGATCTTTTTGCGTTCATGGGGGCAACTAGAATCGAGCTTTCTCTTGTGGTTGCACCAGAGATTAAGACATATGGTGATTTGCGCGGGCGCTCTATCGCACTCGACGCGCTTGCAACAGGTTTTGCGTTTGTTCTCTACGATATGCTCGAGAAGGCCGGGGTTGAGAGGGGCGATTGTGAGCTCGCAACAGTTGGCGCCACACCGAAACGCTGGGAGTCGGTCAAGTCAGGGGAGCATGCTGGTACGCTGACAATAGAGCCATTTACGAGTATTGCTCTTGAAAATGGATTCCACGTGCTGCAAACCAGTCTTGAGACCGTACCGAGTTATCAGGGTGGCGTATTTACAACAAGCCGCGCATGGGCCGTGGAAAACAGTGAAGCACTGGTCAGTTTTATTCGAGGCTATCTTGCTGGATTGGAGTGGGTACTGGCTCCCGACAATTATGCTGCCGCGAAGGGTGTTCTATTAGAAAATATGCCTGCCATAAAGCCGTGGGTGGCTGATGCGGTGATGACAAAGCTGTTGGATCCTATTACCGGGCTTACTCCGGGGGGCGAGTTGGATTCCTCGGGTATCGAGACAGTTCTCAGATTGCGGAGTCGTTATGCGAGACCTTCGAAAGATCTCTTGGATCCCGCTCCCTACCTGGATTCCACTTATTTCCAGAGGGCGCGAGGCCTCAATTGATACGGAATTGGTTACGAAAGTGGTGGTATTGAAGTCAAGCAAGTTCTATTCTCTTAATACTTAAATATATGTGCGTGGGCCTTCAGGTGGCCCGTTTAATCAGAGGTGGATAGCATGAAGTCGGATGACAAATCTCAGCCCGATACGATCCAGAAAGAAGATAGTGATGATACTAACGTTAATCGAAGAGAGTTCCTTTCTTCTGCCACGGCGGCAGGCCTTGCTGCAGCGTCTCTTGGTGCGTCCAAACAAGCACTAACACAGGAAGCCGGGCAGCCACTGGTTGCGGCGATTACACCTCCGAGTGCCGCACAGGAGGTGATGGAATACGATGTTCCTCCGGGGTATGACGCTAAGGAGGCTCGGGAGCACTTCGTTCAAAATCCTGGCTCGGACTTTATGGTGGATGTCCTTAAGAGCTTAGATTTTGATTACATCACCACGAATCCGGGCTCAAGTTTCAGAGGGATTCACGAGTCCCTCGTCAACTATGGAGGTAATCGGGCACCCGAGCTCCTAACATCTCCACACGAAGAGCAAGCCATCGCTATAGCGCACGGCTACTTTAAGGTCACCGGTCGACCCCTTGGCATGCTCGCGCATGGAACGGTGGGGCTTCAGCATGCCGCGATGGCTGTTTACAATGCCTGGTGCGATCGCAGCCCCATGGTTCTCCTTGCCGGGAATCACATGGACGTCACTTCACGTCGTCCAGGTGTGGAGTGGTCTCACTCAGCTCAGGATTGTGTGCGCGTCATACGTGATTACATTAAGTGGGATGACAGTCCGGTTTCGCTGCAACATTTCGCCGAGTCCATGGTTCGTGCCTATAAAATTGCCATGACGCCGCCCATGGGACCGGTGGCAGTCGTTTTGGAAGGTCACCTGCAGGAAGATGAGGTCGGTGACCAGCAGCTTCGGATACCCGCTATGACACCGACTCAACCGCCAAGCGGTGACATCGGAGCTGTTGAAGAGGCAGCTCTCTGGTTGGCAGAAGCTGAGAACCCGGTGATCGTCGCAGACTTGATGGCACATGACCAGGAAGGGGTGGAGCGTCTTGTTGCATTGGCCGAGGCACTTCAGGCGCCTGTTGTGAATCAGTTTGGGCGCATGAATTTTCCAAACACCCATTATCTGTCTCAGGGGGCGAACGTAGTTGCTCAGGCTGACGTGATATTGGGGCTCGAGCTATACGATACCTGGGGCGTCATCAATACGATGCGTGACCGGGTTCATCGGGATACTCAGCGCAAGGCGCAGCCGGATGCTCGGGTCATCAGTATCGGCGTAAATGACCTTTTCATGAAATCGAACTACCAGAGCTTTCAGCGTTATTACTCGTCAGACCTATCTATTGCGGGGGATGCACAGACAACGTTGCCTTCATTAACTGAGGCAGTTCAGTCGGTGATGTCCCGTGCCCGTCGTATGTCTAACGGGGAAAGGGAAGAGCGTTGGCGTGCAGCTCACACTCGGGCTCGCGAGCAGGCCCGGGATGCTGCGCGTTATGCCTGGAATGCAAGCCCGGTAAGTACTGCACGGCTCTACGCAGAGTTGTGGAATCTGGTAAAGGATAGGGACTGGGCGCTTGTTTCTGATGATGGCATGCAAAGTCGCTGGGCGAGACGCCTCTGGCCGATAGAGAAGCACTATCAATTTCTGGGGCGTTCTGGCGGCGCAGGACTAGGTTATGGGGCGCCGTCGGCTGTGGGTGGAGCTTTGGCTCATCGCCCTGAGGGACGTTTGGCACTCAATATACAGAGAGATGGCGACATGATGTATGTTCCCGGATCTTTTTGGACGGCTGCTCATCACGGCATCCCGATGCTGACGGTAACTCATAACAATCAGGGTTATCACCAGGAGTTTATGCATTTGCAGCGAATGTCTGCCCGTCGTCAACGCGGGATCGACGGTAGTTCGTGGGTTGGTAATGAATTACGTAACCCTGATATCGATCTCGCAAAAATTGTTGAAGGTATGGGGGTTTGGGCAGAAGGCCCCATCACGAATCCCAGTGAGGTAGGTCCTGCAATGGCTAGGGCACTTAGTGTCGTGGATGCAGGTGAGCCTGCATTCGTAGATGTTCGTTGTCAGCCACGGTAGGGGAATTCAATGGGTAAACTGGGGACTACGCACTTCTGTGCTTTGGTATTGCTTGGGTCATGGTCCTTGATGGGAGTGGCACAAGAACCTGCGGCAGATTTTAGCGAAGGTAGAGCACTTTTTGAAAGTTACCAGTGCTGGCAGTGTCACGGTTATCAGGGACAAGGTGGTTCTGCTGGTGTTCGAATAGCTCCTACGATCTACCCGTTTGAAGCATTCTTGCAACTCGTGCGGCATACGAACCTAATGCCTGCTTACTCGCCTAATGTGTTAAGTGATGAGAATCTCAGACGGATTTACGAGTACGTACGTTCGATCCCCGAACCACCCGCGCTTGAGGATATCCAGGAGCTTAGTCTGGATTAGCATCATTCTGGTTCTGATTTCAGAGC
>JAZAGZ010000020.1:0-6985 GCA_036231525.1 Pseudomonadota bacterium | reverse complement strand
GGTTATGCATGAGAGCGTTGGGGCCACGCTGGTAGATTACTGCCTAACGCGAGGTCAGTATGACTTTTTCGTGATCTCGGATGCTGATTCTTTTGAGCAAGTTGCGGCCATGACGCTTCGTGCAAAGGCCAGTGGAACAGTGCAAGATCCCGTTATCCTCGAAACCTTGGATATTCAGGACATCAGAAACACTGTCAAAAAGGTCAAATTCACTCCGCCAGAGGAATAGATAGCGAGTTTCAGCACACTCAAGAAGAAGGGGGTGCCCACCCCCTTTCTGTCCTTAAATCTGTAGATATATTCCCCCACACAGCGGAGGGAAAACTTACCCTTTGCGTCTCTTTAGATGGTTACCTCTTAACCTCTCTACATCTAATTCTTGCATTTACAAAACCGCCTAACGCGGCTTCTGAGATGTTTACGTTTCAGCCATCAGATAACATCCCTCAGACGCAGCCACACGCACTAGATTCTCTTCACCAGTAGGGTATTATCTGGGGATGAAGCGCATTCTTATTGTGTTGGCTGGTCTGTTGGTGGTGGGGAATGCTTATGCGCTACCACCTTGTCCAACGTCAGGTACTTTCCATAACTGCTTCGGTGCATTCACGTTCGATGACGGAGATAAGTACGTCGGAGAATGGAAGGAAAACCAAATGCATGGCCTCGGGACTTACACATGGGCCAATGGAGATAAATATATCGGAGAGTTCAGGGACGGGAGAAATACGTATGGAGTCCAGTATTCTGCGTTAGACAGATTGCAAGGGACTTTCTCAAACGGTGAGTGGTGTGAGGAGTGTGAGCCGAACGCGAATCAACTTGCGCTGGTCCGCGAAATTGATCCCAGCCTTATTGCTGCGGTTTCAAAAGAGCGAGGTAGTGACCTTGCCCAATTCCTTTCCGATGCAAACCGTACGCAGGATAATTACCGAAAATGCAACGCATGGTTCTATTCTGGGCCATTTGAATACGAGGGCATCGTTTTTCAAAATTGGGCTGATGTTCTCGATAAACAATTCAATCAGATGGGAAGACAGTCGGATGTCGCATCAGAGCTAAGCCAATACTGCTCACCGTTTCTTGATTCAACACGGCGCGTATGGATCGCACCTAGTGAGTTAGATAATTCTGGTGGAGTACCACAGATAAGTACTGCGCTTCCCTCCTGCCCAACATCAGGAGTTTTCGATAATTGTTTTGGTTCCTATACGGATGCTGATGGAAACAAGTACGTCGGAGAATGGAAGGACGACAAGAGACATGGTCAAGGTACATCATTCTGGGCCGACGGAGATCAACATGTCGGAGAGTACAAGAACGGCAAGGAGCACGGCCACGGGACTTACACATGGGCTGACGGAGATGTGTACGTCGGTGAGTTTAAGGATGGCGAGGAGCACGGCCACGGGACTTACACATGGGCCGACGGAGATATGTACGTCGGTGAGCATAAGGGCGGTACTAAGCACGGCCACGGGACTTACTTATTTGGTCCAAATGCTGGTGAATCCGCGGGAGACAAATACGTCGGTGAATACAAGGACGGCCAAGTATGGGAAGGGGTTCATTATTCTGCGTCAGGCAAGGTGCAGGGAACTTACTCTCACGGTGAGTGGTGCGAGCAATGTGAGCCGACTGCGAGTCAACTTGCGCTGGTCCGTGAAATAGATCCAAGTCATATTGTTGGAGCGCTTCCCCCCTGCCCAACATCAGGATACTTTGATAATTGTTTTGGCCCCTATACGGATGCTGATGGAAACAAGTACGTCGGAGAATGGAAGGACGACAAGAGACACGGCCAAGGTACTTCAACCTTCGCCGATGGAGATCAGTACGTCGGTGAGTTTAAGGACGGCGAGGTGCACGGCCACGGGACTTACTTATTTGGTCCAAATGCCGGTGAATTCGCGGGAGACAAATACGTCGGGGAATTCAAGGACGGTATGAAGCATGGCCACGGTACTTACACATGGGCTGATGGAGATGTGTACGTTGGGGAATGGAAGGACGGTAATCCATGGGAAGGGGTTCAGTATTCTGCGTCTGGCAAGGTGCAGGGGACTTACTCAAACGGCGAGCCTTGCGGGGGCTGTGAGCCGACTGCCAGGCAATTGGTATTAGTCCGTGAAATTGATCCGAGTCATATTACTGCAGCCCTTCCTCCCTGCCCATCATCAGGCGTGTTCCATAACTGTTTTGGCACCTTTACGTCTAATGATGGACATAAGTACGTTGGAGAGTGGAAGGAAGACAAGATGCATGGCTCTGGCACTTATACATTCGGCCCAGGCGATCATGAGGGAGACAAATTCATTGGGGAGTGGAAGGACAATAAACCCTGGCAAGGGGTCGAATATTCTCCGTCAGGCGAGGTAAAGGGGACTTTCTCAAACGGTGAGTGGTGTGAGGGGTGTGAGCCGACCGCGAGTCAACTCGCTCTAGTACGTGAAATTGATCCTGCCTATATAGTCGGTTCAGCCGACTCGTGTACTAGCAACCCTGATTCGGCCGCCTGCGAGGAAATAGGGAGTAGGTCAGAATCCGGCCTTCGTCTCATTGGAACGGGAACGGGATTCGTAATCAATCCAGATTATGTTGTTACAGCCGACCATGTGCTAGAAGGGTGCAATCAGGTAGCAATTGTTCACGCCCATCAGAAAACTGTTGTGCAGACCGTTGCCAGAGATCGCTCTAACGATTTAGGTTTATTACGTCTCGATAAAGCGTTTTTGCATACCGCGAAGTTAAGAGGTGGTAGCTCAATACGACTAGGAGAGCGAGTCTCGAACTATGGTTATCCGCTATTCGGTGATATCTCCACAAGTGCAACGATCACCGAAGGAAACATCAATAACCTATCTGGGGTGGGAAATGACTCGACTGTTATGCAATTTGATGCCCCAACCCAGCCTGGAAATAGCGGCGGTCCACTTCTAGATTCGTCAGGTAATGTAGTAGGAGTCGTTATATACATATTGAGTAAAGAGTATGCGGATGCAACTGGACACATTGCGCAAAACGTGAACTTTGCCGTTAAGTCGACCATTGTCGAGAATTTTTTGCAATCACATAACGTGCAATTTGAAGAAGCCAGCCCGACAGAACAGCTTGATCTCCCCGATCTTGCAGAGAAAGCAGAAACATTTACTGTCTTAGTGGAATGTTGGCAATGAACTGCATCCTTATTCTGTTGGCTATGTTGGTGGTGGAGAATGTATATGCGTTGCCTCCTTGCCCATCGTCAGGCATGTTCCACAACTGTTTTGGTACTTTGCTTAAAGACGGTAGCGAATACGTTGGCGAGTGGCAAGACGGTAGGTCATGGCAACAACTAATAAGCGACTGATGAATTTGATGTTGCGGCACTCACTGTCGCCTCAGGAGGTCGCAGATATGTTGTTTGTATCTGTGGATATAGTGAAGGGTTGGAGTTTCAAGAAAAACTCAACGAGACATAAAAGGATGCCGCGTAGTTATCTAGAAATCCTTGAAGTCAAATTAGGCGAAACAAATATTTGCCGTTTCGCGCTATGGCACGTTTAGATGTCGGGTGCGTTGTTGCTAATGGATCTAGCCTGGGCGATGGCATCGTTGCGCTGGGTATGAAGCACAACCATTCCTGAACCTCAGAAGCAGTCAACAAACACGCTGGCTTCCTCGGGCTAAGGTTAGGCGGTATCGTTTACTACAACATGTTCCCGCTATAGCGTCTTTGCATCTACAAATTCTAGCTTGCGGTTATAAACCGCGAAGAAGTGTGGTCTAAGCTAGGCTTTTACCGGGTCACTCAGGGAAGTTGGAAAACGAGTCTCCTGACATTGGCGTTACAACGGTGGATTCAAGATCCGCACCTGCCTCTATTCGTGCTTGTGTGAGTTCTGCATCATTCTTAAATGCTTCCATACTTGCCGGTGAGTCAAATTCCATGATCACGGTCAGCTTGCTATCGTCGCCTGCCTCCGTTCCTGCAAAAATTGCTCTGAATCCATGTTCTTTCATCTTATGGGTATTGTTATGCACCATCTCCTTCCATGGAGCGAAACCATTATTAAGATTCTGCGTTAGCTTTACGATCATTTTCATACTCCTATTGAGTTGCATTTATGAGAGCCTGATCTTACCCCAAAAAACGGGTATAACATCTCGTCCCTATCTTGCGAGCTGTTTACTTTCATTAGTTCGAGAGAAATGCACCAAACAAGAACATCCGGATAAAACTAAGGATCAAACAAAGAGTGGTAGGGCTGCCTTCATCATCAGCTTCATTTTAAGGCTGGAGAATCAGCACCATAAAAAGTAATGCAGAAAATACTAAGACAATTGCTGAGGACCTTAAAGTGCGTTTATCACAGTGATTAGGTTTAGATGTTTACAACATCACATCTGCATACCTTTTTCTTGCAGTCACAAAGCCGCATAGAGTTAACATTTACTTGCATCTAGCTATAGGAGAAAAGTCAATGCGTGTAGTCAAGTCCTTCTCCCTCTTTGCCGGCGTAGTGGCTCTTAGCGTCTGTGGTGCGATCTGGCCCCCAATTGCTGTTAGCGGTAACGATATGAACAACAGCAATAAGGAATTTACGGCTACTGAGAAAATGAACCCTGCTGACTGGGCCGATCCTGAAGAGTTGGATCGCACATGGCGGGCAGCGCTCATCAGACTCCCAGAGAAACATCAAGAGATCCCGAGCGACCTTACCGATCCTTCTTCTGTCAAAGTATCTCCCGAACTTAAACGCCTGCCAACGATTATCTACCTGCATGGGTGCGGTGGAATCTGGTCCGGCACACATGCCAGGATGGATGCGTTCCAGCGGAGTGGATTCGCAGTCATTGCTCCAGTCAGTTTTGCCCGTAATAAGTACCCCCAATCCTGTGACCCAGTAATAAAGGTTGGGGGGTTTTATAGAGGCGTTCTCAAGATGCGTCAGCTTGATGCCCTGCACGCTATCCAAGAGGCAAGGAAATTGAAATGGGTGGATCCCGAAAACATCTTTCTGGTCGGTTTTAGCGAGGGAGCCATCGTAAGCGCAACTTTGTCGGCAGAACCAGATCAACCGCTACGAGCAAGAGTTGTAGAGGGCTGGACCTGCCACGCTGGGTGGTCTGAATACCGAGGTCTGAATCCAACGATAAATGAGCCAGTTTTAACTCTAGTTGCCGAGGGAGATCCGTGGTTCCAGAATTATTGGACCAAAGGAGACTGTACCGAATTTATTAACAAAGAAAATGGCAGTCGATCCGTGGTCTACGCTCAAGGACCGTTACGATATGAACATAGCCTTCTAGATAGTGGGATCGTGCAACAGCTTGTGATTTCGTTTTTGCAAGCACATTTAGCTGAATAGCATCGGTCCGCGGGAGATAGGAACTGTTGGGTCTCGAATGGGATGACCTAGATTTCTAAAACTCTGGAGTAATCAGGCTCCATCCATACAGATTAGATGACCTCTTAGAGTAAGGTATGATTTGGGAATGATGAGAGGCACATCCCTAATTTGTATTGCCTAGATGCTCTGTATCTCGGGAGGATTGAGCAACGCATGTTCAGCGCTTTGTACACCATTGGAATTTGGCTGGCTTTAATTGTGGGCATGCCTGCAAAAGTAGAGGCGTTTGAGACCAGAGACCTAGAAACGCTTTATGCAACGGGTATGTGTCAAAGTTGCAACCTTATTCGCGTTAATTTAATTGGCACTAATCTATCTTATGCTGATCTGAATAAAGTATCTCTGATCGGAGCAGATTTATCTAAGTCAAATTTGAAAGGTGTTAACTTAAGCTGGGCAATTCTAAAAAGTACATCGCTACGGGGAAGTGATCTGTCTGATGGGAAACTAATCAAAGTAAATCTCCAAAACGCAGATTTGTCTGGCGCAAATCTGCGTAATAGCGATCTGTCGGGAGCATATCTTCGAGAGTCCAACCTAACCAACGCAGATCTGAGCCAAGCCAAATTCACCGGCGCAATTACGACTAATGCTGTTTTTTGCTTAACAACTATGCCTGATGGCTCAATAAATAATTCAGACTGTTAGATCAAACAGGGATGACTCCCTCTGAAAAACCAGAAACCTTTACGGTGTTAGTGGGATGTTGGGAGTGACTGGCCACGACGCAATGGCAATAAAAACCGACGTAATACCGGCTGAAGTAGAGCGGATAACGAAGTTCGTCTCCGCTTCTTATTTTGCATGTTCGTGAAATAGACTGGTAGCGCTTCGATGGACTCAGTCACCCAGCTTGTTTTAGGGGCATCCGTTGCCGCTGTCTGTGTACCCGCTCAGCATCGTCGCAGAGCCTTGGTGCTGGGTGCTGCGTTGGGCACATTACCCGATTTAGACGTAATCATCGACTATGGTAACGCGGTTGCCAACTTCACTTTACATCGTGGTTTTTCTCACTCTCTATTGGTGCTCATTCCGTTTGCAGCATTGCTCTGGCTGATTCTGAGACGTTATTACACGCCGGTAAGAGAGACCCCTAAACCCTGGTTCTGGGCTATTTTGCTACCGCTGATAACTCATCCACTGCTTGATGCCCAGACTGCTTACGGCACACAATTATTCTGGCCGCTAGGCGTGACGCCGACCATGTGGAGTACGCTTTTTATTATCGATCCGCTATATACATTACCGTTATTGGTAGCCGTGATAGTGGTGTTGCTGGCTCCGATCAGAGCATCCGCAAAAACAGCGCTCAAAACCGGGTTGATTTTAAGTTGCGTATATTTAGGTTGGTCCTGGGTTGCTAAATTACAAGTGGTAAGTGCTGTGGCGGAGAGGTTTGAGATGGCGGGTGAGGAGTTAAAGGTTTTCACTACGCCCACACCATTTAATACGTTGATGTGGCGGGTCGTGGTTATGGGGCCCGATTCCTATCGGGAGGGCTATTATCATTTTCTGAGACGAGACTCCATGAGTTTCAGCAGGATTGACCGGGGTCAGATCTTATTTGAGCAAGCCAAACATGTCCCAGATGT
>JAZAGZ010000019.1:0-20548 GCA_036231525.1 Pseudomonadota bacterium | reverse complement strand
GAACCTGCCAGAACCCCTCAATCCTCGGAATCTGCTGCACGATTGCCAAGTCGTCGGCGCGGCCCCCTTTGCTTGCGCCGTTATTACTTATGGCGACGGTGGGTTCCAGCGCCCAAAGTAGTTCTGCCGCGACGTCCTGACTGTGATGCGGGACCTGGAGCAGGTCCACGATGCCGAGCCGATTTTCCGGACATGCGGCCGATTGTTGAACGTCTACCGTCATGTCACCGAGGTCGAGGAATTCGAAATCACCCACGCTGACCATGTAGCCTACGCTGTGACTGTTTTCGCCCAGATCCTCACTAGCCATTGGGGCGCTACAATGCCGGTTTATGCTGGCTCCCGCCGACTCGATGATCTCCCTGTTAGCTGCAACAAAACTGAATTCGACATTGCCTGTCAGCGGTAGAGCATCCCCAGGTCGTACCGTTTGTCTCCTACCTTGCGCCGCGCTCAAATAGGTCTCCCAGGCCAGCCGACTCCGTTCTATTTCTTGCTCCACGCTATCACCGTGATCGCGGAACTGGTGGATCGGGACCCGACGTGCGATTGCGGGCACACCGCCGACGTGGTCACCATGAAAGTGTGAGGCGATAAAATAATCGATTTCGGTGATACCGGCGTCCTGCATTGCAGCCTGAATGCGCAGAGCATCTCGTGCATCCTCGCGGTTCCAGCCCGCATCCATGAGCACGGCCTCACGGGTGGGTGTTACGATCAGTGTCGAGGAGCCACCCTCCACATCAATCCAGTAGATTTCCAAGGGTAGCTCAGAATTCTGAGCAAACAGAGAGGATGCAGAGAGGACGGCCACCGCGCTAAGGAGTCGACCCACCGCTTTGGGATATTTCATAGGAGGCATCCTATTTTGATCGAGTTATTCTGGATAGTCCGCGATCTCACGTGCGTCACCAGTTAAGTCGAGGATATGCATGCCAGTGCCTGCACGGTCTGTCACGTAGATATAGCCCCGATCATCAACTTCGAGATTATTGGACTGTATAGCGGTCTTGCACCGCTCTTGACCATTGACCTCAATACAGCGATTTGCTGTGTTCTCGCTAGTTGCAGGGATGTAATACCCGACTTCTGTGGGGCTGAACGGGTCACGTATGTCGACGACTCGCGTCCCGGCATTAAACCAAGTAACGAATACGAGTTTTTTATGGAAGATTGGTGTGAGATTTTCATGTGAAGCATGCGCGCCGTTGCGACCGCCACGTTCGCAGAAGTTGCCTAATGCTGCAGGTACGTTGAAGGTCGCTACAGGCATAGGGTGCACCTCGTCTGAGACGTCAACCATATACATCTGTTGGCGCCACTCTTCCGTACACTCATTTCGTAGCGATTCATTGACTACTACAACAAAATCTCGCTCGGCTCCGACTTCATCTTTTTCAAACTCGGACAGTGTCATTCCGAGGATTGGCAAGCTTGTATGCGCGCCCATGAAATCCGGTAGTCGGAGCTGGGAAATTACCGGTTCCTGTAGCTCCGCAGACGTTGGATTTACGGGGTCTGCAAGTTCTGCGTTGATGAGTTTATCGCGGTCAATGATGGCCACGATTCCGTTGGTGTTTGTGCCATGCCCACAGTAAATACGGTTGGCATCTACAACAGAAATGCAGCCATGTAGTTCAACGGGCGTCGTTCCGGTAGCGTCGGGCTGTTGACCATCGAGGCCAAAGTTTCGGATAAATACTGGGTTGGCAGGGTCGCTTAAGTCGAAGACTTGAGTCATACGGGTAACCCGCCAGTTCGGTACACCAGAAACTAAATAGGCGATACCGGTCTCGCATTCCCAAAAGTTTTTATGAGTGTCTGTTAGGCCATCGGACAGGACACTGACAAGAACCGGGTTGGCCGGGTCTGTCACGTTGTAAATCTGGTGAGAGACGTTGCCGCCTGGGGGCATACGCCCACCGTTCGCGCGCAGTAGGTAAGAAGCACCTGGAGTGCCTCCAGGCAGCTCATCCCCGTTACAAACACGCGCCATCTGCGCACCATTTGTTCCATCACTAGCCTCCAAGTGATGAAGATAGACCGGGTTTTCTGGGTCAGTGACATCCACGATGGATGTTCCGTTGAATTCCATCTCCCCGCTCAGAGGATCTAGGTGCTGCCCGCCATGGTGGCCAACGTATGCTATCCAGCGTTCTTCGCCATTAACAGTTTGACGCTTGATTTCGGGGTGATAGGCAGAACGGGCTTGTAGATCGCTATGTCCTACAAGGCGAACATTGCTACTCTCGGCTTCGTGTTGGCCCCAAGCCTGTAGGCTGCAGGCGACATAGATAAAGGTCAGTGCGGGAGCTATCTTGCTGCACTTGAGTCTGGTCATGCTGTTCCCCTGAACGGATTATTGTTATCTATCCCATTAGGATAGACGATTCACTCACAGAACAGAACGTTATACAGCGGCAGTACATTACAGCTAGGTTAAACTGAGAGCCTGTGTCGGTTAAATTACCCAGTGTGTCTTATATTTATCCACCGACGATTCCCTCTATAGAGATTGCGGGCAGTGTGCAGCAGTTTCCTGTTAGACGTGTTTATTGTGTGGGTTGGAATTATGCGGAGCATGTGCGTGAGATGGGGGAGGAACCAGAGCGGGAGCCACCAGTTTTCTTTATGAAACCACCAGATGCGCTCGTGCCAAACGGTGGCAAGGTTGAATATCCTCCAGCCACAGAAAATTTTCATTATGAGATTGAGTTAGTTGTAGCGATTGGAGCGTCAGGCGCTCAAATTAATGCAAACGCCGCCAGAGATATTGTCTACGGGTATGCAGTAGGTCTTGATATGACGCGCCGCGATCTTCAGGCGCATGCAAAAAAACACGGGCAACCCTGGGCTTTGTCCAAAAGTTTTGATCAATCTGCCCCAATTAGTGCTGTGCATCCGGCGATAAATGCGGGGCATTTAGAGCGTGGGCGCATCTGGCTTGAGGTAAACGGAGAGACTCGACAGGATGGTGATTTATCACAGATGATCTGGGGAGTTCCCGAGATCATTCAATGCCTCTCTGGTTTTTTTAAACTCCAGCCCGGGGACCTCATTTTCACCGGAACACCAGCAGGTGTTAGCCCTGTTGTCAGGGGAGATCGTTTAAGAGGAGGTATCGAGGGTCTCGATATTCTCGAAATTACCCTAAGCTAGGATCCATCTGTGCGCCATGGCCAGTACCGGGGATGCAGTCGTAATTTCCTAGCGACAGGCTTGTTCGGACGAGAATCCGTGAACCCTCTAATGTATTTTTATAATACTCGGGATCCACAGCGGTCCATGTCACCTCGAGATCACCATTCTGGCGGTTGATGTGAAATCGCTCGGTTAGCTGAAAATCAATAGTTCGCACGAAATTGGATCTGACGACTCCTTCGGAAAACATCGCCGTGTGAACTAACAAGTCTTCATCTTCGAAATGGCCGATCGAATGACCCATCTCAGTACGGGGGATGTCGTTAGGATGCGCATCGAGATTAAAATGTATAACTCGCTCGGTATCCATGAATTCGTGGTGGATGATGATTTTATCTCCCTCATCACGAATTTCTGTAGGTAGACCGGGCTGTGACCAAGCGCGGACTGGGCTTACAGGGCTGCATTGGTAGACAGGATTAGACACAAGCGGGTCGTTGGCGGCATCCGCATCTGCGCCAGCAACTGTAAGAAAATCTCTCGTATTAGGGTCAGTGCCGGCCCCAGGAAAGGACTTTCTGAACCAGGTTCCGAAAATAGATATGGAATCAGCATTTTGCAAGGGAGGTGAGAATAGACTGCCTCCACTGCCAGTGCGCAAGTTCAATACAGCACCATCCGGCAGGTAGCCTCGGCCGAATTCGCAACCCAAAGGGTCGCGTCTTGCCTGAAAACCTTCGATTCGAATAGGGGTACCAATTTTTAGAAAGTCTGGATATATCCCCTTGATGCGTAGTTGGGAACTAGCTTGCATCTCACACCAGTGTTCTACCGTATCCCCATCATTTGTGACTTCTACATAGACAAAAGAATGAGGATTAACATACTCAAACTTAGTTATTGTTCCCTCAATTAATACTGTTTGATTCCGGTCGTAATGTGGGTCAAAACCATGATGCGCCACCGCGAGATACGGCAGGGTGAGTAATATCAAACTGCAAAGAAATAAGAAGTGCCTGCACATATCGTCGGGTCCTTGTATAGAATTAGGGATTATATCGTTACGTATCCCCGTAGATAAATTATGAGTAGTGATCTGATTGCGCGACTACGCGATGGTGTAGCCAATACTGGGCAGGATGCTGATGCGCCTAAAGAGGCTGCTGATGAGATCGAGCGTCTGGAGCTCCAGTTGGCGCGTTATCAGGCCGCGCTCGAAAAAATTAGGGATCAGACATTTCAGCAAGCAAACTCCCCGCGTCTCATAGATCAGCTTTGGCACTTCGTAAGATGGGTGAAATCGGTGGCGCGCAATGCATTAGAAGGAATCGATGCTAAGGAAGGCGAGACTGATAGTGAGCGAGAACAGATATGAGCCTTACTTCAATGGAGGTGAAATATCTTCGTGATCCTCAGGATGTGTTACGTGTAGCGCTTGAGTGGCGTGATGCAGGGAAAAGTATTGCGATTGCTACAGTCATTCGAACCTGGGGCTCTTCTCCGCGTCCTGTTGGCAGTAATCTTGTTATTGCTGCGGACGGTGTTTTTGAAGGTTCAGTATCCGGAGGTTGTGTTGAAGGCGCTGTGATCACGGCGGCGAAGAAAGTTATTGAGACTGGTCAGCAAACGATACTTAAGTTTGGTGTTACTAACGATGAGGCTTGGGAAGTGGGTTTAGCTTGTGGAGGTGAGATCGAAGTCTTGGTGGAAGGAGTGGAGTGAAGCAAAACATTCTCGCAGCTCTCGTTGAGGCGGACCTAGAAGCACGAGCCGTAGTTTTAGTGCGTAACTTGGCCGATGGGGAACAATTTCTGGTTGACCACGTCGGCGCATATAAGTTGGAAGAGAGCGTTAGGAAAAGTGTCAGTTCTGAGATTTCTGGAGAATTACTGGAGCGGTCGCAGGATGCTCTTGCTCGGGATGGTGCTCAGGCTGCCGAGATAGGCGGGCAAAGATATTTAATCCAAACACTATCACCGCCACCTCGACTTTTCATAATAGGCGCGGTTCATATTGCCCAGAAGTTAATTCCCATGGCCCATCTAGTTGGATATGAGGTTTGTTTAATAGATCCTAGAGAGGCATTTGCCTCTGCCGAAAGATTTCCCAATGTAGAGATCATGAATGACTGGCCTCATGAAGTGATGCCAAGACTCTCTTTGGATTCTCGTAGTGCCGTCGTTACGCTTAGCCATGATGCTAAAATCGACGAACCAGCGCTTTATGTTGCACTTGAATCTGACGCGTTTTATATCGGTGCATTAGGCAGCAAAAAGAACCACGCCAAACGGCTACAACGTCTTGGTGAAAGAGGCTTCGATGACGAGAGGCTTGGGCGGATATACGGGCCAATTGGTTTGCCATTGGGTGGACGCTCCCCCTCAGAAATTGCAATTGCAATACTCGCTCAGATAACTCAGGCTCGATATCAGAAAACGGTCGAATGAGCCGAGAAATATTTTCAAAGGGGATGTGCATGCAGATACGGAGTTTTGTTGTATTGGCTCTAGTGGGGTTCGGGTACATCCATACTGACGGACTATTAGCTGAGGAAGTAAGTAGCCGTTATTCTGTAGACACTTCCATATCGGTTGACCAAGAGCTTGGTATACAGCTGCCCTCAGGGTTTCGAGCTACGGTTTTTGCTGATATCGATGGTTATGGTCGGCACATAACTGTGCGTGATGATGGAGTATTGTATTACGCATTGACTGTTCGGCTTGGGCGTGGGTCCAATATGGGCATCGTCGCCATGATGGACACAGATGAGGATGGTGTTGCCGATGTCATTGAGCGTTTTGCAACGGATATACCAGGTACTGCACTGCAGTTCCATGATGGCTATCTTTACTATGGTTCTAAAACAGCAGTGTATCGGTTCGTGTTTGAAGGCGATGAGATAGTTCCTTCTGCAGCGCCCAGCGTTGTGGTGGGAGGATTTCCCGAACAACGGCTTCATGAGGCTAAAACATTTGCAATTGATGATGATCATAATATCTATGTAAATGTGGGGGCTCCCTCTAATGCTTGCATGGAGGAGTTTCGAACGCGTGGATCGCCAGGTCAGAATCCTTGTCCTCATAGCGAAGTTCAGGCAGGTGTGTGGCGTTTTGATGCTGATGAGGTTGGTCAGCGTCAAGGGGTCGATGGCTCACAGTTTGCTTCAGGTATTCGTAATGCAATGGCTATGGAGTGGAGTGCAGAGCACCAGAGACTCTATTTTCTAACTCATGGCCGTGACGCGTTGTTCGCACTTTACCCTGAATATTTCACGGTTGAGGAGAGTGCAGAACTGCCTGCTGAGGAGATGCACATTCTGAGTGAGAATGGCAATTACGGTTGGCCATTCACCTATTACGATCACTACCTGAATAAGAGGATTCTTGCGCCAGAGTATGGTGGTGATGGGAGGAAAGGTGTCGAATCAGGCCTCTATGAAGAACCTATAGCTAACTTTCCGGGGCACTGGGCGCCGAACGACATGATGTTCTACACGGGCGAACAGTTTCCAGCGCGTTTTCAGGATGGGGTGTTTATCGTTTTTCATGGCTCTTGGAATCGGGCGCCGTTGCCCCAGGGAGGCTACAAAGTAGTCTTCGTGCCTTTCGATGGTGCCGTGCCCGGGATGGATTGGGAGGTTTTCGCTGACGGTTTTAAAGGAGCGGACGTTTTAGAGAGCCCCGGGGATGCTGTGCATCGACCAACGGGCATTGCACAGGGCCCAGATGGCGAGCTTTATATTTCGAGCACTGTCAGTGGGCGTGTGTGGCGTGTGGAATACACGGGGAACTGAAACATCACCACTACGGCGTGTCGCCATCAGTGTAGTGACGTTAATGATAGCGTTAACGGCTTGTAGTGGGGTAGGCAGAGTCCCGGAGAGCACTCAGACTGCGCTCAGTGGGCGAACAATTTACGAACGGGATTGTTTAGCTTGCCATATGTCGAGCGGGGGAGGAGTTCCTGGAATGACTCCGAGTTTGATAGCTAGCCCCTGGATCACGGGCGAAGCGGATGCGCTCATCGGTTATGTATTAACTGGGGGCTTTAGCCCACAGATTTTGATGGCCCGGTTCGATTTTTTGACAGATGTGGAGATGGCAGCGGTACTGACTTACGTACGCGGAGCCTTCGGTGATGGAGTAAGCCCCCTCACACCCGATCAGGTTAGGCGCGTACGTGCGCAGGTGGGACTATAAATAGTTTCTCAGGGGTCCAGGGTGGCTAGATAGGCTGCGATCGCAACTATGTCCTCGTCAGTCAAGCTTGCCACAGTAAGAGTCATTAGAGAGGCCAGGGTTCCATCTCGGTCTCCCGTCCTGAAGTCGTTCAATTGTCGGACAACATAGAGCGGTGAGATGCCGTTAAGCCTTGGTACGTCACCTAGGCCTTTCAAACCCTCTCCGTGACAGATTGAGCACTGAACTGTCAGCCCACTTCCACCGCCAGTCGTTACAAGCTCTTCACCTCGAGCAACACTGCCTACTGGTGCATACACGGTAAAACCAGAATTTGGATGGCGGGCTGTAGCAAGCTCCCGATCTTGCGGGACTTCAATGATGCGATTCTGAATTGGTTCAGTTCCACCATCGGGGTGAATGTGTCGCATCCGGCCATCACCAATATAAGTTCTGGGCACTGTATCCGTTTCAATAACTTCATCAATCCAGTCGATTACCTCGAGGCCTGCAAACCACTCAGCAGCCTCGCGAATTTGTGTTTCCGTAGGTTGGAATGTATTCATCCAGCTCCGATCTATCCTGACGGCACTTGATCCCGAAGGGGAACGATTCGCACCACTCCTAAAGTCGGCCATTTGCCGGACGATATACCCGACACTCAATCCCGCAAGGTGTGACGATTCAGGGTGTCCGGCACCTGTGTATCCGTGACAAGCAGCACAGGCTCTGACATTCTCGCCAGCACCTTTAGCGACAACTTCTGGTACAGGCGCGTAATGGTCGTTCGGAAACCAATCAGGTGGATTCCAATGATCGTCAATTTGTTCCTGGGTGCGCTGAAGAGAACTTCCCGGAACGGTTCGCAAGGCCTCTAGATCTATATCAAGATCCCGCTGAGGTAGTAGGGATTCATCAAGAACTTGATACGCCCACTCAAGATCGGCTTGAGCTGTGAACGTAGCGGTTAAGGTAATAATTGCCACCAACCATTTCACAATACATCCCCTGTGCGCTAATTAGCGTCATCAATCACTGGTCTGTATAAGATACCGCAAATAATTAATGATTTCCCATGAAGGCTAACTTCAAAACCCTGAACTAACGGTAATAATCAAGATGATGGTGGTTCTAGAGGGTATTATTTACGGCATGAAAGGCTATATCGCCGAGCTTTTAACATGACCCAAATTCGTTGGGGGCTTGCGGTGCGCCTATTGGTTCGGGGTTGGCGTGCGGGGGAAACCACTGTTCTGGTGGTGGCGTTGACTGTCGCAGTTGCGGCCATGGGCGCAGTTGGGTTGTTCACAGATCGGGTTATGCAGGCTGTCACGCAGCAGGCGGGAGAAGTTCTGGCTGCTGATCTGCGTCTTGAGTCTAGTTATCCATTGTCTAATGACTACCTGATCAGAGCGCGGGCGTTGGGGTTGCAGACGGCCGAGGTAATCCAGTTTCGTAGCGTTGTTATTGCCAATGGCATGAGCGGCCTATCTGATATTAGGGGTGTTTCGGATGGCTACCCGCTGCGAGGGGAAGTCCGAATTGCGGATGAACTTGCTGGCATACCAAAACTTGCACAGGGCATCCCTGAACCGGGAGAAGTATGGGTTGAACCGGCATTACTAACACGTCTCAATTTGAATGTTGGCGATACGTTGCAACTTGGAGATTTGACATTGCGAGTTGCACAAACATTGGAGTTTCGCCCAGATGAGGGGTGGCGATTTATGGAAATCGCGCCAACAGTCCTGCTTAATCTTGCGGATGTTTATGCGTCAGGCCTAATACAACCAGGTAGTGTTGTGGAGTACGAAAGACTTTTTGCAGGCAATCAAAGGCAGGTACAGGTTTTTCGCGGAATTCTGGAGTCAATGTTAGGTCCCGAAGAGGAGTTAGATGATATTAGGGATGCTCGCCCGGAAGTCCGGTCCTCCATTACACGTGCAGAGAGATTTTTAAAACTATCAGCATTAGTGAGTGTACTTCTGGGAGGGCTTGCCGTCGCTATGGCCTCAAGACGTTTCCTGGCCAGACATTTGGATAGTGTGGCATTGATGAAGTGCGTAGGGGCACGTCACCGAGATGTATTGAAGCTAATACTCACACAACTTTTGCTCTTAACTGGCATGGCGGGGATTGTGGGGACCTTGTTCGGATTTTTGGCTCAGTATGGGCTTACCTTGCTATTGGATGATCTTATAGAGGCGCAGTTACCATCACCCGTGCTAAGCAGCTTCATAATCGGTCCAATCACGGCACTGACAGTAGTTCTAGGATTTGCGTTACCGCCTCTCTTACAGCTGAGGAATGTGCCTCCTGCTCGGGTGTTGCGCCATGATCTTGAACCACCTCCACTTAGCCATGCAGCGGTCTACGGTACTGCTGCCATTGCAGTTAGTGGCATGTTGTACTGGCTTTTTGAAGATATGGAACTTATTGGTTATCTCTTCACGGGGACGCTTGCGACGATAGTGGTGTTGTATTTATCGGGACGCGCATTGGTTTGGGGGTTGCAGCATTTTCGAGGTCGAGTGGGCATCGCTTGGCGCTATGGAATCGCAAATGTAGCTCGGCGTGGACGCGAGAGTAGTGTGCAAGTAGTCGCCTTCGGTATAGGGCTCATGGTTTTGTTATTACTTACGCTGGTGCGAACCGAGTTAATGGCCGAATGGCAGTCGACACTGCCCGAGAATGCTGCCAATCACTTCGTCATAAATATTCAGCCGGCTGAACGAGAAATAGCCAGGGATCTTCTAGTATCGAACGGAATCGAGAACCCGGAATTCACACCGTTGGTTCGAGCTCGGATTAGCCATGTTAACGGGATTCCGCTGAACGAGTATCAGGCGAAGGACGAGAGAGCTGAGGAGGAATTGCGGGATGACCTCAATATTTCCTGGTCATTGTCATTAAGTCCGGGTAATGAGCTCGTTGATGGTCAGTGGTGGGAGGAGGGTGACTCTGATCCGCAACTTTCGCTGGAATGGGACGAGTTAGATGACATGGGACTGTCTTTGGGTGATGAGCTCACGTTTGCTGTTGCAGGGGAAAGCACCAAGGTTCGGATAACGAGCACCAGGAGTATCAGCTGGGATACGTTTAGGCCTAATTTTTTCATGGTTGTTAATCCGGGGGTATTGGACAGGTTTCCCCATACGTACATTACAAGTTTTCATCTGCCGTCAGGACAGCGTTCGGTCGCTCTTGATCTGACAACCGCATTGCCGGGCGCGGCAATAATCGATATTAATGCGGTACTAGATCAAATCAGGCGAGCGATGGATCGCGCTGCTCTTGCTGTTCAGTACGTATTTCTATTCACGTTTGCAGCTGGATTGATGGTATTGCTTGCGGCTATTCAGGCAACTCGCGATGAGCGCATGTATGAGAGTGCCGTACTACGTACATTAGGGGCTGGTAAGAGTGCTGTACTTCAAGGTATTGCGGCCGAGTTCACCGCGCTTGGGTTGCTGGCTGGGGCACTGGGCGCAGCCGGTGCGGGGCTTCTTGGGTTCATTTTGGCCAGAGAGCTTTTTCAGCTTGAGTACGTACCTGGCCCGTTTCTTGGGTTATATGGGCTTGTCGTCGGCGCGCTAATAGTAGGAATTAGCGGAACTTTTGCAGCAAGATCGGTTGTAAGCGAGCCGCCGGTTACAACGCTGAGACGTATTTAATACAGTTGCCAAGAACGCTAGTGATAGTGTCCGTGCTCTGGAGACCAGACCCGCCCAGCCGTCGATGCTGCGCTAGGGTCATACTCGCCCATTTGACCTAGGAAAATCACCGCACCGCCCAGGAGGCAAATAGCCACCACAGTTACAACAACGCGCAATCCCAGTGGGGTTTTATCTTTCTTTAACGCACAGCACTTCTTGTACTTAGTACCACTTCCGCAGGGGCAGGGTTGATTTCGTCCTATGGCCGTCATGAGTCAATAATCCTAGCTACTGTCTGTGTGTCTAGTAAATCAGTTTCTTGTCATAAGCGCCAGTCCCTCAATATCCAGATATATCATATATTTTTCAATCGGTTAACTTGATCACGTCAGTGTTATGACTTTACTGCTATTAGACATATATGTATGAAATCATATATTAATGTATAATTAATAAATGGAATTAACACAGCTAACAGATTATCAAAATGCACCTGTACTCAGCGGACGCGTCGCACGTAGACGGCTCAGGATTCGAGAGGCTTTATTGGCAGCGGGGGCAAAACAGTTTGCAGCCCACGGTATTAATACTGTTAGCGTGGAAGACTTATTGGTGGAGGTAGATATTTCACGCGCGACTTTTTATGGATTTTTTAGCAGTAAATACAACTTATTAGAAGAATTACTTAATCCAATATTTGAGAAAGGTATACGGAAAATTTGCGCCCTAGAGGATCGATCACCTCGGGATGCACTACAGGGCATCTATCGAGTGTATCTAGACCTTTGGAGGACGCATCGGGAGGGCTTGTTATTGATTCCGGCGGTTGATCCCGACACTTTTAAGCATTTTGAATCCCAACACCAGGGGTTGAATGAGGCGTTATTAAGCGTTCTTATCAGGGCAGAAAAGGCTGATTTACTTCGTAATGGGAGCGCTAAGTACTCGTTGAAGATACTGGCTCGTACTGCAATTCCATTGCTTAAGGTCTATGACGGACACTCTTCTGGAGAAGCTTTGTTTGAAGATGCCATGCGAGTTTTGTTGATGAATACCCAATAAAACGGGACTCGCAGTGATTCCTAAGCTTTCAGGCGTTGGCCAGACGCATTATCGACTTCTTGCGGTGCTCTTTGGCGGGGTTCTTATGGGCGCCCTTGATATCGCGATCGTGGGTCCCGCGTTGCCAGCAATTCAGGAAGAATTTGGCGTGGATAGCAGAGGGCTTTCCTGGGTCTTCAACATATATATTTTGCTGGGCCTTTTGAGCGCTCCTTTGATGTCTAAACTTTCCGACCGCTACGGTCGGCGATATATTTACCTTCTGGATATTGCGCTTTTCGCCTTAGGATCATTGGTTGTTGCCAGCGCACCGAATTTCTGGGTACTTCTGTCAGGGCGTGCAATTCAAGCGTTTGGGGCAGGGGGGATCTTGCCAGTGGCGAGTGCGGTCATTGGCGATATCTTTCCACCGAAACGCCGTGGGCCAGCTCTAGGGCTTATTGGAGCAGTATTTGGGGCGGCGTTCCTATTAGGGCCTCTGCTGGGGGGTATTTTGCTTCACTGGAGTTGGCAATGGCTATTTTTGGTAAACCTTCCCGTGGCTGGAATTGTATTTTGGCAGGCATCTAGACTTTTGCCGTCAACGACTTCTCCATCTCAGCAACCATTCGATCTGCTGGGTACTGCAATACTCAGCATTGCATTGATTTCTCTGACCTTGGGGGTGGGCACTGTTGATATTGCCTCCTTTTCTACTAGCTTAACTTCGCTGGCCACTTCATCTCTTCTACTCGCTGCCATTATTGCGGTGTTATTTTTTTGGGTAGTTGAAAAACGAGCAGTTGATCCGGTGCTGCACCCTAAACTTTTGGAATCACGCGAATTAAAGCTGATAGGCGTAATTGCCATGGGTACTGGTGTAGCCGAGGCAGGAATGGTTTTTTTGCCTGTTCTGGCAGTTGCAGGTCTAGGTGTGGCGAGATACACGGCTAGCTTCATGCTTTTGCCTCTGGTTTTGGCAATGATCGTTGGCTCGCCTTTGGCGGGCTGGATGCTGGCACGCCGGGGCGCGAAGAAAATTATTCAGTTCGGTCTATTACTCGTGATCTGCGGACTAATAACGTTCGGTTTGCCAGAGTTGACTACAACAACTTTCTATCTTGCTGGGACTATGATCGGCTTTGGCCTGTCAGCACTTCTTGGAGCGCCGTTACGCTACGTTGTAATCCGGGAGACACCAAAGCAGCAGAGAGGCGCAGGGCAGGGTTTGCTGGCGCTTTTTCTTGGTGTGGGCCGTATAACTGGAGCTGCGGTGGTTGGTGGTTTTGCTGCTTCTCGACAGGGGAACGTAGCCGGTTATCAGGAGGCATATTTGCTGGTAGCAGCTTTAATAGCTCTGGTTGCGATGTTGAGCGCTTTTTTGCGGTCTGATTTCCCCGAGAAAATTAATGAACGCGCCAAATAGGTATAGGATGATGTTTTCATTGACAGCGTATTAGCTTCAGGGACGGGCTGCCCGCTTATTTTGATGAGAAGAAAAAGTGGTTAGCGGTGACGGATAGCGTGAAGCGGTAAAATTGCTTGGCAGGGAGATGACATGAACCACCGAGCTCTAACACGTCGAGATTTCATCGCAAGCGGTACAGCCGCGGCAGCTGCGGTCATAAGTCACCGTTCGCTTTCACAGGCATCGGACTTGACCGATCTGACCATTCAGGATGCAGCCGCTTCGATTCGATCTGGTGCTATCTCTCCTGTAGAGATTACGGGAGCCTACCTTGGGCGGATAGGAGATTTGGATTCTCGGCTAAACGCGTTTATCACTGTTACTGAGGATTTGGCCCGTCAACAGGCTCGCGAGATGGAGGCCGAGCTCTCTCGTGGCCAATGGCGTGGACCGCTCCATGGCATTCCCATAGCACTCAAAGACAACATTGACACGGCTGGGATTCTCACGACGGCAGCGAGCGCGGTTTTCGCAGATCGCATTCCAACCGAAGATGCAGAAGTTGTGCGGCGGTTGAAAAATGCTGGAGCGGTATTGTTGGGTAAACTTAACATGCACGAGTTTGCCGCTGGCGGAACTTCTGACGTTACACATTACGGCCCTGTACACAATCCGTGGGATCTAGAGCGCGTACCGGGAGGTTCCTCCGGTGGCGCAGGTGCTGCCGTCGCAGCTCGGCTCTGTGCGGGGGCTTTAGGTACCGATACGGGTGGTTCAATCCGCTCCCCGGCTGCCTACTGCGGCATTGTCGGTCTTAAGCCAACCTACGGGCTCGCGAGTATTCGCGGCATTATCCCCTATGGATTAACCGCGGATTGCGTAGGTCCGATGGGGCGCACAGTCGGCGATGTGGCAATTATGCTCCAGGTGCTTGCGGGTTACGATCCCAGGGATATTGCGAGTATCAGGACTGAAGTACCAAGGTATACAAGTGCGTTGACTCGAACAGTATCAGCATTGCGACTCGGCATACCCCGCGGGCTTTATGAGGATACTGATCCTCAAGTTCTGGCTAGTGCTGAGCAAGCACTGGATATACTGAGCACAATGACAGTTAGCACGCAGGAAGTGGAACTACCCACATTCTTAGCGCAACGACCGACGCTAGTGGAATCATATGCCTATCATGCCGAGTTCCTTGAGGATCGCAGGGATTTGTATCAGCCGCTCACGCTTGAGAGGCTACTCCGAGGCGCAGATATCTCGGCAGCGGACTATGCCGAAGCCCGTTACGAGCTCTCGCTGCTCAGAAAAGAGATAGCCTATGTCTTCGAGGAAGTTGACTTGCTAGTCATGCCTACGAAGAGAGTGCTACCAGGCAGAATCCATGAAGACGCGGATAATCCAAATCCGATACGTAATACCCTACCGTTTAATTTATACGGGACCCCAGCGATCTCGGTGCCTTGTGGATTTAGTCGTGAAGGATGGCCGATAGGGTTGCAAATCAGCGGTCCCCACTTGGGTGAGGTGGACGTTCTGACGCTCGCTCACGCTTATGAGCAGGCGACTGAGTGGCATACTCGTCGTTCTCCGTTAACGGGCTAACACGTTAAGCGCTGCCGTTCAGACGAAAACAATAGTTACGGGGCTTCCTGTTTCCACAGTTTTTCCGGTCGGTGTTAGTGTGCCGGTGGTTTGTTCAACTTGGAAAGTTACGATGTTATGACTGTCTTGGTTGCAGGCATAGAGTTGAGTCCCTGTGGGGTTAAGCCCGAAGTATCGAGGTGTCTCACCGCCGCTGCTCGCCCACCCGATCGGAGACAACAGGCCGTTAATCTGATCGATTGAGTAGGCGACGATGCTATCGTGACCACGGTTCGATCCGTAGAGGAAACGCCCCGACGGGTGTATGGCGATCTCGGCGGTCGTATTGTGGCCCGTGAAATCGTCGGGCAGCGTCGACAGGAGTTGTATCTGGCTAAGCATTCCTTTCTGAGAATTGTAGTCGTAGACGGCCATGGTTGAGTCGCGTTCATTGATCACGTAGACGTATGGCAAAGTTGGATGGAAGCTGGCATGTCGCGGAGCAGCTCCTGGTTGTGTGGCTACCGAAGGCATTTCAGCTGGCACCAGAGCGCCCTTATCGACGTCAATCTGGAAAACGAAAATGGTATCAAACCCCTTATCAGGGACGAGCAGGAAACGTCCTTGAGGGTCAAAGGGGTTATGGTGCGGATGCGAACTTGTCTGACCTGGTCCGGGTGAGCCTTGTAGCTCAACGAGATCGCTAAGCGGCCCCAAAGAACCATCATCGATGATTGGTAGTAGCGCCATTGAGCCTGAGGCGTAGTTTGAGACTACAAGGAAACGATTGCTTTGATCGACCGCAAGATGAACCCCATTCATTCCACCAGTCTCTTGTCGATTCAACAGTCTCAAACGACCGCTTGTTGCGTCGATGGAGAAAGCCGTTGCGTAATTCAAATCAGCGTGTGCTGAATAGAGAAATCGATGGGTTTTATCGAGAGCAAGAAAAGACGGATTGACGAGATTTACGTTTTGGATATGAGTCCAGTCTTTTGATGCCGGATCTACTCGATAGACATTGATGCCATCGCCTTGGCCGTCGCGTTCCGTGGATGTGAACGAGCCTACGTAAGCATAAATTGGTGACTGTGGTGTCTGGGCAAAGGCGGATTGTGGCGCCCACTTTGATGCAACGATAGTAGTAAATACTGAACCTATTCCACCGATGAAATGGCGGCGTGGATAATTAAAGGGCATGCCCACTCCAGCTAGTTATTTTGCTTCAATTCTACCTTGATAAGGCTGAGATCTCTTCGAAATTGTTCCAAAAGAGGTGTCCGCTTAGCTAGCCGTCAGAGTAGAATCACTCAAACAATAAAACTAGAGTCTAAATAGCACTTGGGTATAAATTAACTTTTATGGTGACATTATGAGCGGTGACTGGATCGCTCCATCAATTCTTTCCGCAGACTTTGCACAGTTAGGTAAAGAAGTAAGCGACGTATTGGAGGCAGGCGCGGACCTGATTCATTTCGACGTTATGGATAATCATTATGTACCAAATCTGACCATAGGACCGATGGTATGCAAAGCGCTTCGGAAGCACGGCATTACCGCACCCATCGACGTACATCTTATGGTCAAGCCGGTTGACCGTTTGGTTGAGGATTTCTCAGCTGCTGGAGCCGACTACATTAGTTTTCACCCCGAAGCCAGCGAGCACCCTGATAGGACTCTACAGCTGATTAGAGATTTGGGTTGTCGAAGTGGTTTGGTTTTTAACCCGGCAACGCCTCTTAGCTGTCTAAAGCACGTTATAGGGAAAGTCGATATGGTTTTACTCATGTCCGTAAATCCTGGTTTTGGTGGGCAGAAATTCATTGAAACTACATTGGATAAATTGGCAACTGCCAGGGAGTTGATTGACGAGTCCGGTGAATCGATCCGTCTAGAGGTCGATGGTGGGATAAAAGTCGACAATATTCGACGAATTGCGCAGGCAGGGGCAGATACTTTTGTGGCCGGTTCGGCGATTTTTGGTGCTACAGACTACACGGCTACGATTAGCCAAATGAAAAATGAAATCGCCGCCGCACGGTAAGATTGCGTTCACGGTGAAAGAAGCTGAAATAATCGGCAAGGAATAAGAATCCATTGAGTAAGATCGTCACAGACTGGATAAAGGCGTTTCTAGTTTTACTGTTGTTGTCGCCCGTACTAGTCAGTGCTCACCACGGTCGGGGAGAGTTTTTTGGCGGGCAGATGTATGAAATCGAGGGTGAGGTAGCAGCAGTTTTGTGGAGAAATCCACATGTAATGGTTACGGTCCAATCCGAGGGTCCAGACGGGACAGAGGTGCTCTGGCAACTTGAGGGTTCAGATGCTGGAACCCTTGCCCGCCGAGGATTAACGGATGAGCACATCAAAGTGGGCGACCTTGTAAGGGCGGTGGGCAGGAAGTCTGATCGCCGTGCGCATTGGCTAGCGACCGCTCATATTTTGCTCCCAAATGGAACTGAAATGATATTTGGGCGCGATGAGCCGCGCTGGTCCGGAGACTATATCGGCGGAGATCAAGGGGCAGAGACTATGCCTATTCAGGATTCAGTTGAACCTGATGGCATTTTTCGGGTCTGGATTCGAGATACGGGAGGGACTCCTTACGATGTACTAGAGTCTCCCCCTTTGACACCAGAAGCCCTTTCTGCCTACGAAAGTTATGATCCGCTCAGGGATGATCCAGTTCTCGACTGCGTGATTCCAGGAATGCCCCGTGTGATGACTGTTGTGGGGTCTCGCCCGATTGAGTTCAGGAGGCAAAGGGATGACATCCTGTTGCACTCGGAGAACTTCAACCTAACCCGAATTATCCATATGACAGGGGAGGGGAATGCGAACGAAGAGTCCGTATCGCCACTGGGTTATTCTCAAGGGCAGTGGGATGGAAACACGTTGATTGTTACGACGACCCGGATCAGCTGGCATTTTTTTGATTTGCCGCCTTTGATCGGTATCCCTCAGAGCCGGGATATCGAGATTGTCGAGAGGTTTGTCCTGAACGAAGATGAAGATAAACTTGTGTATGACTTCTGGGCAAATGATCCTGTTAATTTTACGGCACCAATTGAGAAAGAAAACTTCATGACCTGGGGCTGGCAGCCAGGTGAGGTGCTTCGAACCGACAATTGCATAGACTACGTTGATGTCCCCTAACTAGGTGGGAGTTTCATTTTAAATTCCTGCGCGCTTGATTATGCTGGGTGCGAGGCTTGGAGTGTCTATTTTAAGAGCGGTTTCTCAGTCGTACTTTTGCCGACAGATACGTTTAGAGAACTAGTTAAACCTGTTCACATGGAACAGCTAGGGTTTTTTGCGGTATTTGGCCGGGTCGTGCATTAAAAAACAAAGACTTGTCTGACTGCTTTTTGCTATTCTCGCCCCCCATTTCCGGGGGCTGATCAGTTTTCAGGGGTTAGCATGGGTTGGACAGTTCATAAATTTGGAGGCACGAGTCTTGCCGATGCCGAGTGTTTTCGGCGTGTGGTAGATATTGTTCTGAGCCAGCCCTCTGGTAATAAGGCTGTGGTGGTTTCCGCTATTGGAGGGGTTACCGACGCCTTATTTGAGCTTATTGAGTGCACCTCAGGCGAAAAACTCACCAAAGACTCGTTAGCAGGACTGCGCAAACGTTACAAGGGTATTGCTGCGGATCTGTTGTCGCCGAAAGAGAGAGCAAATTTCCTGGAACAATTCGAGTCAGATCTTGAAGATATCACTGACGTCTTGAAGACAGTTTCCCCTGCCAGGACAGCCTCGCGTCGTAGTCGCGATAAGGTTTCAGGATTCGGAGAATTGTGGTCAGCGAGATTGCTATCGGCTTTACTTGGGGATTGCGAGGATCTGGAACAGGTTATATGTCTTGATGCCCGTGAAGTTCTAGTGGTTGAGACAGGAGAGATGGGCCCTATAGTTCTGTGGGACCGGACGCGACTTCATCTAAACAAAGCGATACCCGATGATTTCGCTGGTGTCGTGGTCATTACGGGGTACATAGCGCGAAATTTGGAAGGCCTGCAGACAACGCTTGGGCGCAACGGCAGCGACTATTCCGCTTCTATCTTTGGGGCCCTTTTGAGTGTGGATGCGGTTCATATCTGGACCGACGTGGATGGTGTAATGAGCGCTGATCCACGGGAAGTTCCTGAGGCTACGGTCATTGATGAAATCTCCTGCAACGAAGCCATGGAGCTTGCCTACTTCGGTGCCAGAGTAATTCATCCGCAGACCATGGCACCAGCGATCGCCCACGGAATTCCTATTCGCATCCGGGGGACCTTTAATCCAGAGCACCCTGGGACCTGGATTACAGAGTCTCCCGCTCGAAGTGAGGCTTTGATCAAAGGGGTCAGTGGAGTTGGTAACGTCGCATTAGTAAATCTCGAGGGTGCCGGGATGATTGGTGTGCCTGGTACGGCTGATCGTCTTTTCGGTGCTCTTCGAGATGCGGGTGTGTCCGTAATGCTCATCTCACAGGGAAGCTCGGAACATTCAATCTGTTTTGCCGTTCCGGAAGAATCAGCAGATCTTGTTAAAACCGTAGTTGAACAAGCATTCTCAGTAGAACTCAGCGAAGCTCAGATTCAGAATGTTGAGGTGACAAAAGGTTGTGGAGTCCTTGCCATCGTGGGCGATGGCATGGCAGGTTTGCCTGGCGTAGCGGGGCAGTTTTTTCGAACCTTAGGAAGTGCGGCTATTAATGTACGCGCTATCGCCCAGGGTGCTTCTGAACGCAACATTTCAGCGGTTATTGCTGCAAAGGATATGACACGGGCATTGCGTGCTGTGCATGCTAGTTTTTACCTTTCTGCAAAAACAGTTTCGATTGGATTAATAGGGCCAGGTTCTGTGGGTGGTGCTCTTCTCGATCAAATGGCAGGAGAGGCCGCACGTTTACGCAAAGCTTTCAACTTGGACTTACGGGTGCGGGCAGTGGCTAGTTCTCAACAAATGGTTCTAGATGAACGATGTGTTGATATTGAGAACTGGCGGAATGCTGTCATCAGCGGAGAGGATATGGATATTCCTCGATTCATCGATCACGTGCAGGCAGATCACCTCCCTCATGCGGTGATCATTGACTGTACGGCTGACCCCGGTATAGCGGGGCAATACACTGAGTGGCTGGAGAGGGGGATTCACATTATTACCCCAAACAAGCGGGCCCATAGTGGTCCGGTGGAGGACTACAATCGTCTAAAAAAGGCATCTCATGCGGCGAACACGCATTTTTTATACGAAGCCACCGTTGGTGCCGGATTACCTGTTATCCAGACTTTGAAAGATCTGGTTGAAACCGGCGATGAAATCGAAAGCATCAGCGGGATTTTTTCGGGTACGTTGGCGTATTTATTCAACGTATTTGACGGTACTCGTTCATTCTCCGAGATTGTCCGTGACGCGAGAGCTCGTGGGTATACGGAACCTGATCCGAGAGATGACCTGTCTGGTATGGACGTGGCTCGAAAAGCCATTATCCTTGCGCGAGAAGCGGGTCTGAGTCTCGAACTTAGCGATCTCCAGGTCGAAAATCTAGT
>JAZAGZ010000018.1:0-6698 GCA_036231525.1 Pseudomonadota bacterium | reverse complement strand
GATGTTTTTTGAGCAGAAATCCCTTTATGCGATGAAAGGGGAAGTGCCCGAGGGCGAGCATGTCGAACCTTTGGGAGTTGCAAATATTTTGCGTTCGGGAACTGATGTCACTATCGGGGCATTAGCAGCAATGGTTCCTCGCGCGTTGAAGGCAGCAGAGATGCTACAGAATGAGCACGGTGTGTCTGCTGAAGTTGTCGATGTGCGGTGTCTGGTCCCATTGGATACGCAGACGATCTTAGACTCGGTTACACGAACGGGCCGCTTTGTGACGGTGGAAGAAAACCCCCGACTTTGCGGTTGGGGCGCCGAGTTAGCATCTATCGTGGCAGAAGAATTATTTTGGGACCTTGATGGGCCTATCGTGCGGATTACTACACCTCATATTCCCCTACCATCTGCAGACGAGTTAGAAGATGCGGTCATGCCAAGTTCCGAGCGAATCGTTGAAAGTGTGAAGCATTTGGTCGACTGAGTCTGTGCTATGAATATCTTGATGCCCCAACTTGGAGAGACCGTGGCTGAAGGCACGGTGGCGACTTGGCACAAGCAGGAAGGCGAAAAAGTTGCTAAGGACGAGATTCTTTTGGATGTCGAGACTGATAAGGCTGCCACGGAGGTTCCTGCTCCTATTGCAGGTGTTATTACGTCAGTTTTGGTGCAGGAAGGGGAAACCGTGGATGTGGGTACGGTCCTCGGAGTTATCGAAGGTTCGGATACGGTTACTGAAGATAAGTCTGCAGCAGATGAAGAGAAAGTCATAACCCCCCCCCCAATCACTCAAACAAGCACAACAAAAGAATCATCGGTAGAGCGTACTTCACCAATTCAAGTTACGCGTACAGAACGGAAACTTAGACTATCTCCAGTGGTGCGTCGTTTGTTAGCCGAGCATCAGCTAGACCCGAAAAATATTCCTGGTTCGGGACGAGACGGGCGTATCACGCGTAACGATGTTCTTGTGTTTGTGAAAAGCCAGGCTGCCGACAAATCTGAGAGACTCAGTGAAGATGTGGCGACTCTTGCCTCGTCAGAATCCGCAACGAGCGTGCTGCCCGCACAGCAGTTCAATGATGGTGATCGGGTGCCGTTCGATCGCATTCGACGGGTGACCGCAGAGCACATGGTGAGATCAAAATCTACAAGCCCGCATGTTTTACAGGCAGTGGAGACCGACTTTAGCGCAGTGGATAGTGTTCGTTCCCGATTCCGGGAAGCTTGGATAGCTGATTACGGATTCTCACTCACATACATGCCATTTATTTGTCGAGCCACTTGTATGGCTTTACGAGATTTTTCAAGACTCAACGGCAGAGTAGATGGCGATGGCTTGGTGATAAATAAACGCGTCCATTTGTCTGTTGCTGTTGATCTTAATTTCCAAGGTCTCGTGGCTCCGGTTATTCGTGATGCGGAGGGCTTAACGGTTTCTGGACTGGCACATCGTATTCATGAGATTAGCGGGCGTGCACGCGAAGGCAGGCTTAAGCCAGATGAGTTAAAGGATGGTACTTATACGATTTCTAATAATGGATCGTTTGGGACACTGCTGACTGCGCCAATAATTAATCAACCTCAAGTTGGTATTCTTTCTGTGGACGCCATCACGAAGCGCCCAGTAGTAGTTGAGGGGCCGGCTGGCGATTCCATTGCGATCCGTCTTGTAGGCATTCTATCCCAGTCGTTTGACCACCGTGCCATAGACGGATCGTACTCTGCAGCGTTCCTGCACAGGATCAGGACTCTGCTGGAAGAGAAAGATTGGTCGGACGAGTTCTGAGTACAACAGGTTCTATTGCGGCCAAAATACGTGGAAGAGCCGTTATTTTCTTGGTTACTTATAATTTGCAGACTCTCGCTCAGCATGGTCTATCTTGTTAGCGGGCTGCACAAACGAATCTGCTTTGGAAAGGCGGTAATTGAGTTTCAATCGGCACGTATCCCGTTTCCTCAATTGACCGTGATCTTGACCGTTGTGCTGCACATTATTGCTGCGCTTTGCATGACTATTGGAGTTTTTGTTCAAGAATCGGCATTTGCATTAGCGCTGTTTACGTTGATTGCGACCTGGCGTGTGCATGATTTCTGGAATTTGCAGGGTTCTGACCGACTACTGCAGAGTCGGTTTGCTCTTGCTCATCTTGCAGTTATTGGTGGTCTATTGTTGCTGGCGGCAACGGGACCAGGGTCACTCGTTTTGATCACACAAGAGTCGCTGTTTGGATAGCGGCTTAACGGAAGTTATCCGGATTTGTTTGAAGACAGTACAGTGCTTTTGGCAGGTGCCGGGTCGAATTCCGGCAATTGATTGAGTGGGTATTTGGCTGGGTATTTAATTGCACGGACTAGGCGGCGAATACCAATCCATGTTCCTGTGATAGCCCCAATCGTGACGCCCAGCATAAGAGGTAGCATGAAGAAATCCCAAATAGGTCTGCTTCTGAGAAGTCGAGAAAAATCACCGCGGTGAAGTGCATGAAAAATCCAGCGTAACCAACGGCGATCACGGTCCACCGCAAATGCCAGTTCTCCACTAACGTTATCGAGATAAAAGCGTTCACCATCCTCATATTGAATTCGGTAGACAGGGAAGCGTCTGGTCTGATGGTGACTAAAGTAGTAAGCATCATCACCCATAATCCAGTCAGAAGCTCGAACTAGAGCCTGTGGTCGTAGCATTGCTCCAGCGTTTGTAAAGTGAGCGCCCGGAAGTATTTCGGTTCGGAGGGAATTAGCATTAAGCCGGGCTCTGCTTGCGTCTGCATTCGATGCGATTAAAGCAATCCTATTGCCAACCATTACCCCCTCTAGACGAACTGATGAGCCAGGTATTTGGTTTTCTGTTATTTCGCTCCACTGATGGGAGGAGACAAACTCACTAATTTGCTCGAAGTCGAGGGTTGTTCCCTGTAAGCGTTGTCTTTCGAGAAAAAAGTCCCGGCCTTCTAAGGCGCCCCACGGGTTTACTGAAAAGAGCCCACTAACGAGCCACGCGAGAGTAAATAATCCAAAGATGAGTCCTGCATAATGATGCCAGAGAGCCCAACCACGGTAGGGAGACTTCCGGCCATTACGCCGAATCTTGTACTGGCGGAGTCCAATATAGATACCAATGACAGTCAGAAATAAACTGATTAGAGTCAGCCAGACCACCGTTTGTAGCCAGATGTAGGCATTTTGACGAAGGATTGTTGGGTAGAGCCAGTGAACCACGGCACCAATCCAGTTCCAGAAGCGCTCCCCTGATGTCGTCATTTGCACAACTTCACCGGTGGTGCTTGAGATGTAAAATTCTGTACCGAGCGAATCATTAACTGAAAAGTGGAACAGTGGGCGATGTGCCTGATAGGCGGGGAAAACAGTCCACTGATCCTGTTCAATGAGGCCTAGCAATTCTGGTTGGCCTGATAACTCAAATTCTTTTGCCACAATACTTGCTATTGAGCGTGCGTCATCGTCGTAAAAACCGGGCAGGTATTCTCCGTTCAGCAGATCAATTACGTACTGGTAGGACCCATTTAGTAGTCGAAGCACTGGGCGTTCGTTCAGCATTTCTACCCGGAACCGATCAAACTCAAGATTGCTGAAGTCATTTGGTGTTTGACAGCAGGTAGAAAAATTTAATGTTTCTAGTCCGGTTAGTTGTTCCTGATCGTTTAGATCTGGGTACTGCACATACATCATTACGAATCCGGAGAGACACCAGAGCGTAATCATCAGACCCATAGCAATGCCGAGATAGCGATGTGTTAAGAAGAGTAGTCTGATCATAGGTTTTGGGAATTGTTAGCCCGAGTAAACTTTTCTTTTAGTCTAATAATTAGACACTAATAATCCTAGAATCGGTAGTCATAGATTTTGTAATTCATGGGCGATCGCGATTTGTTCGAGTGTTGCGCTATGATAGGAGAGTCCTTAGGGTGGTCCCGGGGATTCGATTTATTTATCTAATTGGAATGAGGATTGATTCTATGTCTACCGTTCAAGATCTCCTTTTTCGCTTTATTTTGGTAGGGGCGATTCTAGTAGCCCAAGGCTCTGTGTTAGCTGAGACGATTGCTGTAATTGGTACTGGTAATGTTGCCGGTGCATTAGGGCCTGAGTTTGCTCAGCAAGGACACACTATTATTTACGGATCCCGAGACCCTGGGCGAGACGAAGTGCTAGAACTAGTCGCGCGTACTGGCGGCAATGCATCTGCGGCTTTGCAGATTGAGGCTGTGGAAAACGCCGATATTGTGGTTATTGCAGTGCCCGGAGGGGTGGCTGAGGAAGTAGTACGTGGGCTCGGTGATCTGTCAGAGAAAATTATTATTGATCCCACTAACCGAGTGGCGCGGGCTGATGATGGTTATATGGATCATACGGTGGAGTCTTCAAACGGGGAACTGATTCAGGCACTTGCCCCTGGTGCTTATGTGGTTAAGGCGTTTAATACACTGAACTACAGAACCATGATTGATCCCGGTGGGCCTGTAACCATACCGCTTGCCGGTAACGACTCAGACGCTAAGACTACTGTGGCCGAACTTGTCGCAGGTATGGGACTTCAGCCTATGGATGTTGGTCCGATCCGCTCCGCCCACGTTCTTGAGGGAATGTTGACGATCTGGATCAATGCGCGGGGTGCTGGAGCTCCCTATGACTACCATTTTCGTCCGCTGGAAGAATCTCCAGAAGCTTTTTAAAACAATATATTAAACTATAATTTTAATGTTAATTATAAAATAGTAAATGAAGCAGAATCAGTTCACTCGGGAGATGGGGGCTAAAAGTTAGTCTGGTATTTTAGCTGAGCTTCACTAGGGTTCTGCCGGTTACGAGACCCGCAAGGTAGGCTTCAAAGGATTCAGGCAGCTCGTTAAGCGTGATTTCTCGAGTGGTTATAGCATCTAGGTGCTGGGGCGATAGGTCAGTTGCGAGACGATTCCAGATTTCGGGTCGAAGATCAGCGTAAAATTCCATGCTAATGCCCAGGAGGTTCACTGCTCTCAGGATAAATGGCATGA
This sequence comes from Pseudomonadota bacterium, assembly GCA_036231525.1. GTDB lineage: Bacteria > Pseudomonadota > Gammaproteobacteria > Steroidobacterales > Rariloculaceae > UBA6522. The sequence goes on along the minus strand of JAZAGZ010000018.1, from coordinate 1,689 downwards.
CGGTGGTGTTTAGTTCTGTGCTAGCAGCTAAACCAATGCTTGCGATATTGCCCAACGGGCAAACTGTGCGAGTGAGCCACGCGAGGATGTCGCCACCAAGATTATCGATGGCACCGCCCCATTGGGCACGGCCAAGCGGCTTAGTTTCAAGCTTGAGTTCATTTCGGTCAATGACAGTGCTAGCGCCGATGGATTTAAGAAAGTCTCGCTGAGTTGTTTTTCCTGTTAGCGCAACGACCTCGTATCCTCGGCTACTGAGGAGGTCAATAGCGATGGCTCCCACGCCTCCCGTCGCTCCAGTGACGATGACCGGCCCAAGAGCGGGGCGTTGCCCATTTTCTTCCATGCGGTGTACTGCAAGCGCGGCGGTGAAGCCTGCGGTTCCAAGCGCCATCGCAGTGCGAGTATCGATAGATTCTGGTAGTAGTTGTAGGGCATGGCTATCCACGCTTGCAAACCTGGCGTAGCCACCGTTCCGAGTTTCACCGAGACCACTTGCAAGCGCGACAACCTGATCACCCGGGTTGAATCGTTTGTCCTTGGATTCCAGTACTTCGCCCGCAAGATCGATGCCACCCACTAGCGGAAATTCCCTTATGATGGGTGCAGTGCCAGTAACGGCGAGCGCATCCTTGTAATTAATCGTGCTGTAATCGACGCGAACAAGCACATCTCGTGAGGTTAGATCATCGAGTGTGAGTTCCTCGAGTTTGTGATGTACTGCGCCATTCGTGCGGTGGACTCGGAGTGCGAGAAAAGTTTTGTCCATTCAAATGTGATCCGTATATAGATAACAGGTCGTAAAGAAGGCGGTATGTTAGCCTAAAAAACGTGAGTACCTATACCATTCCTTCTGCCCCGGGTGTCCTGACTGTTAATTTGGACGCTTTAGCCAGAAATTTTCATACACTTTGTTCTACCGCAGCTCCAGGCGAGTGTGGTGCCGTTGTTAAAGCTAACGCTTATGGTCTCGGTATTGAGCATGTCGCACGACGGCTATTTGCTGAAGGTTGCCAGCGGTTTTTCGTGGCTAGTGTGAGTGAAGGGATTGAGTTGCGCTCTATTCTTTCTGAGATTGAGATTTACGTACTTGAAGGGGTTCAGTCGGGGCAGGAAGAGGCCTTCCTCATTGCCGGTTTAATCCCTGTGCTCAATTCTCTTGAGCAAATCCGGCGCTGGAGGGCTAGTGCTTCCGGGACGTCTGTCGTAGTACATATCGATACTGGTATGTCTCGTCTGGGGCTTAGTGCGGTGGAAGTGGAACAGGTTAGTACGGAGAACTTACTGAATGAACTTAATCTCGAATATATCATCACGCATCTTGCTTGTGCGGATGAACCCTCTCACAAACTTACGACCGAGCAACTTGAGCGATTCAATGCTCTGCGAAAAAAATTGCCTGATGCTAAAACCTCTATTGGTAGTTCATCTGGTATTTTGTTGGATGCTGCATGTCGTGGCGATTTGGTACGGCCGGGGATCGCACTTTATGGGGGTAATCCTTTTATCTCCGGGGCGAATCCTATGGAGCCGGTGGTGACGCTGGAGGGGGTGATTTTACAGATCCGTGAAATCACTGAGCGTGTAACGGTCGGGTATGGCGCAACCCATGTTGTTAAGCCGCCCGCACGGCTTGCGACGGTAGGTGTTGGTTATGCGGATGGTTATCCACGCACGTTAAGTAATTGC
>JAZAGZ010000017.1:0-7142 GCA_036231525.1 Pseudomonadota bacterium | reverse complement strand
GTGGTGCTGGATGCGCGTATGGTTATACAGAATGGTGAGGGGGAACGAGAGGTTTCGGCTGAAGAGTTTTTTATTGGTCCTGAGATCGACATTGAGCGGATGACGGTGCTGGAAGCTGGAGATTTACTGACGGCGATTCGGATTCCGAATGAATGGAGTGGATCGCGGTTTTACTTCGAGAAGGTAGCGGATCGAAACACGTGGGACTTTCCCCTGGTAAATATTGCCAGCGCAATGGTGGTAGAGGGAGGAGTCATTTCTCGGATTCGGATGGCGGCGGGCGCGGTGCAGTGTGTGCCGAGGCGCTTGACGGTGGTTGAGGAGGTTGTGACGGGAAGTGCGCCGGATGAAGAGACGGCAGCACTGGCTGGTCAGGTGGCGGTCAGGGGAGCGACTCCGTTGAACTACAATCACTTTAAGATCCCACTGCTGGAGAACCTTGTTAAACGGGCTATCAGGGATTCATGATTTGTAGGTGACCACCTACTAATTGTAATTAAGATGGAAAGCAGAGGCGCTCCTGAACCTGGGTCGTCCACTGTGCTCTATTATGTCCACGACCCCATGTGTAGTTGGTGCTACGCTTTCGTTCCCGTTTGGGCATACGTGCGTCATGCGTTGAAAGATACTGTTGTTCCCCGAACCCTGCTTGGAGGCCTTGCCTCTGATAGTGATTCTCCCATGCCTACTGAAATGCGGGCTAGGATAAGGGGTGCCTGGGGGCAAATAGCGAGCGTCGTACCTGGCACGGAGTTCAACTATGATTTTTGGACTCTTTGTATACCCAGACGATCCACCTATCCGGCATGTCGTGCCGTGATTGCCGCACGTGAGCAGGGGGCAGATTATGAGTACGCGATGATAGATGCCATACAGCGTGCCTATTATCGGGAAGCGCGAAACCCATCATTGCTCGAAACGTTGATTGATCTAGCTGAAGAGGTAGCTCTAGATACGAGACGCTTTAAAGCGTTCCTAAAAGGTACGGAGTGCGAGAATAAATTGCAGGAGGAAGTAGGGCGTGCGATCACTCTAGGTGTTAGAGGATTTCCTACTCTCATATTGCTAAACGGAAATGCTGCCATGCATATTCAGCATGATTACAACGACGCTAAATTAACTGCTCGTCGTGTTAAAGAAGGTATGGAGACTTTAGATCTTTAGTTACCTGCTTGCGAGGTCGAGTAACGCTCGCGCCCTTTTAACAACAGGAACGTCTATAACCTTTCCATCTAATGATGTTGACCCACGACCTGCGCGCTCTGCTTCTTCGAAAGCTTGTACAACTCTATGGGCATACTCTATTTCTTTCTTTGATGGAGAAAAAGTGTCATTGATTCCATTAATTTGTGCTGGATGGATGGCAAACTTGCCCTTGAATCCACATTGTTTGGCTGCTGCACTATTAATTCGCAGTCCATCCTCATCTTTAAACAGAAAGTAGGGTGTATCCAGTGCAAGGACCTCAGCTGCTCTAGCAGCAATACAAAGCTGATTGCGCGCAAACGAGACTTCGGATTCGTCTTCTAGGCGCTCGATTCCCATGTCGTGAGTGAAATCTTCCCCGCCAAAGGCAATGCCTACTAGGCGTTCGCTAGCGAGGCAAATCTCATAGCAGTGAATGATTGCTTTGGCAGATTCAAGCCAGGGGATCATCTTGATGTGACCCTCATTCAGCCCCGCTTTCCGTTCGAGGGCACAGAGATGTTCTGAGGTCTCTTTGATATCGGCTGGCGTGTTGATCTTGCCGATGGATACCCCGTAGATGTGTGGTCCTACTACAGCAGCCAAATCATCGACCGCCCACGTGGTGTCTAAAGAGTTCACCCTTGGAATTATCGGAACTCCTGATTCTGCAAGCTTTGGTAGATATTCTGAGATCAGGTTGCGGGCGTTTTCTTTTTCGCTTTTAGGGACCGAGTCTTCCATGTCTGGGACAAAAACATCGGGCTTGAAACCAAGCGCCTTCTCCAACATGTTGGCCTTGTTTCCCGGGATAAAAAGTAGGCTGCGCAGTGCGATCACTTCAAGTTCTATCCTTAGCCAGAGCGACGGTCAAATTATTTCGTACTCACGGAACCACCGCTAATTTTCCTAGCCGGTGGCTGTTATAGAAGACCTGCGTTGCGCGCCCATTGATATTTTGCTCCAAGTATGGCAACTGGGAGTTCTGTGGTGTAAGGACATGCAACTATCCCTCGTTCGTACAGATATTCGGAGGCTTCTTCCACCTCTACATCACCGACCAACGACGCCACGATCGGCTTATCAATCCCCTTGTCCCGGCCCTCTTGGACCACCCGGGCGCATAGTTCGGCAAAGACCATGGGTGGTGTAATGATTGTGTGCCAATAGCCAAGGATGAGAGAGTGAACGCGGTCATCTTCGAGTCCGAGTCGAATAGTGTTCTCATAAGTTATAGGGGGTTCGCCACCTGTAATGTCTACGGGATTCCCAGAAGCACCAAAAGGAGGTATGAACTCCTTGAAGGCTTCATCCAAATCGTGGGGGAACTTCATCAATGATAAGTCATTATCGACGACAGCATCAGACAGCAGGACACCGGAACCACCGGCACCAGTAATAATAACGATTTCCTCGCCCTTAGGAGTTGGTAGCACCGGGAGACCACGAGCAAATTGGAGTAGATCGTTAAGGTTGTATGCGCGTATTACTCCACTGGAGCGTAAAACATCGTCGTAGATTTTGTCATTGCCCGCTAGTGCACCGGTATGCGAGGCAGCCGCTTTTGCCCCCAGCTGTGTACGCCCCGCCTTAAGCATAACTATTGGTTTTACCTTGGAGACACGTTTGGCTACTTCGGCGAAGCTCCGACCATCTTTTAAGTCCTCCGCATGCATTGCCATCACATCCGTATTGTCATCCTGCTCGAAGTAGGTGAGGAGATCATCTTCATCTAGGTCAGATTTATTTCCCAGTCCCACGATTGCGGAAACACCCATTTTGGTTGAGCGACTGTAACCAATGATCGACATTCCTACCCCTCCGCTCTGGGAGGAGAGTGCGGTCTTGCCCTTAACGTCATACGGGGTACAAAAGGTCGCACATAGATTTGCAGGGGTGTAATAGAACCCGTAGATATTTGGCCCCATTATCCGCACGTTATTCTTGCGCGCTGCTGCTACGAGCTCATCCTGTAGCTCATGTTCACCGACTTCAGCAAAACCAGAAGGGATCATGATGGCCCCTGGTATGCCTTTTTCGCCGACTTCCTTCATAGCTGCTACACAGAATTTTGCAGGAACCGCAAATACAGCAACATCAATTTCCCCGGGCACGTCCTTCACGCTCTTATAGGCTTTCTTCCCGAGAATCTCATCCGCTTTCGGATTGATTGGATAGAGTTCACCTTGATAGCCACCGTTAATGATATTTTTCATCACCGAATTACCGATCTTGCCCTCTCCATCAGAGGCACCTATGACGGCTACAGATCTAGGGTTCATAATGCTCTGCATAGCCGACACGATTTCTTCCTGACTAGGGCGGTAAATTTCTTTCTGAGGTGAGAAATCAACCGAGATCAGTGAGTCGACCGCAGTAGCACCTTTTCCATCTGCAAGCACCGGGTTCAGGTCAATTTCCTGTATTTCTGGGAAATCGCTAATAAGTTCCGAAACCTTAACAATTATTGTTGTGAGCGCATCGCGATTGATAGCTTCGGAACCTCGGATTCCATCGAGCACCTCAGCCGCTTGTATGCTATTGAGCATTGAATGAGCATCATCAGTCGTGGTTGGGGCTAGACGGAAGGTAATGTCCTTAAGCACCTCCACAAGAATACCGCCGAGGCCAAACCCTACCAGTTTGCCAAAACTCGGGTCAGTAACGGCACCGACAATCACCTCTTGCCCGTCGCCTGTCACCATTGCTTGTACCTGCACTCCTGTGATGTTGGCGTCGCCTTTATAAGCTCTCGCATTAGCAATGATGCTGTCATAACCTGCAGCAGCAGCTTCCGAGTCTGCCAGGCCGACTAAGACGCCCCCCGCCTCCGTCTTATGGAGAATATCGGGCGAAACGATCTTCATCACCACGGGATAGCCAATCTTATCGGCAATAGCCGAAGCCTCGCCAGCGGATTGCGCCAGTCCCTCCGCGGGGACTGGGATATCGTAAGCGTCACAGACAGTTTTGCATTCCGGTGCTGTTAGTGATGTGCGTCCATCCGCTTCCACTTGGTCCAAGACAGCGCGGACATCATCTTGCCGACTAGGCATTTTTATTCTCCTTAAATAATTAGCAGCTGTTATAGCTGCCCGTGAACAGGCTTTTACTTTCTTACTTGCGGCGTGGTGGCCGGGAAAAGGCACCTGCTTCTTTTAAGTTATCAATTTCGTTAGTTTCATAACCCAGGACATCGCTTAAGATCTCATCGGTATGTTCACCCAATAACGGTGACCTGGTCACCTCCACGGGTGAATCAGAAAGTTTAATTGGGCAGCCTAGGTTATACCATTTGCCGCGCTCGGGATGATCAAGCTCTACATACATCTCGCGTAGCTGTACATGATCGTCGTTAGCGAGGTCGGTGGTACTCATGATGGGGCCACACGGAACATCGATCTCGTTCAGAATCTCCATGAGCTCACGCTTTGTATAATTGCTTGCGAACTCAGTCAGTAGATCCCACATTTCCCCTTGATTGGCCCGGCGGACATTAATATTGTCGAAACGCGAATCATTGGCTAACTCTTTTCCCCCCACACGGTTTGCCAGTGCGTTCCAGACATGTTCCTGGACTACGATATAAAGGTAATCATTCGGGCCACCGGGTTTGCATTGAATGGCATTACCAAGCTGTCCACCGCCGGAGTCGTTGCCGGCACGGGGTGTAAAGTTTTCAAACTCCTGATGCCAATATTCAGACAGTGGACCGTGCTCAAGACGTTGGTGGTCCCGCCACTTCACTCGCGTTAGATTCATCACACAATCCATCATGGCGCACTCTACGTACTGGCCACGCCCGGTGCGTTCCCGCTGAATGAGTGCAGCGAGAATCCCGGCCATCAGGTGCACACCTGTACCGGAGTCACCAATTTGTGCACCGGTAACGACGGGAGGGCCATCAAACAAACCAGAGGTGCTCATTGCGCCACCCATAGCTTGGGCAACATTTTCATATGCCTTAAAGGCTGCGTATGGACCTTCAGAGCCAAAGCCCTTGATAGTGGCCATGACGATTCGAGGGTTGATTGCTTGGACGTTTTCCCATCCAAAACCTAGTCGGTCCAGAACACCGGGCCCGAAGTTCTCCATAAGGACATCACAGGTTTCCACGAGTTTTGTGAAAATTTCTTTACCCTTATCATTCTTTAAGTTCACCGTGATTGACCGCTTATTGCAGTTAAGCATAGTGAAATAGAGACTATCCGCCTCCGGTATGTCTCTCAATTGTCCTCGAGTTGCATCACCCATCGGGGACTCTAGTTTAATAACGTCTGCACCAAGAAAACCCATGAGCTGGCTGGACGTAGGGCCAGCCTGCACATGGGTCATGTCAAGGATTCGAATGCCAGAAAGTGCCTTGTTAGAGGTCATGGTATGTAATTTCCTAATTCTTTAGTCATTTGTATATGGGAACCACACGTGGGTCATTGCTTGCGCAATTTGCTTTGCGGGTTGAGGTTGCCGATTCTGCCGCTCTCGCTGCCAGCGGCTGGGTCAATCGCTGCGTTGATAAGAGTTGGTCTGCCAGAATCCATCGCCGTATCAACGGCGCTCTTCAACTCATCGGGAGTGGTTGCATGGACGCCGACGCCGCCGAATGCTTCCATCATTTTGTCGTAGCGTGAATCCGTGACAAAGCAAGTCCATGCCGGGTCAGAGCTCAGCTCATTGGTGTCTGTTCCACGATAGATGCCACTATTGTTGAAGACAACGACGCAGACTGGCAGGTTGTAACGGCAGATAGTCTCGATTTCCATGCCGGAAAAGCCAAAGGCGCTGTCGCCTTCTATCGCAAGTACAGGCTTACCGGTTTCTACAGCGGCGGCGATAGCGAAGCCCATGCCGATACCCATGACACCCCAAGTGCCGACATCAAGTCGTTTGCGCGGGTTGTACATGTCGATAATGCCGCGTGCGAGATCGAGTGTGTTGGCACCTTCATTGATGAGAATGGCATCGGGCCGCTCCTTTATAACGGTGCGCAAAGCACCGAGCGCGCCGTGAAAGTCCATCGGGAAGTTATTATTCATTAGCCGCGGTGCCATCTTGTCGATGTTTGTGTCCTTCTTTGTTTTAACTGCGCTGATCCAATTTGTTGGCGGTTCGGGCCAATTGGAATCAAGTCCGTCGAGCAGCGCCGACATGCAGGAACCGATATCGCCTACCAGCGGTGCCGCGATTTCTACATTTGAATCCATTTCTCTAGGTTCAATGTCAATCTGAATAAATTTCTTTCGTCCGCCCCAAGGCTTACCTTTACCTTGCGATAGTAGCCAATTGAGACGTGCGCCGATCAGCATGACGACGTCGGATTCTTTTAATACTAAAGACCGCGCTGCGCCCGCACATTGCGGGTGAGTGTCGGGCAGGATGCCTTTAGCCATGCTCATGGGCAGAAAAGGAATTCCGGTCTTTTCGATAAAAGTGCGGATCGCATCATCTGCCTGTGCATAGGCAGCGCCTTTGCCGAGAATGACTAGCGGGCGTTCCGCGTTTTTGAGCGATTCGAGGACGCGATCAACAGCCGTGAGAGCAGGAATTTGCGCGGGCGCAGGGTCGATGACTTCGATTAGCGATTTTTCCCCCGCCTCGGCATCCATCACTTGACCGAAAAGTTTGGCCGGAAGATCGAGATAGACGCCGCCCGGCCGTCCCGAAACCGCAGCGCGGATCGCACGCGCCACGCCAATGCCGATATCAGCAGCATGCAGTACGCGAAAGGCCGCTTTGCACAGAGGCTTGGCGATGGCAAGCTGGTCCATCTCTTCATAGTCGCCCTGCTGAAGGTCAACGATCTCGCGCTCGGACGAGCCTGAGATCAGGATCATCGGAAAGCAATTGGTCGTAGCATTGGCCAGAGCAGTCAGCCCGTTAAGAAAGCCGGGAGCAGACACCGTAAGGCAGATGCCGGGTTTTTTCGTAAGGTAGCCGGCGATGGCCGCTGCGTTGCC
>JAZAGZ010000016.1:0-8662 GCA_036231525.1 Pseudomonadota bacterium | reverse complement strand
GCTAGTGCAGGGTCTTGGGAGCAGTCATACTCAGCTAGTCGATTTCAGTCCCGATAGGAGCATAAGGCCAGCACCACTAGTGGACCGAATAAGGGCCGTGGGACTTGAGCTGCATCCATACACTTTTCGTCGCCAAAATTTACCGCCGTACGCAGAATCACTGGAGGCGCTCTTAGAAGTATTTTGTAGCGTTATCCCAGTGGATGCAGTGTTTTGTGATTACCCAGACGTTGCTGTGCGTGTTCGCGCCTCCGTCGTAGGCCAAGACTAAAACCGGCTTTTATCTAAGGAAGATATTGCGAACAGTCTACTGCTTGCCCCTGTTCTTGAACCTCATTCGAAACAATTAATGCTGGTGTCATATTCCTGACCAGGTCGTTCATTCGACGGTCATCCGCGGGGTGAGTAGATAAAAACTCTGGAGTTTCTTGGCCTTCTCTGGCTTCCACCATGTTTTTCCAAAGATAGATGCTTGAGCGCGGATCAAACCCGGCTCTAGCCATATAGTCTAGGCCCACAACGTCCGCTTCGCTTTCTTGTCTACGGTCAAAAGGCAAAGAGAGCCCTATCTGGACACCTTGTCGAATGGAACTCCCGCCATAACCTGATGTAGCTGCAGTGCCAAGGATCGCTGCGAGTTCGGTCCATGTGCCTCTTCTGGCGCGTGCCATCACATGGTCCTCTGTAAGGTGTGCGATCTCATGACCGATAACGGTGGCCAGCGCATCTGGCGTATCCGCAACAGTGAAAATGCCGGTGAAGACGCCGATTTTTCCTCCTGGCATAGCAAACGCGTTGAGCGCTTCGCCATCGAACGCAATGACTTCCCAGTCCATACTCGCATAAGGCTCCTCTAGCGTCCTAATGATGCCGTAGGAGATACATTCGACAAACGGTTGAACGTAAGGATTACCTGGTTTGGGTATATCGCGCTTCATGGCGAGCCATTGAAGTCGAGATTGCCTCAAAATCTCACGCTCGCTGGTAAAAATGCCTTGTGCGGTTACGGAACTACTCAGCGTCAGCAGCGCGATGCAAACCGCCGCCGTCAGCGTGGGTTTTCTCGATAAGGGCAGGTGCATGTTAGTCCCCGTAGTGCTGGTTCAATCCATTAGATCTTAATAAGCTAAAAAGGTTCGTATCAGCGTAGAAAGATAGCATATAGCGATCAATTCTCATGGAACTTATCTAACACGGCGGCTGAGGTTCTTCAAAAAGAATGATATATAGGTTTTATTCTATAAAAACAGAATCTTAAGGATGAGATCCTGAAAGGCCAGAATTCGAGAGATCAGTACATTGCTCTAGTACATAAGTGCGTATAATGTATATTATGTTAAATAACGTATATATAGCACCCCTTCCCCTGGGCAAAATAAAACGCGAAGGCCCGAGGACCTCCGCGCTTCAATCGATGTGGGAATATCTATTCCCACACAACTCCGCTAGTAGTAGCGGTATTTACTCGGATAATTGCTCTTTAACCGCCATCACGACCACTGTAACGGCCGCAGCAGCTCAAAGACTCCCAAGATTATCAAGTATGCCACCAACATACGGACCAACCGTCGGTATGGCATTCACAGCGCCGGCAACACCACTATTCAGTGCGATCACGGTCACTAGCAGAGTCGCACGGTCGCCACTGGCAACGTACCACCCTGCGCCTAAGCCAAGAATTGCCAAGCCTAGTCCTGCCATAGGTATATTTGGAATAAGTGCGGCTGCAACAGCAAGCGCAACACCAACTATTCTAATGATTTTCGCTGGGCTCATATGTAGCTCCCCATTTTTTTAATACTGCAATATATAGACAATCACACCGTCGTGCGATTGCGTCACACAATAGTGATGGATGCATTTTAGCATGACAACTTGTTCATATACGCCAACACTGATTTTTAAATTAATTACACTTGTTTTTAATATAAAACAAAAAGATAAAGCTGAAAGCTAAAAACTAGATGAGTTCTAAAAAGATAAAGGATGAATGTTGACTGCGCTGATTCGCCTTGATGATGTTTCTTTAGCGTTTGGGGATCAGGTGGTCCACAAGAATGCAAACCTACAAATTGAATCAGGAGAACGGCTATGCCTGATCGGGCGTAATGGGGCAGGGAAATCCTCAACCCTAAAGCTATTGATGGGCGAATTAGAGCCGGACGAAGGAAAAATCGAGAATCGCCCAGGGATAAATATTGCAATGCTGAACCAAATTTTATCAGAGGGATCAGAGCAAGAGGTTTGGCATGTGGTTGCGGAAGGTATGCGCGAACAAACTGCGCGAATCGAAGCATTTCGAAAAATCTCAGCTGACACAAAGACGCAGAAAACAAAACTACGTGAGCTCGAAATACTTGAGTCTGCTATTGAAACTGGCGGCGGGTGGTCTGTTAGCGTTCAAGTGGACGCAATGATTACACAATTGGAACTTCCCTCTCACATGAAAATGAACGAGCTATCTGGGGGGTGGCGTAGACGTGTAGCTCTTGCACAAGCATTAGTTGGGAAACCCGACCTGCTCCTACTGGATGAACCTACGAACCACCTCGATATCTCTACTATTGAGTGGCTGGAGGAGAAGGTTCGAGGTTTCGAGGGCGCTGTGCTCTTCGTGACCCACGATCGTGGCTTCGTCGAGCGTGTGGCAAGCCGAATCATCGAGATTGACAGAGGGCATCTGAGGAGTTGGCCCGGAGGTTATCGGGACTATTTACGACAGAAAAGCAAAGCTGATAAAGATGAGGATCGCAGAAATATTCTATTCGACAAAAAACTAGCAGAAGAAGAAGTTTGGATACGTCGGGGCATTAAGGCAAGAGAGAGTCGCAACGAGGGACGGGTTCGTGCGCTCGAAGCTATGCGCGAAGAACATTCAAAACGTATAAAACGAGCTCGCAGTGCTCGGATTTACGTTAATGAGTCCAATCAACTCTCCGGAAAAAAAGTAATTGAAGCAAGGAATATCTCGCACGGATATGGAGGTGAAACCCTGCTCAAAGATTTTTCTCTCCGTATAACTCGCGGCGAACGTATAGGCATCATCGGTAATAACGGCGTAGGAAAAAGCACCCTACTCCGTATTTTATTAGGTGAACTCAAGCCTGATTCTGGATCAATAAAATTCGGAACGCATCTTGAGACCGCCTACTTTGATCAACTTAGGCGCGAACTCGATACAACAAAGACAGTCGCCGATATCGTGGGAGAAGGACGCGACTATATTCAGATTCAAGGTAAAAAAAAGCACATCATTGCCTATCTCACAGATTTTTTATTTTCTGCAAAAAGAGCAATGACCCGTGTGGCAGCTTTGTCAGGCGGTGAACGTAACAGAGTTATTTTGGCAAAGTTATTTACCCGATCATCAAATCTTCTTGTTTTGGATGAACCTACTAATGACCTTGATGTAGAAACCCTGGAGGCTTTGGAAGCACGTCTTTCACAGTACAACGGAACACTGCTAGTTGTGAGTCATGATCGCTATTTTTTAGATAAGGTTGTGACTAGCACATTGGTTTTTGAAGGTAATGGCACTGTCAAGCGTTATCCAGGAGGATACAGTGATTGGGTACGGCATCACCACGAACTTGCAGTTGCTGATGAATCAACGCTTAAGCGAAATGTTAAAAAATCGACCACCCCCCCGATGCCCTCTCCCGCTAAAAAGCTCTCTTACAAGTTGCAGCGAGAGTTAGATGCTCTACCTGCTCAAATCAAGCTCTTGGAGGCCGACGTAAGTACGATCCAAATGGAGGTTGATGCGGATGACTTTTATCTCCAACCGCATGAACGGATTCGCGATAAGCTGGAAAAACTGAGTCACTTACAAGATCAACTTGAAATTGCGGTTGAACGCTGGGCAGAACTGGAAGGACAGGCGCAGGCATCCAGAGGCAGCTAAGGTTCACCTATTCCCTTTTTATCAAGGAAATCCATATTAGCTGCTAAATCAGCGCCCAGTGTGGTTTTGGGATCACCGGCACGCTGAACAGCATCTTCTCCAAAACGTTCTACGATTTTATCTAGTGTTGACTCTAGCCTGCGCTCACGCCCATCGCAATTTAATAAACTAAGCTGTAATGGATCTTTTGTAGCTCTAAGGTCGAAAGCCGTCACCCCAACCAGTCTAAATGGTCCTGAGTGCGGGAAAGCTGAAAGTAAAACGTTAACTTTTTTGTAGAGAACATCTGCGACATCGGTAGGTTTATCAAAATGTTCTTGGCGAGTAAGCAGTTGAAACTCACTCGTTTTGAGTTTAATCCTTATACCTGCGGCAATGAGTCCCTTATTCCTCAATCGCCTAGCGATGGTATCCGTAGATCGGCGGAGATAGTTTTTGATTTCACGGGGATTGCGAGTATCCCTGTCTAAAGTATGTTCTGAACCAATGCTCTTCGCTGTGTGTTGGCTTTCAACTTCACGCATATCCTCTGCATGGGAAAGCGAATAAAAATGAGAACCAACGTTTCCGAGCTGTTCAACCAGAAACGAAGGTTTGGTATTTGCAACATCACCAATAGTCTTAAGCCCTATTTCCGCTAAACGGGTTTGGTTTTTTTTCCCGGCACCCCATAGCTTCGATACGGGCAGCGGTGCAAGCCACCTACGCGCAGCCGTTGGTGCCACGACTGTTAAACCGTCGGGTTTTGCAAATCCACTGGCTACCTTGGCCACGTACTTGGTGCCGGAGACTCCAACCGAAACTGTTAAACCTTGTGTTGCACTTTTCACTGCTTCTTTTAGCTGACGCCCCATGTTTTTAGGTTCACCAAATAGTCCTTCTGAGCCGGTCATTTCAAGAAAAGCCTCATCAAGACTCAGCGGTTCGACAATGGGTGAAAAGTCCGAGAAGACTGCCATGATGACGGTAGACAGTTCTTGGTAACGCTTAAATCGTGGAGGCACGACTAGAGCATCAGGGCAAAGCCTTCGTGCCTGAACCATTGGCATTGCGCTGCCGACTCCGAATGGGCGTGCCTCATAGCTCGCAGTCAGCACAACGCCACGGCCACTGCTAGATCCGACCAAGACAGGACGCCCCCGCAAACCAGGATTATCTAGCTGCTCCACGGATGCGTAGAAGGAATCCATGTCTGCATGAACAATGATTCGATCCCAGTTGTGCAGGGCATCATTCATCGCTTAAATACTGGTGCAGGATAGACCTTATGGTTAGGTGATTGGCGTTAGAGAGGAAGAGGCACATACCCCTCAGGTGGCCACCAAGTCTCAAATGCGTCCATCTCGGGAAGACCGAGTTCATCAGATCCCTTGGCTCCGGGGATGCCGAGTTCTTGAAACATTGTAGCGGTAATAGCTTCTAACTCCGCAGCCCGACGGTCTGCTTCTTCACCGATCAATACGTTAATGAGAAGTCTTTGCTGTTCGGTCGTCGTCTTGAATACATTTGAATTCGCAGCTGCTAAAAAAGCCTCTTGTACCTGTCGAATAATTTCGATGGGGGTATCGCGACGAATCCCCACATCGTAAGTTCCGTTTGGAGGCAACTGCTCCCTGACTTCTGGTAGAAAATTGACTAAAGACGGCATGATATTTCCATTCGCGGTGACAATGTCGATTGGACCCGTCTGCTGTAACGGGATGAGATCCCCTGAATCAACAAATTGAATATGCTCGTGCACACCGCCGCCAGCAATGTGTACTTCGGCGTTAAGCCCGGCAAGAGTTGCTGCCTGCCCACTCCCATAAGGAACATATTTCAATTCAATGCCTGCTGCCTTCGCAACGCTTGCAGCCATCTCATGCCAGAGCCCCCCGGAGCCGGAGGTCGATATTGTAATTTCTCCTGGATTGGCTTTTGCTGCTGCCAGGACATCGGCAAACGTTTGGTATGGAGAGTCTGGACGCACGGCCCAACTCGCTAAATTCGTAGCCGCTTGCATAAAGTACCAATCACGCCACGATTTGGATTCGCCATTACCACTGACTCGTGCAAATTTTCCGAAACTAGACGAACCGAGCAAAGTGTAGCCATCATTAGGCCTATTGAGGACAAAGTTTGTGGCTAACGTGCCCGCTGCACCTGGCCGATTAACGACATTAATCCGCCAGCCAGTCACGCTAGACATCTCCCCTGCCAGTGTGCGCAATACCGTATCTGTACCCCCGCCTGGGGCATACATCACCACGAGCGTGATAGGTCGTTCTGGCCACTGCGCATGAACGAGGTTGCCTATAGGCAAACATGCAGCAACTATCAGCGCGGTGACTTTCAGATGCTGTATTCGTTTCTTAGTCGGGCTCATGATTGGCGCTCGATTAGAATTGCTGAGAGTCACTACTATACCTCTAGAGGTATTTGGATCGTATCCTCCCGACAGTGGACTTGAGAATTCTTATCTAGCAGAATGCCTTCGCTCATCATAAGTAAGAAAACCCGCATTCAAACACTTCGAAGGACTGCGGCATAATCGCAAAGGGCCATTCACCACAGGGGAGAAACATGACGGATTCTGGGCAACAAAACCACCTGCTTCCCCAGACTTTGTGGCAGAAACTCTACTTGAGTTGGTTTATTTTTTGTTTCCTTATGGTTTGGGTTGGTACCTGGGCTGTCAATGAGCCTATCGCTGTAATGGGATTACCCCTCGTTTATGCCTGGTGTAGCGGCTGGGGAATAATCTGGCTCTGCGGCTGTCTGTACTTCGGCCTGAAGATCGAGCAGGAAGACGCGGCTTCCCGGGGAGATTAGTTTTGGAATCTTGGCATTACACAGTCGCTATCGTAATTCTCTACGCGCTGCTCATTCTTTGGGTCGGGACTGGTCGCTGGACAAAGGTTGGCCGTGTGGCCATGGACGACTATTTCAAGGTTGCACCAGGATTCGGATTCCTTGTTCTGTATCTTGGCATTGCAGGGGGATTTCACACAGCTTTTGCGATTCCGGGATCCATGGGGTTTTACCACGCGCATGGCGTGGCTTTTGCAGCAAATATCCTATGGACTGTATTCACGCCGTTGGGGATGATCTATTTTATTGGTTCTCGCATCACTTGTTTGGGTAGAAAATTCAACTACATCACGCCGGCGGATATGCTCGTCGATTACTTTGGCGACGGGAAATTCAGAGTTTTTATTGCGATCTATACACTTTCCTGCTGCATTCCTTTAATGACGGCGAATGTAACCGGTCCTGCCCGGTTACTTTCAAGTGGCACAGAAGGCCATATCTCGTACATTGGTGCACTGCTGATTATGGGCTTCATGGTCATGATTTATGTTACTTCCAGCGGCATTCGGGGTGTTACGTGGACAACCGTTGCCCAGGCCGTGTGGATGTTCGTTGCCGTATGGGCGGCCGCCTTCTGGTGTTTAAGCCTAATTGACGGAGATCTGTTGACCCTTTTCAACCGTATACAAGAAACCAGGCCAGAGTTACTTACGTTACCAGGGCCTCAAGGATTAGCTACACCGCAGTGGTGGGCCACCTTCCCCGTCTTTGGTATAGCTCTTTACTGGGCTATTTTGCCCAGGGGATTTATGTTTTTTTACTCAGCACGTGATGTTAAAACCACAAAAAAGATTGGTTTAACTGTTGGATTTTATCTTATGGCCCTATACCTGCCCGCCATGGTGATCGGCTTCACAGCTTTTTATTACTTTCCTGAGCTCGTGGGGTCTGACGCAGATAACTCGTTTCCACTTCTGCTTGCCACTTACGCGCCTGCTTGGTTTGCAGGCTTAATCGTCGCAGGTGGTTTAGCTGCCGGCATGTCTTCACTAGATGCTGATACTAACGCAAACTCTGCGATGCTTACGAAAGATGTGTATGCAAGTTTTATCAAGAAAGATGGCTCAGACCGCCATTACATTACTGTTGGGCGGATTTTTGTCGTTTTCTTGGTTGCGATCACAGTACTGGCGGCAGCAAGAGACTGGGGCCTGGTTGTCCTGATGATCGGTGTCACCGCATCTATGATCACGCAACTGCTGCCAGCTGTCCTAGCCGTCACTGTGCCCATGGGTATTAGATTCACGAAGGTTGGTGTCACATCGGGGATCATTGCTGGGCTTACAGCATCCATGCTGACGCGCTTCTATGGTGGGGAAATCTTTCCATCGGGGTGGCGTTTTGATCCCTCTTTCTGGGGGCTGGTTGTTAATATTCCGGTAACCCTTATTGTCAGTCGTTTCACCACTCCACCTGATGCTCAGGCTGTTGCAAGGATTCGTGCAGCGCTGGATGAAGAATTTCGCAGGTCCAAATAAGCCACCCCTTAACTCTATACAATATATTAGAAATATATAATAACTGACTGTTTAATAAGATATTTATATGTTTTTTGTTGTTTTTTGGATAGATACGCGCATATTTCGCTAACAACCAGCCTCCGCTGCAACGTTCCTGATTCCTTGACGTTGACCCTGTTAGTACGCGCATCACACGCTTGCTTGCTGTCGCGGGCTCGTTTAGAACCAGTATAATGCCCGGCTAATTAGCAGTAATGAGTTCAAATTTCGAGGATTTTTTAAATGAGCGAGCATCCCTGGAAGACCGACGACTGGTTTAGTAGTGCCTGGAACTACGATAAGGAAGTCACAAAGGATCTGAATTTTGCCGATACGATCAAAATTCATGACGTCACCCTTAGAGACGGCGAGCAACAAACCGGGATTGCTTACAATTTTGACGACAAAT
>JAZAGZ010000015.1:0-38395 GCA_036231525.1 Pseudomonadota bacterium | reverse complement strand
CCGGGCGTATGCGAGTGTACGAGGATGCAGCTGCCTACATGGTAAACAACCCTGGGATTGGTTTGGAGGCGGCTGAGTTTCTAGTTGAAGAGAGTGGCGCTATTGTCATTGGTCTGGATACTCTGAGTTTTGAGGTGTCCTTCTCAGAGCTCGAGGATGACTATATTCCTGTCCATACTTATCTTTTGGGGCAGCAAGGCACTCCTATTCTAGAGTTAGTTTATCTAGAAGAGATTTCCGAAGATGCCGTTTATGAGTTTGCGTTTATCGGAGGCTCACTAAAGTTGCGAGGGGCGGACGCAGCACCAATGCGGCCCATCGCTATTCCCGTGCACTGACTAATATGTAGAATCGTAAAGCTTTTTTGAGGTGTTCAGGATAAAATCCTATTTGAAGAACAGAGGTTTTCTTCACAGTAGTGAATTAACCATGGAGTTAGAACAATGGTCAGTCTAAGAAAACTATTTTCCATAGCTATTTTCCTTACCATAGCAAACTCGGCGGTCAGCCAAGACGCAAGTCCTGTAGAAGTTGCAGACGGTATTTATAGCTACGGTATGGGGAATTATATCTCGATGTTTGTAGTTACCGACGATGGGGTTATCGCGATCGATCCGATTAATCCTACGCACTCGCAAGCGCTTGTTGCGGCTATCAAGTCGGTAACAGATCAACCTATTCGATACCTCGTGCATACCCACAATCACTGGGATCATTCAGGCGGTGGACAAGCTTTCAAAGATGAAGGTGCAACGATCATCGCTCACGTTGACGCCTACAATTGGATGCTTGCTAACCCTCATCCGAATCTGGTGTTACCAGATGAAAGTTGGGGGGGGGGACGAAAGGATATCATCCTGGGTGGAACAACTGTGGAATTGCATCATTTTGGTGCGAGTCATGGACATGGAATGACTATACCTTTGGCATCTACTTCGCAAAGGGTGGGTTATATTGCTGATATAGTGGGTCCAAACCGCCTACCTTTCCTGTTTCTGCCTGACTTTAACGTCGCACAATTGGAACGAACGCTCGGAGAAATCTTAGAGTTGGATATCGATAAAATTGTTTTCACGCACAGCCAGGCGCCTGATCCACTACAAGGCGGAACAAAGCAGGATGTCGCTGACACCTTGCAGTACTTGCGTGATCTTCGTGCTGAACTTGATTCAGGGGTACACCCTACTGCAGTTAGCTTGCCCCAGTATGAGAGTTGGCGAATGTATGATGAATGGTTGCCCTTAAATGCTTGGAAGATCTTTATGGAAGGGCATTTAGGTCCTTTTTAAGCCCCAAGCCCAACTCTTTTTTAGATCATAGTAATTACGTCTGCTTCCT
Organism: Pseudomonadota bacterium; assembly: GCA_036231525.1. Classification (GTDB taxonomy): domain Bacteria; phylum Pseudomonadota; class Gammaproteobacteria; order Steroidobacterales; family Rariloculaceae; genus UBA6522. The sequence goes on along the minus strand of JAZAGZ010000015.1, from coordinate 37,057 downwards.
GTCGGAAGCAGACGTATCTGATGTGGTGTAAAGGCCCGGGAATCAAGGAGGGTTTATGAGTGCCCTGCAGTGGCTCGAACAGACCTCGTTCTCCGATTGGGTGCTTACATCCTTTGTCGGGTTTCCATTGATGTTGAGTCTGCACGCAGTAGGCATGGCTATTTCAATGGGATTGCTCTTGGTTCTAAACCTGCGCATGCTGGGGCTGTTTCGTTTCATTTCCTACATTTTTTTCAAACGTGCGCTTTTGTTGGCTTGGACAGGACTAGGCATCAACTTTCTTTCTGGAACAGTACTGTTTGTCCCCCGAGGTGTGGAGTATGTTGGTGATACGGCATTCCAAACAAAGATGGCGTTAATTATCTTTGGACTACTTAACACAGGCTGGTTACACCGCCAGCTTGTTCGTGAATCTGGACTTTGGGAGTCGGATCTAGCGGCACCAGTGCTTGTGCGGTTCTGGGCTGCTACATCTATGGTCATATGGTTCGGCGTGATTGCCTCTGGGAGGTTGATCGCTTATGTTGATTGATGAGGTGAGATGGAAATCAGTTCGATAATTCCCACACTTGATTGGATTCGTAGCACTACCATTTCACAGTGGGTTAATAGTGGACCTTGGATATGGCCGACTCTGGAGACGCTGCATTTTACGGGTCTTGGTGTACTGATTGGTGGTCTTATCGTTATGGATTTAAGGCTGATCGGGTATAAGAGAGGTCTGCCACTACGCACCGTACACAAGATTTTGCCCTTGGTATTTATTGGCTTTGGGATCAATGCATGTACAGGATTTTTTTTCGTTGTAGGTAATCCTCATCGTTATGCAGTGAACTACGCATTCCAGATGAAGGTAGTACTCCTACTCTTGGCGGGCCTGAATGCGCTTTGGTTTCGGCTTAAAATTTCACCTCAGATGAAGAACTGGACGGAGACCACGGAAAGCCCTGCTTTAGCAAGATTCATGGGCGCAGCGTCGCTCATTCTGTGGTTTGGAGTGGGGATCCACGGTCGATTAATCACCTTCTTTGGTTAGGGCGTCAGTTGAGACTATGGTTGTGTCTCAATAGCTTGCCGAGCTTCCTCAGGACCGATGCCCGGATAGAAGTCAAAACCCACGGTTTGGTAGATATCCAATAGCGTTTCATTATTTTCGTAGCAGGCGTTTATTGGCATCTCAAACCCCCCCACAGTATTTCGCCTATAGGGAACAGCAATCGTAAAGGGTCTGGTATAGACATTTGGATCGTCGATCGTAGCCTGATAGTGGATCGTATCAGGCTCAATGAGAGTCAATCGTTCAACTACGTGGACTTCCTCCGTGTAAAAAGCTCCTTGTTGATCCAACCAGGATTTCCCAGTTTGGTTTGTTGTTTCGATAACCAGCGTATTCCCTTCCCAGCGTCCGATTGAACTGCCATCCCAAAGGCGTATGTCTTCCCCGACAGGTGGGAGGTCGTTCAAGGCAATAATGCGGTAGCCATGCGCGTTTCCAGATAGGATCACAAGGTAATCAGAAGTCTGAAGAAACTGACGCTCCTCTCCGTGATACATGGTATTTGGGATTCCGGATAGAAAACAGGCTGCATTATGGTGAATATATCGTTGTGGGTTTTCATTTCTTTGTAGTAACGCCCATGTATGCATTGGAAGTTTCCCATCGGAGGGGTCAACGATTGTGGCTGGCCCTCCAATTTCATCAAGGTTCCCGTAATGATCTTCAAGACTTTCGTACGCACCACCAGCATCCCCATTTGGATGGCGCCAGGTTCCTCCCATATCTGGCGAACCGTCGGAAGTACGGGGAGGATCGAATGAAGCCGCCACTTCTAATGCACACTCATGGAAGAGGGCGGGGGTGTTCTCGGGACAAATAGATTCTGAAACCCATCTTTGCGCAGTAGTAGGTATTGGATTCAGTAACAAGGTACACACGATAGCTAAGAGGGTAACTGCTCTATCGATAGGTGAGTTATTCACGTGGGTCTCCTTGCTAGGTAGACAAGTTCTTCGGGTAATAGAATCTCGGGCAGAGACTTAGCCATATGTTTATAAGTTCCAGTGACTAATATCGTTAACGATCTATATGCAGATCGTGATTCCTCTTATAATTCAGAGTAAGTTTTACTACAGATTATATTAGGGGATATTCGATGAGTGCAAAACTCGTTGCCGTCTTCTTGTTTGGGCTGGGGCTCTTATCTCTTTCGTTTCCTTCGTTCAGTCACCATGGGTCAAACATTGTTTACGATCTGACCCAGGAGATTACCATCACGGGAATTGTCACGGATTTTCGATTTGTTAATCCACACACCCTTATTTATTTTGACGTGATGGGGGAGAACGGCGTGGTTATAAGCTGGTTGGCCGGGCTCTCAAGCTCCTCTAGTTTAGCTCCGCGCGATGGTTGGACCAGAGATACCCTCAGACCTGGGGATCAGATTTCAATTGTTGGGGCTCCTGCCAGAGGTGACGCACCTTCGGTGTGGGTGGGGCAAGTCTTTCTCAACGGCGAACCCTTACTTCGCGGGCTTTACACTGGGTAAACATAGCAGATTAGCCTCAAATTTAGCGTGATTTAATATAACCTACTGTTTATAAAATGGTTTATAAGGCGGCACTGAAATTCAACATGTTTGAGAAGCTTGAATGAGGGTTCTATTGCGTCTTCCCTTCAGCATATTTTTTTGAGAGGAGTAGAATCAGTCGTTATGTAGAAATGGCAAGTGTTTAAAGACGCTGCGTTGGTGGGGTAAACGAGAAGATACGTGCGGAGAACCCTATGAGAGATAGATTGTCGACGATAATTTTGTCCGCCATTGCTGGGCTGGTGTTTTTTTGGCATGCCGGCGAGAGTAATGCACAGCCTGTGTTGGCGGTTGGTCCAAATGCTGAAGTGACTGAAGATGGTCTTCATAAGCTGGATCCATTCATTATGGGGGCTGCCTGGGTAAAACCGGATCTAGATCTTTCGCAATATAGGCAGATTTTTCTACTGCCGAGTGTCGTTCAATTTCGTGATATCCCAGAACGAAACTGGACAACAGTAAGGACCATGGAGAAAACAGCGGTATTTCCCCCCACCGAAACAATGAAAGCTCGGCTCCGTGATGTATTTTCAGAAACTTTCGCTGAAACCATCGAGGGTGTTGGCGCGTATCGTCAAACGGATGAGCTTGGACGCGATGTACTTATGGTTCGAGGATTCCTGACCGATGTTATTTCTGGTGTTCCGCCGGATATTCCCGGAAGTATTGTTACTACAATTGCCTGGGTTTGGGAGGCCAACATCGTGTTGGAGTTGCGGGATGCTATGAGTGACGAGGTTCTGGCGCGAACGGTTGAGCGTCAACGGATGGATGCTGATGGTGTACCTGCCGGCCTAGTAATGGCACTCACTCCGCGTGTGGTAAATATGTGGACGCAACGATTGCTTGCGCGTTTCTACCAATTATCGAGTCTTGATTCGACCAGGCCGCGTCCCTTGTAGTTGGTGTAGACTCTGTATCATATCGTCGAGTACTGACTCATTGCTGAGAGTGCTCTTTGTGACCGAAATCAGACGCTAGAATTTGAACAGATTGGATCGATTTGGCTTTGTGTTTCTGTGTGGCAGGTCTTTTCCGGATTAACATCCTTTAATAGTTGGGCAGTCACAACGAACTACCTTTCTGGCAGTATTTGCCAGTAGTCGTAATATGTCGGAACAGCAAATGTATATTGTTCGGTGGATTCTTGTAGGCTCAATTCTGATTTGTGCGGGCCCGGTTCTCGCACAGGGATGGTTTCAGTACACGAGCATGGATGATTTATTCCGCATTCATACTCCTGGTGAGTTTGAGATTGAGAATAGCACTTATTTGTCTGAATACGGCGCGACTTTCCCGACACGTATTTATAGCTACCAAGATAGCGGGGGGGTTTATTCTGTCACGGTGGTCGACTACACAGAATCCCGAAAAATACACTCGGAGCGAGACCGTACGGAGGCAGACTACGAGCTTTACTGGGAAGTTGATGTTCGGGCATCGATTGCTTTTGCAGCGTGGAATCTTCGTAGGAGAGGGGGGGAGGTCACGTATGACGCATATCATTATATAGACCGGGTAGAGGGGCATCAGCTACAGATCACGAATGAAGATCAAGGCCGTACTTATGCGGCTATATATCTACATGATAGCCATCTCTATATTGCGGAAGCGACTGTTCCGCCCGGATCACTTCCGCCTGGGTTCTTCCAGCAATCTTTGGAATTTATTGATAGAGATGGTGGCAGGATTCGGTATCGGAACTATTCTGACGCGATCAAAGTCCGTGATGCTCAGGTACGTTAGAAGGATGGAGATGCGTTTAAAGTGGTTTTTTCTCAGTGTCGTTTCTGCGTACGCTTTGGCGGCCACCGCGTGGGCTCATCATTCCCACGGAAATTATCAGATGGCAGAGTACACGCATCTACAAGGGACGGTGAAAGAGCTTCACCTGGTAAACCCTCATACCTGGCTCTTTCTAGAGGTTGTAGGAGCTGATGGGCAACCGGCTCAGTGGGCAGTGGAGGCCGCTGGTGTTAGAGGGCTCGCAAGATCTGGAATAAATGAGAATACCGTTAAAGCTGGCGACACAGTTTCTGTTCGTTGTCATCAGCTCAGAGATGGTTCTAACGGCTGCCTTCTTGGATTTTTGACGCCAGAAGGGGGTATCGAGCAGGAGTGGGATTAGGGGGCGATTCCTGGTTCGGCTGACCATATTTTAAAATTATTGAACGACAAGAGCCTTTTAGCTCTTGGCACGAACCCTGCTAGCACTAAATGTCCATACGATACTCAACTTTGAGATTCGTTTATGGGATATGTCTATTGACCATACAGCTAGGGTGTTCGGTACCCGTTGTCAATTTGCAGGGGCCAGGCGACAGTGCGCAGACTGTCCGCTCAGAAGAGCCAGTAATGAATCCATCTGCCAGTGCTTCCACACAAACTGGATTTTTTACGAGGGGTCAGGCATCTCGGGGGGAGCGGCGATTCCAGCAATTGTGCTTGGAATGCCACAGGACAAACGAGATTACACGTATCTGGTTTCGAGGCGCCATATATGAGACGGCGGGAGACTTGATGAATGTAATTTCAACAACGATGCCAGAGGGCAATCCTGGTAGTCTTAGTTCCAGAGAGTATGTAGATATTCTCGCTTTCTTGCTCAGGCTAAACGACTATCCTGCTGGTGAGGAGGAGTTGCCGTCGGACTCGTCTTTGCTTGAGAATGTGCGTATTCCGGGACCTTGATCAGGAAGAGTTGAGGCTATATGGAGCAGCGAATTACAAGAGGGCAAGTGATGATCAAAACTGTCAGGTTCTACCTTCGAGTAGCCAGCTATCATTCACGTTTTTTTGTTTGCGCTGTAGGAGGCATGTTCCTGTGGCAGGATCCAGCCATCTCCCAAGAGCCAGACAGCTCTGTTGGAGATTGGCGCTACATCGGCGGCGATGCTGCGCATACTCGCTACACGTCCCTGGATCAGATCAATGCCAGTAACTTTGAAGATTTGGAGGTGGCCTGGGTCTGGCGGGGGGATAATTTTGGTTCTGGCGTCGACTATGTCTTCCGATCCACTCCCATCTATGTTGATGGATTACTCTACACTGTAGCCGGCCAACGACGTACGGTGGTGTCCATTGACCCGGCTACGGGTGAGACAATATGGACTTACCGCGAGCCCCACACAACACGCTATGAGCGAGGCATGCGGAACAACTATGGAAAGGGGGTAGCCTACTCCGAGGTGGATGGGCGCGGAGTAATTTTTACTACTAGCCCTGGTTTCTTTCTCCACGCACTCGATGCGAAGACTGGAACTCCTGTGCCGGATTGGGGTGCGACTGTTCCGCTTGAGGGTTTCCCGAGAACGGGCGTTGTAGATATGCTCCCAGACTTGGTTGGTGATTGGGAGCCTTGGTTAACCTCTGGATATACCTACGATCCGGAGTACGGTATTCCCAGGGATCTTGGTAACCTTAGTACATCGTCCCCGCCTATCGTAGTAAACGGGACAGTGGTTGTGGGAAACGTCCACGAGCAGGGCTATTACCAAACCCGTACAGAGAACATTCCCGGTGATATCTTGGCCTATGATGCTAGGACCGGGGAATTTTTATGGAAGTTCCATGTTATTCCAAGGCCAAATGAGTTTGGCCATGAAACTTGGGAGAATGACGCTTGGCGGAGGACAGGAGACGTTTCTTCCTGGGCCCCCATGTCGACAGACCTAGAGCGCGGTATCGTTTATATACCAACCAATCCACCGACACTGGACTTTTATGGGGGTTTTCGGCCGGGCGATAATTTATTTGGCACTAGCATCATTGCCTTAGATGTTCAGACTGGCGAGCGTGTTTGGCACTTCCAGACCGTCCACCATGATATCTGGAATTTCGATAATCCCGCGGCACCGATCCTACTGGATGTAATAGTTGACGGGCGCCCAACTCCGATAGCAGTTGAGACCACTAAACAGGGTTTTGCCTATACTTTTAATCGTATAACTGGCGAACCGGTTTGGCCTATCGAAGAACGTCCAGTGCCTCAGTCGGAGGTGCCTGGCGAGAAGCTTGCCCTCACTCAGCCATTTCCCACAAAGCCGGCAGCATTCGAGATGCAAGGACTGACCGAAGAGGACCTCATTGATTTCACGCCCGAATTACGGCGAGAGGCACTGGAGATCATCAAAAATTACCGAATTGGTCCATTGTTTAATCCTCCAATTCAGGTGGGGCATCCTTCGGGCTTACGGTCGTTTGTGAGTTGTCCCAGTGGAGCATCAAATATATTCGGTCCTCCATCTGCAGATCCAGAGACTGGCATTCTCTACGTTTCAACTTTAAGAGGCTGTAGATCAGAAAACATTGTGCCAGGTCATGAGATGGACGAGCCTGAAAGTCTTATGACCACAGGTGAGACGATCGTAGACTGGGCCGTCGCCAATCGCGGTGATTTTCGAGGTCCCCAGGGGTTACCTATTTACAAACCTCCGTACAGCCAGATCGTCGCCATCGATATGAATGAGGGGGAGCATCTTTGGTCAATTCCTAACGGGGATACGCCAGATCGTATCAGGCATCACCCTGCTCTTGAGGGGGTGGATCTTCCTAATACCGGACGGACGTCTCATGCGGTCACAATGGTTACAAAGACACTGCTCATTACCGCCGAGGGCGGAGGAGGGGCGTCTGTCCTTCACGCTGTGGATAAATTGACAGGCGAGCGGTTGGCTACTGTGGATATACCCGCGCCTGGCCGTTACGGCATGATGAGCTATTTACACGAAGGACAGCAGTACATCCTGGTTCAGATTGCCAGTACAACCCATCCGGGTTCCCTGGTAGCTCTCCGTGTACCTTGATGATAATAAAGCGAGACCTGATACTTTTGGAGGCCAGACGATAGAAACGCATCGTCCGAGGAGAGGATCATGAGCGTAGTAGGCAGCAGTAGTGATTCACTAGTGTGGTCAGTGTGCACGGACGGTTTCCGGCGTTTTGTCGGCATTCCAATATTGATTGCCTTCTCTGCTAGCGGATATACACAAGGTGAACTCGGCTCGGCGGAGTCATCGGGCGTCATGTTAATGAATAGGCTTGGTCCCTCGATGAGCGAATTGTACATAGCTAATGCCGATGGCAGCGATGAGCGTAAACTGTCCTCCGGCTCCGACTTCGAATATAACGCGACATTCGCCGTCGATGGGAGCTGGATCGTTTTCACTTCCGAACGTGATGCTCACGGTCAGGCTGATATCTACCGTATGCGTCCTGACGGCTCCGAGCGCGAGCGCTTGACGGACAATACAGCGATGGACGACCAAGCGGTGCTATCACCCAATGGGACCCATGTGGCGTTTGTTTCGACCCGCGACACGCACACTACGAATATCTGGGTGCTTGATCTCGCGAGCAGAAATTTGCGTAACCTGACGGGAAATCTGGATGGCCCGGTGGATGGACTGCCGAGGGGTTATTTCCGCCCGTCGTGGTCTCCGGATGGACAATGGCTCGCGTTTTCCTCCGATCGGGACACCGCCTGGCGGGGCCATGAGCGAGGCGCTGGTCTTGGTCACTATCAGGCACTCAGTGTTTACGTGATCCGACTGGACGGGACCGGACTTCGTCGCATGACCGAGCCTGGCATGTCAGCTGGCTCACCGGAATGGTCATCGGATGGCAGCCGGCTAGTGTTTTATGAGATCGATCCGGCGCAAACATTTGTTGCGCGTATGGGAACACCTGAGAACGCACTCGCGCAGATCATCTCCATTGACATGGCCACTGGCGAGCGCGTCGAACACACTGCTGGCGCTGGGCTCAGGGTGCAACCTCAGTTTCTTGAAGGAGAGCAGATCGGTTATCTCGTTAAAGCGACACCACTCGACGGGCCGGTCGAGCGGGGGCTGGTATATACAGGCGGTGAGGCTGTGGCTGGCGAGATGCGCAATCCGTCCTGGTCAAGCGACAGTCGGTCAGTTGTTTATGAGCGGACCGACTTTACGCCGAGGCCACAGAATCAGCGACTCTATAGCTGGAACCCGGACTACGAGTACCGGTTTACCGATGTCTTTCCGAGCTTCTCCGTCGGAGGCAGGCTGACCGTCACGGGGTTGAGCGCTACGCTCGCTAATCCACAGACACCTATTTTGGCGATGAATGCCGACGGGTCGGGTTATCAGCAAGTATTCCACGATTCATCTGGTGCGGCGATGATGTCAAGTTGGTCGCCTGATGGAGACCGACTCGTTTTCGGATTTGGTGGTTTCTTCGGCGGGCGTATACGCCCGGCCAAGTTGATGATGATCAATGCCGATGGTTCGGACTCTCAGGACTTGACCGAAAACCTGCCTAATGCAGGTTTCCCGGATTGGTCACCGGATGGTAACTTTATCGTGTACCGCGTCTGGGGGGATGATGGTAGGGGCGGCGAGGCGCGCGGACTTCGCCTACTTGATCTCCGTGATCAATCCGTGAATATGCTGACCACGGAATGGGACAATTTTCCGTACTGGTCGCCGAGCGGGGAGCTTATACTCTTCACACGGCAGAAGAGTGACGATCGGGACTTTGATGTGTTTACGATTCGCCCTGACGGGACGAACTTGAGGCAGTTGACGGCCACGCCCGGCAGCGACGGTCACGCAACATGGACGGCCGATGGCGAGTCTATTTTCTTTATGAGCTCGCGCAATGGCTTCAAGGATGAGGCGGCGCTTTACGATTTCTCGCCTCAGCCTTACGCGCAGATATTTATCATGAACGCTGACGGTTCCGATGTTCGCCGGCTGACGGACAGCCGATGGGAGGATTCGATGCCGGTATTTGTCCCGGATTGACGAGGAAGGTTGAACGAGAATACTGAGTCAAAACATTAATGATGGATTATTCTTCACTGAACTATGCATAAAATTTGTTTATATCGCTATATAGTTACCGTAACGGCTGCCCTATCGATACCAGTGGCGTTATATGCTCAGGGAACACTTCATGACGATCGCGAGGTGCACCTGAGTGATGTTCAACAGTTAACATTCGGTGGTGAGAATGCTGAGGCTTACTGGTCACCCGACGGTTCGGAGCTGATTTTTCAGTCTACTCGCGAGCCTCATGACTGCGACCAGATTTTTCGCATGTCTATCAGCGATCCAGCGGCGCTTACACTAGTGTCCACTGGACAAGGCCGTACAACCTGCGGCTACTTTGCCGCTGACAATGAGCGGGTGATTTTTTCATCCACACATGCGACTAGTACCCAATGCCCGGCTCCACCGGATCGTTCATTAGGGTACGTATGGCCGTTATACGACGGTTACCAGATTTACAGTGCTGCGCCTGATGGGTCGGATCTCACGCCGCTGACAGATACGAATACCTATGACGCTGAAGCGACTGTTTGTTCAACGGACGGATCTATAGTCTTCACCTCTACTCGTGATGGTGATCTTGAGCTTTACCGGATGAACGCAGACGGTTCAGACGTGCGGCGTCTCACCGAGTCGCCTGGTTATGACGGTGGGGCATTCTTTTCTCGAGATTGTTCCAAAATTGTGTGGCGAGCATCGCGCCCCCAAGGAGAATCGCTCGCGGAGTATCAGTCGTTTTTGGCTAAGGACCTAGTTCGTCCGAGTGAACTTGAACTCTGGGTGGCTAATGCCGATGGTTCCGAAGCTCACCAGATCACTTACTTAGGTGGCGCTAATTTTGCGCCATATTTTTTTCCAAACGGTGAACGCGTCCTTTTCTCTTCCAATCATCATGATCCAAATGGTCGTGAGTTTGATATTTGGGCGGTCAACGTAGATGGGACGGGCCTAGAACGAATCACGTATACCCCAGACTTCGACGGGTTCCCCATGTTCTCGCCGGACAATGAGTGGTTGGCTTTTGCCTCCAACCGTAATCAGGGCAGGTCAGGGGAGACGGATATTTATATTGCACGCTGGATCAATAGTTCGCCGTCAGTTACTGAACGTCCCCCGGACCGTTATATGTCTGATATCGATTGGCTGGCCGATGATTCCCGAGATGGTCGTGGTCTGGGAACGCCCGGGCTAGCTGAGTCCGCTGATTGGCTTGGAAGACGCTTTGAGGAGATCGGTTTGGAGCCGGTCGCCGATGGTAGCTACCTCCAGAGTTTTGAGGCGGTATTTGATATAGAGAGAGGGCCTAATACGGTGCTTACTATAGACGGTGAGGTTATACCGTCTGAAGATTTTGTCGTTCCGGGATTCTCTGCAAGTGATGAAATATCGGCTCCTGTTGTTTTTGCTGGTTGGGGAATTGATTCGGAAGAGCACAACATCAGTGACTATGAAGGGGTAGATGCGGAAGGGCGTATTGTTCTGGTGCGTCGCTACACGCCAAAAGGTGGTATTTTCGAAGACGAGGGGATTCAGCGGCGTCTCGGCGACTTACGCTATAAAGCTTTCACGGCTCGCGAACATGGTGCGGTTGGCATGGTGGTAGCCGACTTGCCGCTCGAGGATGAAGGAGGGAGCGAGCCTCCGCTCCCGAGATTGCGCGTAGATTCACAGGGCAGTGCTGGCATTCCTGTGGCGGTACTCAAGAGGGTTTGGGCGGAACGGCTGCTCACTGGGGCGCATCAAGTCAGACTCATTTCTGAGGTGATCGAACATACCCGTGAGGTACACAACGTAGTAGGGCGACTCACGGCATCTGAACGACTGCCAGGGACCGTGCTGCTGGGTGCCCACTACGATCATCTTGGATTCGGTGGCCCAGGGTCTCTCGCACCGGGGTTGGATGAGCCCCATAACGGTGCAGATGATAATGCTTCTGGCACAGCAGCTCTGCTAGAGGCAGCGCGCATACTATCAGCGAGGAGAGACGAACTCAGCCGTGATGTCGTGTTTGCCGCTTTCACCGGTGAGGAGGCTGGCCTTCTTGGATCAAGTCACCTCATTCGCACGCCGCTTCCGGGTACCGCGCCGGCAGGATTGGTGGCTATGCTCAACATGGATATGGTCGGGAGACTTCGGAACAATCGGGTTTCAGTTTTGGGGAGTGACTCAGCCGAGGAGTGGGACTCGATCGTCAGGCCGATCTGCGACGTACTTACACTTAGTTGCCAATTGGGTGGTGATGGATATGGTCCTTCGGATCAAATGCCGTTCTATGCTGCCGGTGTCCCGGTCCTCCACTTTTTCACGGGTGCCCATGAGGATTATCACAAACCATCCGATGACTCAGCACGCATCAACGCAGCCGGAGGCGTGCGCATTGCTAACCTGGTGGCTGAACTTACAACCGATCTGACGGCATTAGATGGATTGACTTTCAGAGAGTCAGAGGCCCCTGCTCCCATAGGTGATATTCGTGGTTACGGTGCCTCTCTAGGTACTATTCCTGACTACACGGGTTCGCCTGATAACCGCCCAGGTATGCTTCTGTCGGGTGTACGCGCCGGAGGTCCGGCAGACGAGGCCGGACTTCAGCGGGGAGATCGGATTATAGAATTAGCCGGTCGCGAAGTGCGCGACATCTACGACCTCATGTTTATCCTGCGGGAAGTGAGGCCGGGCGAGGAGAGCACCGTTATTATTGAGCGTGCAGGCGAGTCAATTCAGCGTGCTGTTACATTCGGGGCAAGCTCTCGTGCGCGCTGATTTCCATTATTCTGTTTTTAGGTCGGGCTCTGACTAGTGACGGCGAGAAAGGTAATATAGAAGAAACTTATGAGCTACGAACACATCACTTTGGAAGAGATAGATGGTTTTGCGACGGTTACTATGCGCCGTGCGCGCCGTCGTAATTCTCTATCCGAGGAGCATCTACGAGAACTTTTGGACGCATTCCAGAACATTGCGGAAGGTGATACCCGGGGGGTCATACTTGCAGCCGAGGGGCCCGTGTTCTCATCCGGACATGATTTCAATGATATGCGCGGCCGCAATTTGGATGAGATGAAACAGCTTCTCGGGATCTGCGGTGATTTAATGCAACTACTCCAAAGTATTCCTCAGCCTGTGATTGCACAGGTGGAAGGTCTTGCGACGGCTGCTGGCTGTCAACTTGTGGCTTCATGTGATCTTGCTGTAGCGGGAGAATCTGCTCATTTTCAGATGCCAGGTGGCGGCGGAGGCTGGTTTTGCCATACACCGGGTGTTGCGCTTGTGCGTGCAGTAGGCCGAAAACGCGCACTGGAAATGTTGCTCACTGGTGATTCGATTGATGCTCAGACTGCTGCTGAGTGGGGGCTGGTTAATCGGGTTGTGCCGGACTTGGAGGTTGCTACTGAAACACGTGCGTTACTCCAACGTGCAACCCGGGGTAGCAGTTATTCCAAAGCGAAAGGAAAGCAAGCCTTGTATGGTCAAATGGAACTTAATACGGTTGGTGCCTATGAATTAGCCACTGAGGTGATGGCGGAGACCTCCCAGTCAAGAGATGGTCAGGAAGCTATTAATTCATTTGTGGAGAAGCGTCTTCCCGAGTTTGGGAGTTGAGAGATATTACGCTGCTGCTGAGTCTTGATCAGTAGCACCAAGGCGGGTGAGTAACTTGCTTACAGCAGCTGGGCGTTCCTCATCGGAGTTGAGGACCCATTTGATGCGTAGCTTGAATGGGCCGTCCAATCGGAAAGATACTGGATCATCTTCAACCAGATTCACTAGGCGGATGGGATCGATCACCGCATTTTCTTCGAATTCACATGTAGCGCCCGTGTCTCCAGCACGGATTCTCTTGATGCCTAATGACTGCGCAATAAGTTTGAGCCGAGTTAATTCGAATAGGGTACGTGCGGGAGGTGGCAAGAGTCCGAAACGGTTAATAAGTTCTATTTGCAGCTCACGCAGTGCTTCTTCAGAACCAGCATTAGCGATCCGCTTGTAGTGAACGAGCCGCATGTGTACATCTGGCATATAGCTTTCAGGGAACAGTGCGGGTAGGCCAATCTCGATCTCCGCTCCATGTTTAAGTTGGGGTTCCAAATCTGTTTCACTGCCCTCCTGTAATGACGTTACAGCTCTTGCTAGTAGGTCGTTATAGAGAGCAAATCCGATAGCTTGTATTTGTCCGCTTTGTTCTTCACCAAGTAGCTCACCGGCGCCTCGAATCTCTAAATCATGGGTGGCCAGCGTGAAGCCTGAGCCTAATTCCTCCAGTGCTTCAATCGCTTCAAGTCGTTTAGCAGCATCGGGCGTCAGTGTTCGAGCAGGTGGAGCAATCAGATATGCATAGGCTTGATGATGAGATCGGCCAACACGCCCGCGCAGTTGGTGCAACTGGGAGAGTCCTAACCGATCCGCACGATTGATAATGATGGTATTAGCAGTGGGTATATCAATTCCACTTTCAATGATCGTGCTACACACAAGTACATTAAATTTTCTATGATAGAAGTCGAGCATGACTCGTTCGAGCTTCCGTTCTGTCATTTGTCCATGCGCAACCCTAATCTCTGCTTCAGGCAACAATTTTTTTAATTTTTCGGAAATATTAGTGATATCTTGTACGCGGTTGTGAACGAAATACGTTTGTCCGCCACGGCGAAGCTCTCGCAGGATAGCTTCACGAACCGATAAATCACTCCACTCTCCTATAAACGTTTTTACTGAAAGTCGATCTGCGGGGGGCGTGGCGATTATCGATAAATCACGTAAACCTCCCAGCGTCATGTTCAAAGTCCTAGGGATTGGTGTTGCAGTTAACGTCAGCATATTGACCTCTGCACGCAGATTTTTGAGTTGTTCCTTATGCCTGACACCAAAACGGTGTTCCTCATCGATAACAATCAAGCCGAGTTGCTTGAATTGAATGTTACCGCTAAGAAGTTTGTGAGTGCCGATGACAATATCTACGGTTCCATTAGATAAGCTTTCGATTACCTCACGGCTTTCTTTGTTATTCCTGAATCTTGACAATAGCTCGACACGAACTGGCCACTTGGCGAAACGGTCCGCAAAAGTTCTATGATGTTGTTGTGCAAGTAGTGTCGTCGGTACAAGTAGTGCTACCTGGTAGCCCGCATGCACTGCAACAAATGCCGCGCGCAATGCGACCTCTGTCTTGCCAAAACCAACGTCACCACAGATTACTCGATCCATGGTGGTATAACTCAGCAGATCATCAAGAGTCTCTTGTACAGCGTTTATTTGATCGTCTGTTTCTTGAAAGGGGAACTCTAGCGTGAAACGTTGATAGAGTTCCTCTGAGAGTGAAAAAGCAATTCCCTGTCGAGCAGCTCGCTGCGCATAAAGGGTTAAAAGTTCCGCTGCCACATCACGCGCTTGTTTCACTGCTTTGCGTCTGGCCTTCAGCCATTGGTCTGACCCAAGACGGTGTAACGGCGCCTGCTCCGGAGATGCTCCTGTGTAACGAGTTACCAAGTGCAGGCTGTGTACGGGCACGTAGAGCTTATCGGAGTCTGCATACTCAAGAAGAAGAAACTCCGTCAGCACGCCATCGACCACAAGATTTACAAGCCCTCGGTATCGGCCAATACCATATTCTTCGTGTACCACCGGGGCACTTACTCGTAGGTCTGTCAGTTCCCGAACGATAGCATCAGGATCCCTGCTTCTTCGGCGACGGCGGTTATGTTGTCGAGGCCGATCGAGACCGAGTTGCTCGGCTGTGATCAGACGCAAAGATCTATCTGGCAGAATCATTCCTGTTTCGAATGAGCCAACAGCGAGGCACAATGCTTGTTCAGTCTGTAAGAAATCTTGCCAGTTGTTAATGGGAAAGGGTGTGAGCCCGCGACCGTTAAGGAGTTCTGAAAGAATTTCTCGGCGTCCTGGAGATGAGCTTACAAGGAGCGTTTTAAAGTCAGTTTCGCTTTTTAGCCATTTGGAAATAGGATCCTGTTGTTCAGCATCTACTGAGCTCAGCGGGTACGCAGTTCCCGCGTTGAAGTGTCTCTCATCTGTCGTCTCGACTTTCCGACTAGTAAGCATGAGTTTTGAAAAATGTGAAATACCAGTTCGAAGTTCCTCTGGTGTCCAGAATGCCATTGCTGGAGATAGGATTGGTCGTTCGATATCTCCACCCAGTTGCTCATAGCGTTCCTGTATAAGAGTCCAGCCTGAATCTAATGCAGCCATAGCATCTTCAACTACGATCATCAGAGTATTGTTGGGGAAATAGTCCAATAGAGATGCGGTGGAGTTAAAGAACAATGGAAGGTAGTACTCAATACCTGCCGGTAACTGCGCTTCAGATATGTTTTGATAGACTAATGAACGGCTGGGATCACCCGGTACGTGATCTCTGAACCGTTCTCTAAATTCACGAATGGCAACTGAGTCAAAGGGAAACTCTCGAGCAGGCAACACGCGTATATTCTGAATCTCGCCTGTGCTGAGTTGGGTGTGTGGATCAAAGATCCTTAGGTTCTCAACCTCCTCGTCAAATAAATCGATGCGGACAGGGTGGTTAGCCCCCGTGGGGTATATGTCGATGAGAGAGCCTCGGACTGCAAAATCTCCGGGATCTAGTACCTGTTCTACGTGCAGATAACCATGGTTGACAAGACGTTTCCTCAAGATCGTTGTATCAAGATGATCACCAATCTTGAGCATGATGGACCGTGCGCAGACGAAATCAGGGGGTGGCAACCGAGTAAGCAGAGCTTGCGCATTAACGATCAGGACTTTTTGTTTGCCGATCGCGAGCTTATAGAGTGCGGATAACCGTTCTGCCAGCAGATCCTGGGGCGGGGAGAAGGCATCGTAGGGCAGGGTTTCGTAGTCGGAGAAGCGTAGTCCTCCCGATTGTGGTGAAAAGAAATCAAGCTCGAGCTTTAAACGATTTGCAGTCGAGGCGGATTCGGTGATGATGCAGACAGGATTGGGATGGGTTTCAAGCGCATGGCTCGCAGCAAGGCCTTGGGCTGCCCCATAAAGCTGCCCCCACTGAATCAAACCCGAGTCTGGCTCCATTGGAACGGGTAGCCGGAAGATGGGCAAATCCGTGTCCTCCAAGTGCTACACCCTACGCAAAGGCTGAATTATCCCATATCAGGCAATATCATTCGGGTAGCGGTGTGTTTAAGGCGCTAAAATGATCGTTGTTTTCCAAGCGAGTTTTGCGGTGTCGTATTGGTGTGGATGACGTATCCAGACTTGGAATAAGCTACTCACCGAGATTTGTGCCAAGGGTTGTGGTGGAGTACCAAGGCCTGAAGAGCTTTCTTATAACTCATTGTTATTTATGAAATTTGATATTCCATTAATCGAAGGAAAGCTGGTTCGACGTTACAAACGTTTTCTGGCGGATGTAGTCCTAGCCGACGGCAGAGAAACCACGGTTCACTGTCCGAATACCGGATCCATGTTGGGATGCCAGGTACCCGGATCTACTGTGTGGTTGTTACCCTCAAACAACCCGGCTCGCAAATACTCAATGGGCTGGGAATTGGTAGAGGTGAAGGAATCGGTGCTTGTTGGCATCAATACCGGGCGTAGCAATGCTCTTGTAGCCGAGGCATTAGAGCAGGGTCTTATTCCCGAGTTGAAAGACTACGATCAAATTCGTCGTGAGGTGAAACTTGAAGGAACCCGATCCCGGATCGATTTTCTGTTAAGCGGATCGCCTGGTGAACCGGACTGTTACCTGGAGGTCAAAAACGTCACTGCAGTGGTGGATGATGGTTGTGGGATTTTTCCGGATGCGGTAAGCACTCGGGCGACCCGGCACGTTGAAGAGCTATCTAGACAGATAGAGAAAGGGTTCCGCGGGGCGTTATGTTTCTGTGTTCAAAGAACAGATGTTCAGATTGTCAGACCCGCTGATGAGATCGATCCTGACTATGGACTGGCTCTAAGATGTGCTGCTGAGTCGGGCGTTGAAGTTTATGCGTTGGGCGCATCAGTTAAGGTTCAGGGGGTGAGTTTAGAGCGGAAGCTCCCGGTAGACTTAAACCCACACGACTAACCGCGGCCGCTGTGCTTTAATGCTGGCGATGTTTCATCCCCTTGAATGTTTTATTGGCTTACGCTACGTGCAGGATCGTGCGCGTAGCGGTTTTGTCTCATTTATTAGTCTAGCCTCATTGCTGGGTATTAGTTTGGGTGTTGCCGCTCTAATCGTAATACTGTCAGTAATGAACGGGTTTGAAACAGAATTACGAACCCGACTTCTAAGCATGACTGCTCATGCGAGCCTATCGCAACCTGGTACGGGTTTTGCGGATTGGCAGAGTGTCCGTGCACAAGTAATGGAACAACCTGGTGTCGTGGGAGCTTCACCTTTCATCTCTCTAGAAGGAATGCTCGGATCGGGTTCTAATCTCAGTCCTGTGATCGTACGTGGCATCTTACCTTCTGAGGATAGCAATATTTCTGAGCTCGAAGGTTTCCTCAGGATCGGTAGCTTAGTTGATCTTGAAGAGAATGCTCGTCGGATAGTTCTTGGTAGAACTCTAGCTCTAAACTTAGGGGTCGGTATTGGTGATCGTATCAATCTTCTGGTACCTCGGGTCGAGAATGGTCGTCTTATGCCTCGCCTGAGCAGTTTCTTTATAAGCGGTCTTTTTGAGGCAGGAATTCAGGATCACGATGCCAGTCTTGCACTGGTGCACTTAAGTGACGCGAGTCAACTTAAAGGGCTCAACGGTCGAGTAGAGAGTCTTGCGGTTCATTTAGAGAATCCATTAGAAGTCAGTCAACTACAGAATGGGATTGGCAGCACGGGATTCTCTTACGAGTACTCTGATTGGACGCTTGAGAATAGTAATTACTTTCGTGCTATCAGAATTGAGAAAACCATGATGGCGTTGCTATTGCTGCTTATTGTGGCGGTAGCAGCTTTCAACATAGTTGCTTCCCTTATGATGGTAGTAACCGACAAACAAAAAGATATCGCAATTTTGCGTACCTATGGTCTTGAGCCTGCTCAAGTTGCTCGAGTGTTTATGGTGCAGGGTTCACTGTTGGGGTTTGCCGGGACATTGCTCGGAGTCGCACTTGGCATTGTGTTGGCCTTCAATGTTGAAACGATTGTACCTTGGCTTGAACTCACATTTAACTTTCAAATTATGCCTGGTGATGTCTATTACGTTACTGAGATTCCGTCGGAAGTGCATTTAATAGATGTGATTGTCATACCGGTGCTCGCATTTCTCGTTGCTGTGATCGCTACGATTTACCCGTCGCGTCGCGCAGCGGCAGTAGCGCCGGCAGAGGCGCTGAGGTACGAGTGATGCTGAAACAGCCCTACGAAATCTCAATAGCTCTGCGTTATCTACGCGCTCATAGCAAGAATGGTTTTATATCGTTTATTTCTCTAGTTTCTATGGTGGGAATCTGTCTCGCCGTCGCGGTATTGATCGTTGTGCTTTCTGTCATGAATGGTTTCGAGAACGAATTACAGCAGAGAATTTTGAGTATCGTATCCCACGCAACGATCAGTGGGATCGATGAACCGTTGGAGGACTGGTCGCATCTTCGGGAGCGCGCGTTGGAGAGGCCAGATGTTATTGCGGCAGCGCCGTACGTAGAGGGCCAAGGACTGGTTATTGCAGGTGAGAAGTTGGCCGGGGTCCGCATACGTGGTATCGACCCCGTACTGGAGCAAGATGTCTCGACGATTGCGGAATTGTTGCAGGAAGGGAGTCTTGAATTGATGGAAGCGGGTAGCTTCAGAACTCTAATTGGCACTAGCTTAGCTGAGGAATTAGGTGTGAGCATCGGTGACTCTCTCGTGCTCATGTTGGCTGAGGGTCGGGTAACACCGGCGGGACTCATCCCACGTATGCGGCGTTTCGAGATTTCTGGATTGTTCGAAGCTGGTATGTATGAGTACGATCGAGGATTGATCTATGTGAACTTGAGCGATGCTGCACTCTTGTTTCGTACCGGTGGTGAGGCAATGGGGTTGCGACTTGCTGCAACAGATATTTTTTTGGCTGGACAGATTTCAGAAGAGTTTGCCTTGGAGCTTGGGGGTGGTTTCTATATTAGCGACTGGAGCCGCCAGCACAGTAACTTCTTCCGCTCTATCCAGATAACGAAGTCTATTATGTTTGTTATCCTTTCTATGGTTATTGTGGTTGCTGTTTTTAACATCGTCTCTACATTAATTATGGTGGTGCGCGACAAGCGCGGAGACATTGCTATTTTGCAGAGCTTTGGTTCAACCGGGAAAAGTATTCTTACCATGTTTGCAGCGCAAGGCACGATGATCGGTGTGATCGGGACGATGTTTGGTCTATTACTTGGTGTTCTAGTCGCCACTCAGTTGGGCAACCTTATTATATTTGCAGAAGGATTTTTAGGTATTGATCTGTTGGCTGAGGAGATTTATTTCATCAGCGATTTGCCTGCACAGGTTAGAGCCCCAGAGGTTGCCAAGATTGGGGGTTTAGCTATTTTCTTTGCCATTCTGGCGACGCTCTATCCCGCGATCAACGCTTCGCGAAAACCTCCGGTAGAAGCTCTTCGCTATGAGTGAGTTGCTCGCAACTGATGCTGCTGTGCTTCGAGTTCGAGGCTTAGTAAAAACCTTTGATGAGGCTGATCGGCGGTTAGAGATATTGCAGGGCGTCGATCTTGATATCGAGTCGGGTGAAAGACTTGCGATAGTAGGTGCTTCAGGGTCAGGGAAGAGTACTTTACTACAACTACTTGGTGGTTTAGATAAACCTACAGCGGGAGAGATCTGGGTTGCTGGGGAAGCTATGACTGAGCTAAGCAACAGCCAAAAAGGTGCGCTTAGGAATCGTGCGCTAGGTTTTGTCTATCAATTTCATCATTTGTTACCAGAGTTCACGGCATTGGAGAATGTTGCTATGCCGCTGCTCGTACGTGGTGTTAGCCCCCAGGAAGCCACTGAAAAAGCAGTCGCGCTTCTCGGACGCGTAGGTCTTGAAGAGAGGTTGGGGCACCGTCCTGGACAACTATCTGGTGGGGAACGTCAGAGGACCGCGGTTGCCCGAGCCTTGGTTACTCGTCCAGCAGTTATGCTTGCAGACGAGCCGACAGGTAATCTTGATCGTCCTACCGGGGAACGAGTTTTTGAACTCATGTTAGATCTCAATTCGAAGTTAGGGACGAGCCTTGTTGTAGTAACGCACGATCTGGATCTTGCTACTCGCATGGATAGAGTTTTGGAACTGAAGGACGGCATATTGAAGGCGCTGGCGTAATTTATCGATTTCTAAGACTTGTTTGTGTGGTGGAGTACTTGTGGCCCAAAACTTTCTTAGACGTAGGTTGTTATGGGCAATTACATTATTGCCACATACAATGCAGTCTGCCGTCGAAATAGATAATCATTCACCAAAGATTGTCCTAACCTAAGATATCCCTACTTTTCCCTGTAAGGGTTGTCAATGCGCGCGGTAATTTCTTGCTACCATTCATATATCGATCTATGGCATTTTTAATGCCCCGTAAATGATGCTGTGCGTGGGTATTTGCTTTTGTAATATGCAGCGTTGTCGGCTCAGACTGGGCACGTTATAGTTTGCCGGCTTATCACTGTGTTGTGAGTACTACATGTTGGAGATTATCCAAGCTGGCGGTTGGTTGATGCTACCCATCATTGCATGCTCTATTGTGGCGGCGGCCATCATTATGGAGAGGCTCTGGACGTTTCAGCAAAAGCGAGTTCTTCCACAAGATCTCACAGCTCAAGCGTGGCAGTGGGTCAAGGCTGATCAGCTGGATCCGGAACATCTACAGATACTTCATCAAAGCTCCCCTCTGGGCCAGGTGCTCGCTGCTGGACTAGCGAATAGAGATGCCAGTAGGAAGATTGCTAAAGAGAGTATTGAGGATACCGGGCGGCACGTTGTGCACGAGTTGGAACGCTATCTCAATCCGTTGGGAACTATTGCGGCAGTTTCACCCCTTCTTGGGCTACTTGGTACAGTGATCGGTATGGTGAGGGTATTTGCGGCTATTACCGCGAATGGGGTCGGCAACCCGGGTATTTTGGCAGGCGGTATTTCAGAAGCGCTAATCACAACAGCCGCCGGTTTAACTGTAGCTATACCATCTCTCATCGGTTATCGATATCTTCGTGGCAGAGTGGATAGTCTTGTAGTACACATGGAGAAGGAGGCGATGAAGTTTCTTGAGGCCTTGCTGCAACATCAGAGTCTAGAAGTCATAGCTAATGAATCTCCGAAGCGGTTCGAAAGAAGAGCCTGAAATTAACTTAACGTCTTTGATAGACGTTGTTCTTTTACTTCTGGTTTTCTTTATGGTGTCTACCAGTTTCGTTCGTGAAACGGATATAAGTTTGCGTCTCCCTCAAGCAGAAATCGAGGCAGAGTTTATATCGTCAGCGGTAGAGGTGTTGGAAATATCTATCACAGAAACTGGAGT
Organism: Pseudomonadota bacterium; assembly: GCA_036231525.1. Taxonomy (GTDB): domain Bacteria; phylum Pseudomonadota; class Gammaproteobacteria; order Steroidobacterales; family Rariloculaceae; genus UBA6522. The sequence goes on along the minus strand of JAZAGZ010000015.1, from coordinate 15,228 downwards.
GTACTTCGTGAATGGCCAGCCATTAGCTAACAATTTGCGTCGCACTCTTCTCTCAGAAATCGAGATGCTCGTCGGAAGCAATGATGGATTATCTGTCTTCATTAGAGCAGACGCTCAAGCGACGCATCAGACTGTTGTCACTGCAATGGATGTTGTTAGGCAATTGGGATTCACCGAAATTAATATTTCCACGGTAACCACACCGAGGCCCTGAGCATATGTCTCATTCTCAATCTCACGTTGCCACGGTCTATAGGCGTTTACTTCAGTACGTGATTCCACACTGGAAGGTGGTTCCGGGCGCGTTTGTTGCAATGATTCTTGTTGCAGGTACCAACGCGTATTTTCCATTCCTCCTGAGCCAGATTGTTCAGACTTTAGAAGAAGAAGGGCGCACTGGCGGATCCTGGTTTATACCTCTTATGATGTTGGTTACTTTCGCCGTGCGAGGATCCGCTGATTTTGTTGCTGTATATGGACTCAGTTGGCTTGGGAGATCTGTTGTTCTGGATCTGCGCGCAGAGGTTTTTAGGCATTACACAGAGTTGCCAGCCAGTTACTACGATAAGACATCCTCAGGAACGCTGATATCAAAACTCACGTACAACACAGAACAGGTAGCAGAAGCAATCTCAAGCGTCGTAGTTGTTGCAGTAAGAGATTCACTAACGATTATTGTATTACTGGGAGCGATGATCTACTTCAGCCCTCTGCTTACAGCAGTGGTCGCGATCGCTGCGCCAGTCGTTGGAGGTTTGATTTCCATCATGAGTAGGGCTTTCAGGCGTTATGGTACGCGTATTCAGACCTCTATGGGTGATGCTACTCGGGTCACAGAGGAGGCGTTATCCGGTCACCGAATTGTTAAGGTGTTCGAAGGTCAAGACTACCAACAACGCCAGTTTGCGGAAATCAATGAGCGTAATCGAAAGCAGTATATGAAGCTTGTGGCTACTCGGGTGGGCGGGGATGCTCTGACACAATACACTTTAACCATTGCCGTTGCAGGCATGACTGTAGTCGCTTTTTCAGAGTCGTTGGTGCCGAATATGGACGCGGCCGTGTTCATGGGATTTCTTGGTGCAGTAGGTCTGACGCTGGCTCCTTTGAAACGACTCGTTAACATTAATGCAGCGTTTCAAAGAGGTATTGCTGCGGGCACGGCACTTTTTGAAACTTTGGATGAGCCTGCTGAGCCAGATACAGGTACAAAACTTCTTGAACGTGCTCGCGGAGATATAGAGTTTCAGAATGCTTCGTTTACCTACGATGAAAGTAAAGGGCGCGTCCTCAATGATGTTAGCTTTTCAGCACCATCAGGAACGACAATCGCAATTGTCGGCCGTTCTGGTAGTGGTAAGTCCACTCTGGTTGGATTGTTGCCCCGATTCTATGACGTGGACGGCGGCGACGTACTTTTAGACAGTATGAGTGTTCGCGATTATCGACTGAAGGATCTACGGCGTCAGATCAGTCTTGTGAGCCAAGACGTAGTACTTTTCGATGACACGATTGTTAACAATATTGCCTATGGAGTGTTAGCTGATTCGTCAAAATCGGCCGTTGAAGAGGCTGCCGAGGCGGCTTACGTGACAGAGTTTGCGACCGAACTACCGGATGGTTTGGGCTCTCGGGTTGGTGAGCGAGGCACGCTTCTGTCTGGTGGGCAACGACAAAGAATTGCCATTGCAAGAGCACTTCTTAAAAATGCTCCAGTTTTGATTCTAGATGAGGCCACATCCGCGCTGGATAGCGAATCAGAGAGGCAGATCCAAGGTGCATTGGAGAGGTTGATGGTAGGCCGTACAACGTTGGTTATCGCCCACAGGTTATCCACTGTTGAAAATGCTGATTGCATTATCGTTTTAAAGGAGGGGGTTGTAGTTGAGCAAGGAGTGCACAAGGAACTGATTGCCAAGGGTGGAGTTTACAGTAGTCTCTATCGAATGCAGTTTGCGGACTAAGGCACCCGGGTGCAACCGATCCTGATGCGAATTTTTAATTGGACTTGGTATCACCCCAATCCGGTGAAGTGGCTCCTATGGCCGCTCGGAGGATTTTACAGGGTTGCTATGGGAATTAGGCGAGTAATCTTCCGGATTGGAATTCGGTCAGTAACTAAGTTACCCCTTCCCGTCATCGTTGTTGGGAACATCACGGTGGGGGGCGCTGGAAAAACACCTTTGGTTATCTGGTTGGCGGGGGAATTGCAGTCGCGGGGATATCGCGTTGGCATTATCAGTCGTGGTTACGGTGGTAGCGCCAAGGAGTGGCCTCAACGAGTCCATACCAACAGTGATCCTGCTTTGGTGGGAGATGAGCCTGTACTGCTTGCTCGTGCGACAGGTTGTCCTGTGATAGTCGGTCCGGATCGGACTGTCGCTGCCCAGTCACTGATTGCTATGGAGCAAGTTGATGTGTTGTTAGCGGATGACGGATTACAGCACTACGCACTTGAGCGGACAATGGAGATAGCAGTGATTGACGGAGAGCGAGGTTTGGGGAACGGGTTTTGTCTGCCCGCGGGGCCTTTGCGAGAGCCTAAGGGCCGTATCGCCAAAGTTGATGCTATCGTCGTCAATGGAGGGAGTTGGTGTCATACAGATGCATTTAGAGCACGACCAGTAGCACAACGCCTTTACCAGATCACAGGATCAGCGCAGAAATCACTAGAGGAGTTCCACGATACTGAAGTTCACGCTGTTGCTGGGATTGGTAATCCGCAGAGATTTTTTAATCTATTAGAAGATGCTGAAATTCATGTGTTACCACACCCTTTGCCTGATCACGCAAATTTGAGTAGCGAAGATCTTGAGTTTGACGATGCTCGCCCTGTTCTCGTGACCGAGAAGGACGCGGTTAAGTGTCGGCACTTCGCTCACAGAAACGTGTGGTGTGTTCCGATAAAATTAGTATTTGATGCCGATGATGGCGAACGCCTAATGCGTCGCGTACTCGAGGAGCTTTGAGAGTGCCATCCGATTTCACTGTCGTCATCCCAGCACGGTATGACTCCAATCGTCTGCCAGGAAAGGTGTTGGCCGATATTGGGGGACGGCCAATGATTCAGTGGGTTTACGAGCAGGCTCGAGCGAGTCGTGCAGCTGAGGTCATCGTTGCTACCGACGATGAGCGCATTATCCAAGCATGTTCGCAGTTCGGCGCGCGGGCCGAATTAACTCAGGAGAATCATCAAAGTGGCACTGATCGAATTGCCGAACTTGCAGAGAGGTTCGGATGGTCTGATGATCACATAGTGGTTAATGTGCAGGGGGACGAACCTCTTATACCATCGGCGTTAGTTACCCAAGTTGGTGGCTTGCTTGAAGCAGATACTGATGCAGCATTGGCGACATTAGTTTCTCCGATTACATCTAATGACGAGTGGGAAGACCTGAATATAGTTAAGGTAGTTTTGGATTGTAATAGTCGAGCTCTCTACTTTAGTCGAGCGCCTATTCCTTGGTCACCAGGATTCGTCAGCGGGGGTTGGTCAAAGGATGATCGTATGTCTATCGGGTTACGCCATATTGGAATTTACGCCTACCATGTTTGGGCTCTAAAAGCGCTGGCCGCAGAGCCGCCGTGCCCAGCCGAGATTGAAGAGCGATTGGAACAACTTAGAGCGTTATGGCTTGGTTTCTCCATTCGGGTCGCAGTCGCTTGCGAGGATTCTCCGAGAGGGGTAGACACTAAGCAAGATCTTCAAAGCGTGCGTCAGCAGCTAACAGATCACTCCGTCGGTACCAGCGAGTAACGTCCATCCGCTGCTAAACAGAGTGCCTCGGGTAGTCCAAGCTCCCGTTTTATTATATTCGTTCCTTGCACGAGTGATGCCATCTTGTAGCGCGCATGACGGCGGCTCATGCCTTCTCGACCCATGCCACAATCGGAACAGAGAATAAGGCGTTCGGCCGGAATGTATTTTAGTGTTTCCCGAATGTTATTTGCAATTTCCTCAGGGCGTTCGATTTGCAATGAATGATGATCGATCATCCCAATCGCAATTTTTTTCTCTGTGATGATTTTTCCAATTGCGGGTATGTCTCTCATTCCTGAGCTACAAGATTCAAACGTGACTACGTCTGCATCGATCTGATTATAGAATTCCAGTGCTGGTTCGTAGCTTTGAACTTCTTTAAACATACGCTGTTGTGAGGGGCTTCCCCAACAGGTGTGACACCAGATCTCCGTTTTGTCTCTTAGACCTCTGGTTGTGTTGTCGAAAACCTCAGCCATATCTCCCATATCAAGTTTGCCGAACACTTTTCCGCGTATTGGAATCATATGGATTGATGGTTCTTCGAGTTGTATTACCGGACAGCCCGCTTCGGCAAGTTCCATAAGTTCTTCATTTATAGCGTTGCTTAGAGCCATAATGCGTTCTATAGGATCTTTGTAATACAGGTCGTCAACTGCAGCTGACAGGATATCCGGTGTGATTGTTCCAAACTTCACTGGTTTTTTCGTCATTCTTTGAGCTGTCTTCCACATTGCTGTGTATTGCAGATCACCCCGACCAATAGGGCCAATCACCTTAGGCATGATCCTCGCTTCAAGGTAGTCATGAAGTATGTGTCCCATAGGAAAGCCAACTCCACCAGTTCGCATGACGGTTGGCTGAGGGTTATTTTTATCAAATCCATCCATATGAAACAGGGGGTAGCTAGTCCAACTCTGACCTCCTACTTCTTCGTCGTAGTGGGCATCGCCGTCTGTATAGATATCCAGACCAGCAACCTCTTGATTACGCAGATGCACAGCGACCGCGTCGGTATACTGTTCGCGATAGCGAGAGTTCATCATGGATCGCAGGAAAGTATCCGAACCGAGGTTTTCAGTGAACCAGCTTGGGCGTGGTAGTGAGCCGATAATCGTTGTAGGAAGAATTAGATCGGCTGTCGCGTTGTACATCAGGGGCTCCCTTACATTAAATATGTATTCGCAGTTAGGGTTATGTGTGTTGAGAACTCAGTATAACAGTGGCAATGAGTTCATCGACTTCCAATGATGTGGGAGAAGAATAGGATTTAATTAAAGTGCGATAGAATCTGTAGTGATGATGGAATCTTTGGGGTCTATGAGGGTACTTTTCGTGTGCATGGGCAACATTTGCCGCTCTCCTACGGCGGAAGGTGTTTTTCGCAAAATCCTTGATAAACAGCCGCCTGGATTTTCGATTTATGTCGATTCTGCGGGTACACACGCATATCATGTGGGAGAACCTCCAGACCCTCGGGCGTGTCGTGCGGCTGAGCAGCGTGGAATAGATATCAGTACTCAGAGAGCTCGCCGGATTACTGAGGATGACTTTGAAGTCTTCGATATGGTGCTCGCAATGGATGAGCAAAATCACTCGCTGCTCCTAGATTTAAGTCCTCCCGAGTATCATGAGCAGATTAAATTATTTATGGACTTTGCCCCGCAACTTGGTCGAAAAAGTGTTCCGGATCCATATTTCGGTGGTAAGAATGGTTTCGAGCAAGTCCTAGACTTAGTAGAAGAAGCTTCACTCGGGCTGTTGATCCATCTGCGTGAAATCTCTTTAGATTGTTAGTTTAGGGTTTTCTGAATTAGGGGTTTCCCACTCGGAGCCGATGGCCTTGGGTTCATCTCGGTTGACGGTTCTAGAACTGCTACTGGAGGCGGCCGTAATTCCGGAAGTTGTTTATTTCTCCTCAGGCCCACTATTTTCCGTGTTTGAAGGTGCTGGGGGTTTTGTTACTACTGGTGGTTGTGAGGCTGTTGTCGTCTTCGGAGCGCCAGGCTTCTCTGATTCAGGCTGAACAGCTTTTTGCATTGGAGAGGGTAGCTCGGGCCCGGCACTTTTCAACTCGTTTGTAGGGGGCCTATTTATTTTGGTCTCGACCTTCTCTGATTCAGGCTGAACAGCTTTTTGCATTGGAGAGGGTAGCTCGGGCCCGGTACTTTTCAACTCGTTTGTAGGGAGCCTATTTATTTTGGTCTCGACTGGTTCAATTTGCGGAGGTGAAGGTTGAATTTTCGAGGATGATTCAGATTGAGGTTTGTCACTTCTTCGGTGGGGTTTATTTGAATGTGGTCTTTGTTGCTCGCCAGAACTCTGTTGTTTACGGTTATGCTCATCCACATTCTCTGTGTGACGCTCATCTGTATCGCTCAGATGCTTCTGATCTGAGCTACGTCGGTCGGTACTCTGTTCACTACCCGGTCTTCGTCGACGTGATCGTTTGTTCCGGGATCCACCGTCACTCCGGCTGCTTTGTTCCCGGGGCTGCTTCTGACTCTTTGAGCGATCATTACTACTTTCTTCTCGGGATCGATTTCTACTTTGCCTTTGGTTACGGTCGCGGGAGCGAGAGCGGTTGCCACCCTGTTTTCGGCGGTCAGAACGATTATTACTATGTGGACCACGCCGGCGGGCTTGTCGGGCCGGAGAACGCGTACGTTTTTGTTTGGGTAACGCCCAGCCAAATAATTTCCTCCACCATGGTGTTTTGGCGCCATGGGGTTTTCGTGGTGCTTTTTTCTTTGCAGGTTTTGGTGCTGGTGTTTGAGGAAGTACACCCGATACAGCGGCTTCTTCAGATTTGATTTGTTTACGAGTTTCCTGGAGGGACTCGGCGATATCCTCTTTAGGTTCTATCAGTTTATAACTGGTGCCAGTATTTTCAGGGAGCTCTGACTCATCATCGCGAATTCGCCTGATAGAATAGTTTGGTGTATCTAGGTCTGGGTTGCCGATCAAAATGACTCTGACGTCACTTCCTTCCTGGATAGCCTGAACCCAATCACGCTTCTCATTTAAGACGTAGTTAGTTACATCAAGCGGTAACTGCGCAATAATTTTTGCTGTCCGTTCTTTTCGAGCTTCTTCGCCAATCAGGCGCAAAATAGCTAGCGCTAAAGATTCAACACTTCGAACATGCCCGATTCCATTGCAGCGCGCGCATACTGATTGAGTTGATTCGCCTAGTGAAGGGCGCAATCGCTGTCGGGACATTTCAAGTAGGCCGAATCGCGAGATACGGCCTATCTGGATGCGGGCTCGGTCTTGTTTTACTGCTTCTCTTAGTTTGTTTTCCACGTCTCTCTGGTTGCGATGTGGACCCATGTCAATAAAATCGATAACGATCAGGCCACCCAAGTCTCTAATTCTTAGCTGACGTGCAATTTCTTCAGCAGATTCGAGATTTGTGTTCAACGCAGTAGATTCGATATCGCCTCCCTTAGTGGCTCTGGCGGAATTGATGTCTATCGCTGTCAGGGCTTCTGTATGATCAATTACAATACTACCGCCAGCAGGCAGAGTGACTGAGTGAGAGAAAGCTGACTCGATTTGGCTTTCAATCTGGAAGCGTGTAAACAAGGGTACTGCAATATCATCGTAATATTTGAGTTTGCGAAGGTTGTGAGGCATCACACGTTCCATAAACTCTTGTGCTTCCTGATAGACATCTTCACGGTCAATGAGAATTTCGCCGACCTCATTCGACAAGTAATCGCGAATCGCTCGAACGATGGCGTTGCCTTCCTGATATATCAAAAATGGTCCGGGTTTGCTGACGGCGGCTTGTTTGATTGCTTCCCAAACATTAAGGAGATACTCGAGATCCCAGCGTAATTCTTCCGTACTGCGTCCGACGCCAGCAGTGCGCACGATGCAGCCCATCCCATCGGGCGTATCTAGTTCCTCTAGGGACTGACGGACGGTATCTCGATCCTCACCGGTAATGCGTCGTGAAACGCCTCCTGCGCGAGGACTATTTGGCATGAGAACGAGAAATCTACCCGCCAAGCTGACAAATGTCGTCAGAGCGGCGCCTTTGTTACCGCGTTCTTCTTTCTCTACCTGAACGACTATTTCCTGACCATCTTTCAGGACATCTTTTATTTGAACGCGCGCTCCTACCTCCGGTTTACGGATGAAATACTCGCTGGAGATTTCCTTGAGAGGCAGAAAGCCGTGTCGCTCGGCCCCATAATCCACAAACGCAGCCTCAAGGCTAGGTTCTATCCGGGTCAGGCGACCTTTGTATATATTTGCTTTCCGTTGTTCTCTGGAAGGTACCTCGATATCAAGGTCGTAAAGTTTTTGGCCATCTACCATGGCCACGCGCAACTCTTCTTGTTGAGTTGCATTGACTAGCATTCGTTTCATAATTCCTCGATCCATTGGTGGCGTACCCTACGGGATCGAGCACCGCGATCTGCGAGGCGTCACAGCAAGGGTTGTGTTTATCAGGTAGCTGTATCATCGATTTCCTCGGGAGAACAAACGCTCAATCCGTCATTTCCAAGTCATCTTTCCTTGAATCTGGGACGGAGAGCTATCGTCTGATCATAATCGCGGGCTGTCCTCAAGTAGGTCCGCCGACTATCAAAAACTGAATTAACGCGCGTAATTACGCTCCGTATTTCAAGGCTACTACGCATTCGTTCCGGCGTTCTAGCCTCTGCTCGCGTACTATAGCACAGCTAGGATATTTCGTAGCTAATGAGCATCTTATGGTGAAAACTCCAGCTGGTCTCCAGAGTGCAGTCGCACGGTACGAGAAAGTCGATCCAGATTCGGAAGGGCAGCGCCTGGATAATTTTCTCTTGAGGATCCTGAAAGGTGTACCTCGCAGCCATATTTATAAGCTTATCCGTTCTGGTCAGGTACGTGTCAATAGTGGTCGTGTGCGTGTCAGCTATCGTTTGAAGGAGGGTGACCAAGTTAGGGTTCCACCGATTACTCGCAACATATCACCTTCTGTGGATATCCCAACTAGCGGCATTCAATGGCTTGCTGATCATGTTCTTTACGAAGACTCAAAAATTTTGGTATTGAATAAGCCAGCTGGTATGGCAGTGCACGGTGGTAGCGGTATCTCTCTCGGTTGTATCGAGGCACTTCGGAGCCTAAAGCCCTCATTACGTAAAGCAGATCTGGCACATCGTTTGGACCGAGCGACTTCTGGGTGTCTGCTAGTAGCTAAACGGCGTAGTGCGTTACGACAGATTCATACTTTGCTTCGCGACCGCAACACGGTGAAGAGGTATCTGGCGTTGCTAAAAGGCCACTGGCAGCATGGTGAAGTTGAAATTGATTTGCCTGTTACGGTTAAAAGGCGTGGTGGTGAAAGCCATGTCTGCGTAGATCCGGCTGGGAAGGAGGCTCTCACCCATTTTCGAGTTATCGAGCACTTTGGTACACAAGCGACTCTAGTAGAAATTTTAATTGCGACGGGTCGCACCCATCAGATAAGAGTTCATGCTGCACATGTTGACCATCCAGTCGCCGGAGACGATAGATACGGAGACGATGCGTTTAATGCCAGCTTGTTCTCGTTTGGCCTGCGTCGGCTTTTTCTGCACGCGCATGCAATAGAGTTCGTATGGCCCGAGAGCGAAGAGGTTTTTGCAGTAAGCGCACCTTTGCCCAAGGAGCTATCAGTTGTTCTTGATGAACTCAATCGCCGTCCACGGGGTTGAGAGGATCAACGCCGATCTCTCGAAGGACGGCTGAAAGCCAAATAAGTGGTAAACCAAGTAGAGCAGTAGGGTCTTCAGATTCGATCGACTCGAAAAGTGTAATTCCGAGACCTTCTGCTTTAAACCCGCCAGCGCAATCAAATGGTTTTTCTAGTTCGATATATCGCTTTAGGCGGTGTTCCCCAAGTCTTAAGAACTTCACCTTAGTGTGATCGATCCCTTCCCAACGACACTTCGACCTATAATCAATGACTGTGCAGGCCGTGTGGAATGATACAGTCTTTTTTTGACAGGCCATGAGTTGATGTAGAGCTGTATTTTTTTCCCCTGGTTTTCTGAGTAGCTCACCATCGAGCTCAGCAACTTGGTCAGCGCCAATGATGATTGAGTCGGCATCACCTATTTTTTCGGCTACATTGTCAGCCTTTGCATTAGCTAACCTGATCGCAAGTTTAGATGCTTCCTCGCCGGGTTTTGCGCTTTCGTTAACGCTTGGATCGTGGACATCTACCTGAAGACCCAGGCGTTCTAGGAGTTGCCGGCGATATGGAGAGGTAGATGCGAGGATTAGGTGTGGCATAGTTAATTGGAACTCAGATCCCCGTAACTCTTGGTTTTGACAGTGGAAAGTCTTATCCCTATCATTGCCCGATTATGCCCCGTACGTTGTACGCTTGGTACAGCCTAAATGAACTCGAAGTGTTCGCACAACGTGAAGCGCGGTTCGATGGAAAGATTGATGCGGCACAACTGCCCCGACTTCGTAAGTTATTACACACGGACGATGGGAGTGTACGAGTTAGCTTTAGATTTGGCCAACAAAGGGTCGGTTACGTGACCGTAGAATTAGAATATAGATTTAGTTTTAAGCTAGTGTGCCAGAGATGCTTGGACCCAGTAGAGGAGAAAGCATCTCACCGAGCCTTGTTGGTTGTATTAGAGGATGAATCAATGGCGGCTAGTGCGCCAGATGGTTATGAACCGGTCATACTTTCCGGTGAGCGATTTCAGTTAGCGGAGATGATCGAAGACGAACTTATCGTTTCTTTGCCCCTAATTTCTCGACATGCTCGAATAGAGGAGTGTGGTGGGTTAGCTCGTAATTTTGAAACTTTGCTAGATGAAAACGAAGTTCGTACGACCACTCTGCCGCCCAGAAATCATTGAGGAGAATTGATAATGGCTGTCCAGAAAAGCCGTAAGACCCGGTCGCGACGAGACATGCGACGATCCCATGATACCTTGAAAGAATCAACACTCTCTGTTGATCCCAACACAGGTGAAACCCATATGCGGCACCATGTTGCTGCTGATGGCTTTTACCGCGGGCGCAAGGTTTTAAGCATCCCTGAGCCCCAAGAACAGGAAGAGTAGGCACGGCCTCTCCAATGCTCTACCAGAGCTTTTAGTACTCTCCTCATAAAACTGTTTAGATGACCCGAAAGGTCACAATTGCTCTTGATGCTATGGGTGGTGACCTAGGGCCAGACGCTGTCATACCAGCAGTACTTGCGACACTAGAGAAAGACGATTCGGTTAATTTCCTATTGGTGGGATCTCCAGATACGCTCAGTGGCATTCAAGCAAAAGCGGGCGACAAGTATGGAAGCCGGTTAAATTTTGCTAGTGCGGCTGAAATTGTAGGTATGGATGAGCATCCTGCAGATGCTTTACGGCACAAGAAACATTCCTCAATGCGAATTGCTATCGATGCGGTAAAGAGCGGGGAAGCGGATGCTTGCGTAAGTTCGGGCAACACGGGTGCGTTGATGGCTATCGCGCATTACGTGTTAAAGATGTTGCCAGGCGTGGATCGGCCCGCGATTATTGGTGCGGTTCCTAGTTTGAGTGGATATACGTTTATGCTAGATCTTGGCGCGAATGTTGGCTGTAATGCGCAACATTTATTTCAATTTGCACTGATGGGTTCCGTTGTGGCCGAAGATTTTCTAGATATTGAGCAGGCAAGAATAGGGCTGCTTAACATTGGGCAGGAAGATATCAAAGGTAATGAAGTAGTGCGTGAGGCGGGGGAAAGACTGAATCAGAGTGACTTGAATTATGTGGGTTTCGTTGAGGGAGATGCTATTTTTAGTGGTGATGTAGACGTCATTGTTAGTGACGGGTTTGTAGGTAACGTTGCACTCAAGACAATGGAGGGTGTAGCCGGTCTTATCACTGTGATAATGCGCGAGGAGTTTAGCCGGAATCCTATTCGACAACTGCAAAGTCTTTCCGCTCACTCAGCGTTGAACGCGATTCGTAATCGACTCGATGCACGGCGATATAATGGCGCCAGTCTTCTTGGCTTGAACGGTGTGGTTATTAAGAGCCACGGCGGTGCCGATAAATTTGCATTTGAGAGCGCGGTTCAGACGGCTATCGTGGAAGCTCGCAAGGGTGTCCCCGTGCAAATTGGAAGGCTTATTAAGGCCCAGGGAACATAATGTACTCGCATGTAAGTGGCACAGGGATGTATCTCCCAGAGAGGGCTTTAACGAATAATGAGCTCGCAAAAATCGTCGACACTTCAGACGAATGGATACGTACGCGTACCGGTATTGAGGTTCGACACATAGCTGCTGAGAATGAGGCTACAAGTGATCTTGCCGAGAAAGCTGCGTACTCAGCGTTGGAAGCGTCTGGTTTAGGTCCCAAGGACATCGACATGGTTGTAGTGGGCACCTGCACACCTGACCTTGTGCTTCCAAACGTCGCCTGTCTGCTACAGGAACGAATGGGTATGACCGGAATCGCATTCAGCGTAGAGGCCGCATGCAGTGGTTTTATTTACGCGCTAACAATTGCTGATCAGTTTATTCGTTTAGGACAGGCGAAACGTGCTCTCGTAGTTGGGGCAGAAACTATGTCACGCTTACTTGACTGGAGTGATCGTGAGACTTGTGTGTTGTTCGGGGATGGGGCCGGGGCTGTGATTATAGAAGCAGCCGAGAATCCTGGGATACTCTTTAGTGATCTAGGTGCTGATGGAAAACACCGAGCACTTCTTTGCGCGGATGCCGGAGTTTCAAAGCTGAAGGTGGATGAGACCGCAAAACTACATATGAAGGGTAACGATGTTTTCAAAGTGGCTGTTCGCACTTTGGAGGCTATGGTCGATAAAGTTCTCTTAGAGAATGGCCTGGAGCAGGGGCAGATCGATTGGTTTGTACCCCATCAAGCTAACATTAGGATAATCGAAGCAACTGCAAAGCGGTTAGGGTTGCCGATGGAACGGGTTATTCTCACCGTTAAACAGCACGGGAATACTTCAGCGGCGTCAATTCCTATGGCGTTGGATACGGCTGTCAGGGATGGACGAATTAAACGAGGTGATTTACTTCTCCTGGAGGCGTTTGGTGCCGGATTTACTTGGGGTTCGTGTTTGCTAAGGTACTAGGAGCGGTTTGCTTATTTGTAAACTGAATTTTTCCATTTCATTCCCTTACATAGCTCACATTTTTCAGGTAGATAGTATAATCTCCTGATACATGGATAAGTTCGTCAGAATTCTCTCAATTTTTTTGGGATTGGCTGTTTTAAATGGGGTATCGGCCGTAGAGTTGGTGCTTTCAAAGGACAGCGATGTTGTGGGTCAGACTAGGGTGGTTGTTGCAGAGTACGAGGATACTTTTATCAAGTTGGCCCGTCAGTACAACCTTGGTTTTGAAGAGCTAACTCAGGCTAACCCCACGGTCGATCCTTGGTTGCCTGGTGAAGGGACTGAGATAGTTTTACCCACTCACTTTGTGCTTCCCAAGACCCCACGCCAGGGAATTGTAATCAATTTGCCTGAGCTGAGATTGTACTACTACCCGGACGGTGAATCGGGGCGTGTGATCACCCATCCAATCAGTATTGGCCGTATGGATTGGGGGACCCCGTTAGGGCGTGCAGAAATCATCAGCAAAGCGCTCAACCCGACATGGTACCCACCCGAGTCGATACGTGAAGAGCATGCGGCTGATAATCGTCCCTTGCCAAAGGTTGTTCCGCCCGGGCCAGACAATCCGCTTGGTAAACATGCGATGCGACTCAGTCTCCCGGGTTATTTGATTCATGGGACCAATAAGCCTTCGGGTCTTGGGATGCGCGTAACACATGGTTGCATTCGAATGTTTCCGGAAGATATCGAGGCGTTATTCGAAGATGTCCCGATAGGAACACCAGTACGCATTGTTAATCAACCTTATAAGTTGGGATGGGCCAATGATGGTTTTTATCTCGAAGCGCATCCTCCATTGGATGAACAAACTGAAGATGATGCTTGGACGATGACCGAGTTGACGCGCGCATTTGTTGCAGCGACTGGGGAAGGTCAAGGCGAGGGGTTTAGTTGGGATCTTGCAGAGGGGGTTGCTTTGCGCTCTTTGGGAATCCCCGAGTTTGTTTCTTCTGCAAGCCTCGTTGTGCGAACGCAAGAATAGAAATTGTGGACCACAATAAAAAACGCCGCTATCAAGCGGCGTTTTTAAGTCGTGGAAGCTTGAAGTCTATTTTGTCTGACTTGCTTCGAACATACGGTCCACTCTTTCGTTTGTAGCATCGCAGCAGGCTTGAGCTGCATTAGCTGCAGAGAGTGCCTGGTTTGCAGTGCTTTGAGCGCCTGAGGCCATCTGGCGAGCTTCGCCTGCCTGGCGAGCGGCATCGGCTGCAGAGTTTTGGGCGCTTTCGGCAATAGAGCGCACAGCATCCAAGTCTTGCTGGGTAATTGATGCGCATCCAGTAGCGAAGGCCAGAGTGGCACAGAGTGCGCCTAGCTGGAGTTTCCTGATCATAGAGTTCCCCTGAGTCGTCTTTGGCAGACAGTGCAAATTAAGTATAGAGCCATGATTATTTCCTAAAGTGCGCATTACTGCAATTCAGAGTGAGTGCTTTGTGTCGCATATTCAAGATTCTGAATTTATTGGCGGACCTCCGAGTTTTCTTATCCTGGTGGGTTGATCCTTATAATAACTGTATATAATATCAGTATCTGGGTTTATATACAGTGATTAAAATGCAGCAATTAACTTCACGGCAAAATCAAGTTCTCGATATAATTCAAAAGGTTATTGAAGAGACAAGCCTTCCTCCTACCCGAGCTGAAATCGCCGAAGAACTGGGTTTCCGTTCTGTAAATGCTGCTGAGGAACATTTACGGGCTTTGGAACGTAAAGGGGTTATCGAACTCTTGCCTGGAATTTCTCGTGGCATTCGTTTGAAAGATACCTTGCGAGAGCAAATAGGTTTACCGTTGATAGGACAGGTTGCGGCCGGGCAACCGATATTAGCGGAGGAGCATGTAGAGGCTCACTATCAGATTGATCCGACGTTTTTTAAGGTAAAACCTCATTTTTTGCTCCGAGTACGAGGTATGAGTATGCAGGGCGCAGGGATTTTAGATGGAGATCTGGTTGCGGTGCATCGTTCAACGGAGGTAAGGAATCGGCAAATCGTCGTCGCGCGTTTAGAGGATGAGGTGACTGTCAAGCGCTACCATCAGGTGGGGCACGAGGTTTCGCTCATGCCAGAAAATCCTGATTTCGATCCTATTCAAATTGATCTTAGAGAGCAGACTATGACTATCGAAGGGGTCGTAATTGGTGTTATGCGAAATACGGTCTAATCTTTTGCGGGAATACTAAAAAATATAAAATATTTTGGCACAATGCGTTATACGTAGTGCAAGCGCATTGCGGGCATCTAAAAATTCAGATGGATGCCATGACTTTAAATTCCGTTAGAAGGCCCGATAATATCTAGTATGTCTGACAACCTGCCTAAACATGT